>DYRR01000024.1 GCA_020718605.1 Chthoniobacter flavus | reverse complement strand
GGACCACCACGCCCGCGATTCATGGCGTCGGTGGCGATTTTTTGCGGCATTTTTTTCGTGGCCAGCAATTCTCATTTTGGACCCAAGCCCGATCATTGCCGAGGAGCCTGGAGGGTCAGACTCCAGTCCTGACCTGGGTGGAAAGCCCCGGTCAGGCGAGGACGCTGACCCTCCAAGGGAAGTCTCCTTTACCATTCAAGTCAAAATGAGAATTGCTGTTCCGGGGCAGTAAACCATTGCCTGGGGCCGGGTCTTTGCTTTAGTATCCCCGCCCTATGGATACGACGCTTCTCGTTCTTGCCGCCGGTATGGGCAGCCGCTATGGCGGGTTGAAACAACTCGACCCCGTGGGCCCGGGCGGGGAGGTCGTGCTGGATTACTCCGTGCATGACGCCGCACGGGCGGGCTTCAACAAGGTCGTGTTTGTGATCCGCCGCGAGTTTGAGGAAGTTTTCCGTGAGACCGTGATTTCCCGCTACGAAGGCAGGATCACGGTGGATCTGGTTTTCCAGGATCTCGCGGAGCTCCCGGAGGGCTTTGTCCTGCCCGCCGGACGCGAAAAGCCCTGGGGCACCGGACATGCGATCTGGTGCGCCCGCCACGCCGTCACGGATCGATTTCTGGCGGTGAATGCCGACGATTTTTACGGTGCGGAAGCTTTCTCCATGATGCGGGAATTTCTGACATCCTGCACCGCCGACGATCTTCGGATGGCACTGGTGGCCTATCGTCTGGCCAACACGCTTTCCGAGCACGGAGCTGTCTCGCGCGGCGTGTGCGAAGCCGCCCCGGACCGCACCCTGCGTTCGGTCGAGGAATGTGTCGGAATCCTTCGCAGCCCGGACGGACGGATACGCGGGACAGACACCGCCGGACGGGAACGGGAGTTTACGGGCGAGGAACTCGTCTCCATGAACTTCTGGGGGTTCACCCCCGCGGTCTTCGGGCATCTGGAGAGGCATTTCACCGACTTCCTGGCTTCGGGCGGCCTTGGGCAGCAGAAATCGGAATTCTACATACCCAGCGCGGTGACGGCCATCCTCGCCTCGGGCCGGGCAACCGCCACCGTGCTGCCTTCCGCCGGACACTGGTTCGGGGTCACTTACAAAGAGGACCGTGACCGGGTTGCCCGAACCCTCTCGGATCTCACCGCCCGAGGGCTGTACCATAGCCCGCTCTGGCAACACAGTGCATAATCTCCCGCAAACCCTGGGCATCTATGCGGAAGTGATCCAGCGCTGGCTGGGAGACATCACCCAAATCGCCGCCCAGGGGGAAATTATCTACCCCATACGCGGGGGCTATCGGGTCAAAATCCCGGACACCCTGCGCGTGGACTGCCAAATCGGCGACGGCATCGGGGGACGGCTCGAATTTTCCGGTGTCCATACCGGCCCCGCGGAGGATTGCATCGAGATCGAGGGAGACCGGGCCACGCTCTTCTACGATTACCTGGCCGATGCGATTTCCCTGCGGCACCCCGGACAGATTGAAGCCGTGCCGATCCCGGATGAAATGGCGCGACCTTGGACGGTGGAACTTGATTTTGTGCGCGCCGTCCGGGGCGACGGCCCGCCTCCGGAACCGGGTTTCGAGGAGGGTGTGCGCTACATGCGGGTCGTCGAGGAAGTTCAGAAATCCCTGGGATTTGGCCGGCCAATGATCCCTTGACGTTCCCACTTGCGGGTGCGGCATTTAGATCACGAATGACGTGCCGAAATATGCGGCGGAGCAACGCATTGCCGAAGTAGAATCGAAAAATATCCAAAGAGTTTGCGAAAAGGAGAAACAGGATTTACGTGAAAGGGCGAACCGTGATAGACTACAAGCCATGAAAGCAGCACTGTCCGAACCCGAAATCGTGACACGCAAAGGGAAACCCGTCTCTGTCATCATCCCCATCAAGGACTACGAAGAACTTTTGGAGCGCGTGGAGGACACCGACGATGTGGCCTGGCTAAAGCGCGCCCGAAGCAAGCCGCTGCATTACCGCCCGCTGGAGGATTATCTCGCCGAGCGTAACAGCAAGTGACCATGTATCGCGTCCTGCTTGACCGCGCCGCCGAGAAAGACCTCGCCCGCCTCCCGTCCGGAATTCACGCCCGCGTCATCGCGGTGATTCAGGCTCTGGGTATGAACCCTCGCCCGCCCGGCTGCCGCAAGCTGGCTGGCAGCAAACACGATTGGCGCATCCGTGAGGGCGACTACCGCGTGGTTTACGAAATTGCCGATGCGATTCGCGTTGTGCGCGTCAACCGCGTGCGCCACCGCCGCGAAGTGTATCGCTGACAGCCGGATTGGTTGATCTGGCACTGCGCCCGGTTGACATGAAATCCCTTTCCGTCCTCCGGGGCGTTGGCCCCGAGTTTGAGGCTGGCAAAGCAGAGGTTGGGAGTCCGGTAGGTGGGTGGGCTCCCTGACTTTCTTGTGGAATTCGCGCCAGTAGGAGGGAATCTGAGGTGGTTCTGCAAAATGCTCCCACCGCCATTCACCTGCATGCCATTCATGCAGTTCGGCACGGTCGGCAACCAGACGCATATCGCGCCAGACCACGCCATGCTTCTCAATTTACCGTTTTTTCTGCTGTCCCTGAGATGGCCGACGCCGCCAGCACAAGACTCAGAAAATTGAAAACACCCCTGGCAATCTTCGGCGGCAATCCTTTGTAGGTCTGTGATTTATCACGATTAGCCGTCACAAAATTCAAGACCGAATTCTCACCGCCATCCGGAACGATCTCGTAGTTCCCTATCTCGGCATAACGGACGGAACAAGCAGTGCCCCACATCTCATGCCAGAGCATTCGCGAATCAGTCAGTGCGAATCCGTCCTTGCCCCCGCCGAACACAGTGGTGTCACAATAACAAACGAGCTTCTCGTCACCATGTAGTTTCACGAAGGATGCCATCGCTGCGTCGTACTTCGATTGGGGAATAAAAGTGAAACTCAGTCGATCGTCGGCAACGAAAACATGGCTGGCGATAGCTTCATGATTGGGTGGCCCGTAGAGGACTCCTTGAAACATTGATCTGACAACCTCTGCAAGAACAGAATCATTCCGCAGAGAAGTAACGTCATCTACTGGAAGGAGTGCCCTCTTGAGGTAGTTTCACTCCCCAGCGTTCCAGTCCGAGAAGGCAATAAGCCAGCATGCAGTGGGCCTTTCCCGAAAAGGGATATTCTTGAAGGAAGGATTCGAATTCCGAAACCGACTGCTCAAGGTTGCTTTTGGATTCGGCAGAATCTGCCTTTTCACACAGCGAACTCAGTGTTGCCAATGCAGCGACAATTTCATCGCCGCTTACGGCAAAGCTGACCCCTTCTTTGGATAGAAGCTGCGAGATCTCCTCATAACACACGCCGAAAACGCCCTCCAGCGCATTCCGGAAAGTTTCAATGGATGCTCGAAACGCATCAGCTGCGTGTTTGAGCTTTTCCTCCAATTGACTTTGGGATACAGAACCAAGCATCTCCGAAGCGGTGGATGCAGAGGCAAATTTCTCAAATGCGTCTTGGAATACGCCATTGAAGGCGTCCCATCCGGAATTGTGAATTTGAAAACAGCGCTCTTTGGATACCTCGATGACCACCTGAGCTTGTGACGCTGGCCCCGGTGATGATACCCGCGCCGCAGCAGATTTGCCGCAATATGGGCAGGCTTTCCACGAGGGGTCCAATTCCCCGCCGCATTCACAGCGTGTCTTCGCCAAATTTGCGCCGCAGAAAGGACAGGCCACCCACCCTTGCCGGACTTCATTGTTACAGGATGGGCAATTCACATAGCTCCTTCTCGTTAATCCTGAGGAAGACTAATTGGGCTGACAGGAAATCGCTTTCGACCCTCCGGGGCGTTGGCCTTGAGCTTAAAACTGGAAGCTGGTATTTCCATGGACGAAAGCTGACAAAGTGAGGGTTGGGAGTTAAGGGCTCGCTTTTTCACGATGATGGGCGCATCCCGCAGATTCAGAAATCCCTGGGATTCGGCAAGGCAATGATTTCTTGACGTTCCCTTTTGCGGGTGCATTCTTGCCATAGCATATGAAACCTTCCCTTTTTGCAGCCACCTTGGTTATTTGTCTCTCCTCGTTCCAAACCGGTTGTGTGGGATACTATCCCTACGGGGCCAACCCCGTTCCGCCTCCTCCTGTGCCACCCCATGCCACCGTTTATCGTCCCGGAGTGGTGGCCGTCGGGGCTCCGGCCTATTACAGGGGCGGTTATCCCTACTATCGCAACCCGGCGGGCGGGTATTATCGGGGGCCGTATGGCGGCGCGTATTACGGCGCTCACCGCGGCGCGTATTATCGGGGACCGTATGGCCGGGCACCCTACCGCAGGCCGTATTGAGGCTTGCGCAGGGGACATCAATGGCGGCGCACCCATTCCTTCGCGGGCGCGGGCGCGGCAAAGTGGTCCGGGGCAATCTCGTGGGCCGTGCGGAAATGTGTTTTTGCGGTGAGCCGCAATGTCTCCGCTCCCTGGGCGGCGACCAGTTTGCGGGCCGTCTCTTTCACCTGAGCTGAGGCGCCTCTGGGAAGGGTGAGCCCGAGTTCCTTGCCCTTCTTTTCCAGCCAATCAATAAAACCCTCACGCGCAAGGATGGATGCCGCCGCCACGGCCGGATCGGACTCCGCCTTGGTGCGCTGGTCGAGTTGAATGCGCTTGCCATGTTCGAGCAGGGATTTCTCGATGAGCGAGGGATGGGCAAACTGGTCGGACAACGCGCGGGGACAATCCGGGCGCGCCCCCAGCAGATCCTCGATCACGCGGGCGTGACCCCAGGCGAGCAGGCGGTTCACATTGCCCATCTTGGCGATGAGTTGGTTGTAACGGTCGGGACCGATGGTCACCAGACGGTGGACAACGCCCGGTATGGAGCGGATCGTCTTGGCAAGGGCACGGATGCGGACGTCGGATGTGATGCGTTTGCTGTCCATGATACCCGCCTCGGCGAACTGTCGCGCGATGGAGGGGTCCACATACACGCCGGCAACCACCAACGGCCCGAAGAAATCGCCCTTGCCGCTCTCATCGATGCCGAAGTGGGCCTCGAACCGGTCGGGGTGCAGGACCTCCTCGTAGCCGAGTTTGGCTTCGCCGAGCACTTGGGGTTCGAGGATGAAAGTCACAAAATCCGTCGTCCCCTTTCCCTGCACGAGCACCTTGGGACCCTTGGCATAGACCGAGACATTCAGCTTGCCTTTGCGGGCCGCAAACAATGTGTGGGGCTTTTCCATGGGCTCGAATCCGTTCTGCCCGAGGGCCGTTTTCAAAGCGGGCACCTGCAATTCCGTGAGCGCGGCGGTGTAAGTGGTGATCTCGGCCATCGCCCCCGACTATCGCCCCGCACCGCGCTGCGGATCAAATTAAAAAAGAACGATTGGCGTGACTTCGCCAAGGCGGATTGTAATTATCAACCCGGAAAAGGGGCCAATGCTCCGACATTCGAACATCGGCACATTTGTTGACAAACCAAACAATGACCAGACTGGAAGACATAAAACCCGGAGCATCGGTCAGTGGCATTTTGTCCGACTGCCAGGTGTCCGTTGTGAGTGTCCAGTGGTTTGGGAGTTGGATATCAATCCTTAACCCTGATAATTCCCATGCAGATTGAATCGATCGAAATCAAGAACTACCGACTGTTTCGCGACGCAAAACTGGGCAATCTGCCACAGCTTGCCATCATCGTCGGCGCGAACGGCTCAGGAAAAAGCACACTGTTTGACGTCTTCACATTCCTCAAAGAAGCCCTGACGCAGAACGTGGCCACAGCGGTCGCCCGACGCGGGGGATTCAAGGAATTGGTCAGCCGTGGCGAGACCGGCCCAATTTCAATGACGGTCAAATTTCGTGAAAGCGGCGGGCGTCTTGCGACTTATCAACTGGACATCGCCGAAGATGCCGGGCGTCCGGTGGTGGACCGCGAGGTTTTAAAGTTCCGTCGTGGCCAGTATGGCCAGCCGTGGCATTTCGTTGATTTTTCGCGAGGCCACGGTTCGGCCATCACGAACGAATCCGCATACGGAGAGGAGGGGGCGAAGGAGGTGCGCAAGGAACATGTGCTGGACGATCCGAGCGTTTTGGCCATCAAAGGATTGGGCCAGTTCAAGGAATTCCGGGTCGTGGCGGAGTTTCGCAGTCTCATCGAAAACTGGCATATTTCCGACTTTCACATCAGCGAGGCGCGCCCGAGTGCCGAGGCGGGCTACGCGGAACACCTGTCGACGCGGGGCGACAACATCGCCCAAGTCGCCCAGTACCTCTACGAGCATCACCGGGACAAGTTTGATCGTGTGCTCAAGATCATGAGCGAGCGGGTTCCAGGAGTCACCAAAGTCGATGCGGAGCCGACAGTGGACGGGCGCTTGGTGTTGCGGTTTCAGGACGGAAGTTTCAAGGACCCTTTCATTGCCCGTTATGTCTCCGATGGCACGATCAAAATGTTCGCTTATCTCATCCTGCTTTACGATCCGAAGCCTCATCCGCTGCTTGCTGTCGAGGAGCCGGAGAACCATCTCTATCCCGATTTGATGTTGGAACTGGCCGAAGAATTCCGCGACTACGCCCGCCGCGGTGGGCAGGTCTTTGTCTCGACGCATTCTCCGGACTTCGTGAATGGCGCAAAATTGGAGGAAATCTTTTGGCTCGTGAAGCGGAAGGGATTCACGGAAGTCCATCGCGCCTTGGATAGCGACACACTTCGCGGACTGGTCGAAGAAGGCGATTTGCCCGGTGCGCTTTGGAAACAGGGACTCTTCGAAGGGGCGTCTCCAAAATGAGTCGATTGGTCTTATTGCTGGAGGAACGTTCGATGAAAACGCTTCTCGAAGAGCCGTGAGAACAACTGCTCGCGGAGTTTTCATGCGCTTCTGAATGCCGTCGAATCCTGCCTTGACAACTAATTCACTCTCCCTTTCGCCATCAACAATCACGAACGCGCCGGAAGCAACCGTGCGGACTGTAACCGAACCTTGTCGAAGCCTGATGTTTACAGTTCACAGTTTAGAGAAGGACCCATTGGTGGGAAACGGGCCTATTATTAGGATTTCCGCCGTGCAAGCGATCCGCGCCATCATCCGCCTGACCCTGGGTGCGGTGATTTGCATGCCGCCGTGCGCGGCCGTTGCCGAGGAAGTGCAGCACCATGGAGTGGTGTTTGAGGAGTGGGTCCGCGATACCCTGTTCGACGGATACCGGCCCGAAACCCACACGCAGAAATGGGACGTTTCCAAGGAAGCCAATGTGCGGTATGGCGGCATTCCGGTGAATCCCAAGGCCACCAAATATGGCGCCCCGGTGGGATTGGGCGACGCACTGCGGCAGTTCGACATCGATGAACCGTTTCTGCTCCTGGTCGCCTATTGGGAGCAGCGCGGGGAGGAAAAGCAGTATGTGAAAGCGCTCTCGATCGAAATCCCGCCGGAGAAATGGCGCAGCCTGTGGGGCGGGGTGACCCGGGCCGACCTTGAAGCACTGGACCGGCTCGTGAAGGACCGATCCCTGGATGTCGCGGAGACGCGGCGGCGCGTCCAGGAAATGAAATCCGGGCCGCCGTATTCCACTGCGGCCATCACCCTCAATCCCAAGATCGACGAACACGGACAGCGCCGCCTCCAATGCAGTCTTGGATTCCGCGCCCTTTTTGAGCACCTCGCTCCCGGCGCCGATCCGGCCCCGGAATCCGTTCCACAGCTTCTTGGGCACCCCTTGCCCGGGCCATTTCATTCCCTCCCGAGGCAGTGGTGACATTGGCAAAGGTCCCATTCGGGGCTTTCGCCCGGCCCGTGGGCTCTCAGCCGCTCTTTGGCTTTTTTACTTCAAAGGGCATCCGCCCTTCTCGCACGGATTCCAACACCTCCCCTAAAACTGTGGTGTGACCAGATTCCAATACCACTCCAGCAGCCGGGGGCCGACGAACATCCAGATCGTGGCGCCCAGCGCCAGATAGGGTCCGAAGGGAATCTTGGCCGACCATTCCCGGCGGCGCATGAGAAGGACGGCGATGCCCACAAAGGATCCCAGAATGGATGCCGAGAAGATGGTGAAGAAGACCGCTTTCCATCCCAGGAACGCCCCGATCGCGGCGATGAATTTCACATCCCCGAATCCCATGGCTTCGCGGGGGATCACCACCCCGGAGACTTTGCCTTCGATGCGTCCGATCCCGTCGAGGTTGCGTTCGCCGGAGGGAAGGCGCACGCGGTTGAAGTGGAATTCCAGCGCCAGCCCGGTCGAGTTCACCGCACCGTCATCCACGGAGAACTCTTTCGTCTCCAGGATCAGGCGGTCGGATTCGCGCGAGAAAATCTCGGACCATTGGGTGGATTCCTCCCCGAGCCGAAGGTCGGCGTCCTCGCCGTGGCGTGTCCAGGAAAATGCGGTGTCGGGCTCGATGGGGATCCGCTTTTTTCCGAAGGCCAGTTTCCCGAGTTCCACGACGGCAAACAGTGTGGCAAAGCCCGAGACGGCCCCGATCGCCGACCAGAGCAGGGCCACCCACCGCGAGTCGGTTTCCATGAGCGCGGGAAAGATCCACGAAAGCAGCAGACCGCACACGGCGCCGCCCCAGGTGATCTCGTCGGGGATGATGAAGTGATCGAAGTCGATGAACGTGGCGACAAGGAAGAGGGACAGCAGGATCCAGAATGGAATCACAAAATCCAGCGGGAACCGCAGCCACACGGCCAGAAAGGCGAGACCCGTGAGAAGTTCCACCAGAAAATACCGGAACGGGATGGTGGCGCCGCAGTTTGCGCACCTGCCCCGCAGATCCAGCCAACTGAAGAGGGGCAGATTGCGGAACCAGGGGATCTGGTATTTGCAGTGCGGACAGAAGGATCGCCGGGGTTCGTTCACCGAAAGGCCCAGCGGCATGCGGTAGATGCACACGTTGAGAAACGACCCCACGATGCTGCCCAGCACAAAGGCAAATGCGGCAAAGACAATTTCGAAACAGGCGGGGTTCACGGGGAAAAAATCAAGAGGCGGCCTTTTCGACTCCGAATCGCTCGAGGCGTTTGCGGAGTGTGGCCCGCGTGATGCCAAGCAGCTTTGCGCTGCGGACCTGGTTGCCGCCGGTCACCCGCATGGCGTGTCGTGTGAATTCCTCTTCCAGCCATGGGAGCAGCGGGACATCCTTGTTCTCGGCGGCGGCTTTCAACAAAACTTCGATGGCCTGCCGGACCGAGATCTCTTCCCCGGCGGAAACCATGGCCGGATGCGTGTCTGTTCCGGTGCCGAGCGGGATGTCTTTGGGCAGCAGAAAATCGGTGTTGGCGAGAATGACCGCGCGTTCGATGGTGTTCTGCATCTCCCGCACATTGCCGGGCCACGGGTGGGATTCGAGCAGTTGCACCGCATCTTCGGACAGACGCACCGCCGGGGTATGGCTGCGCGCGGCCAGCCGGGACAGGAAATATTCGGCAAGCAGACGGATGTCCTCGCGGCGCTGGCGCAGCGGGGGCAGATGCACCCGGACGACATTGAGCCGATAGAACAGATCTTCCCGAAAAGTTCTGTCCGCCACTTCCTTTTCCAGATTTTTATTGGTCGCCGCGACGATCCGCACATCGGCGTGAATGGTGGTGTTGCCGCCCACTCGCGAGAATTCCCCATCCTGCAGCACTCTCAAGAGCTTGCCCTGCAACGAGAGCGGCATGTCTCCGATTTCATCCAGAAACAACGTGCCCCCCGCACATTGCTCGAACCGCCCGATCCGCTGGTTGGCCGCACCGGTGAATGCGCCGCGTTCGTGTCCGAACAGTTCGCTTTCCAGCAGGTTCTCCGGGATGGCCGCGCAGTTGATGGCCAGAAAGGGCCGGGTGCTTCTCGGGCTGTAATGGTGAATGGCACTGGCCACCAGTTCCTTGCCGGTGCCGCTCTCACCGGTCACCATCACCGGCACCGTGCTGGCCGCCACGCGTCCGATCATTTTGAACACCTGCTCCATCGCGGGCGACTGCCCCACGATGCTGTCCTGGTGCTGCTCGACCGTGAGCTGCGGCTGGAAGCTCACCGCCGCGCGCATGTCGGCCTTGGCGCGCAGGGCCTCGTCCACCACAATCTTGAGATTGAACGGCAACTGCTCCTTGCGCAGGAAATCGAACGCCCCCATTTTCATCGACTCGATGACCGCCTGCGTGCTCACGAAGGCGCTGGCGAGGATCACGGTGGCGTTGGGGTCTTCCTTGCGGATTTTGTTGAGAAGCTCCAGTCCGCTGAAGGGATGCAGGCGCGATTCCGTGAGAACCAGATCGGGCTTGTCGCGCTGGAAAATTTTGAACGCGACATCGGAGGTCGTCGCGGTGAGGACGCGGGTTTTGGAATTCTGGAGCTGGCGTTCCACCCATTCCAGGAAATCCGAATCGGGATCCACGGCGAGGATGGTCTGGTGGTGATTCATCATGTGCGCGGATCAGATGGCTCCAAATCTCCGGCTGCGCTGCGCATAGTCGCGGAGTGCCTCGTGCAATTCCGCTTCGCGAAAATCCGGCCACAGTTTGCGCGTGACGTAGATCTCGGTGTAGCTCAACTGCCAGAGCAGGAAATTGGAGAGACGCATCTCGCCGGAGGTGCGGATCAGGAGGTCGGGATCGGGATAGTCCGCCGTGTCGAGCGTCCCGCTGAAGACGGCTTCGTCAATCTCTGCGGGGTTGATTTCACCCGCGGCAGCCTGTGTGGCCAGTCGGCGGACCGCGTCGATGATCTCATTCCTGCCTCCGTAGCTGAGCGCCAGGATGAGGGTGAGCGCCTGTCCGTTTCCGGTGGCCTCCATGCTGAGGGCGATCTGTTTCCGGCAGGCCGCCGGCAGGTCGGCCAAGTGTCCGATGGCCCGCAGACGGACGCCGTTTTTTATCATCTCCGGAGTTTTCTCCCGCAGAAACCGCTCCAGGAGTTTCATGAGCGCGGAGACTTCCGCTGCGGGGCGCCGCCAGTTTTCCGCCGAAAACGCATAGAGCGTGAGATATTGCACTCCAGCATCCGCACACGCCTGCACGACGGCACCGGCCGACTTGGAACCTTCCTCGTGGCCCTTGATCCGGGGCAATCCGCGCTCCCTGGCCCAGCGTCCGTTGCCATCCATGATCACCGCGACATGGCGCGGCACCTTGGAGGCGTCGGGGTCCGCCGGAACCGGCGGAGCGAGGGGAGCCGTGAGAGTGGGCGGCATGAGGCTAGACGAAAATGGTTTCTTCGCGCTTGGGTCCCACGCTGGCGATGGCCAGACGCGCTCCGGTGAGTTCCGCAATGGCTTTCAGATAGGCGCGGGCTTCGGTGGGAAGCTGACGGAAGGTCTTGACGCCGGCGGTGGGCTTTTTCCAGCCCGGATATTCCGCATAAATGGGCTCGCAGCACCCAAGCTGCACGATGTCCGTGGGCGGCACGCTCAGCTTTTTGCCGTCCAACCGGTAGCCCGTGCAGACCCGGATCCGCTCGATGCCGTCCAGGCCGTCGAGATTGGTGACGGCAAGTTCGTCAAAACCATTGATCATGCAGGAATATCTTGCGGCCACCGCATCGAACCAGCCGCAGCGGCGGGCGCGTCCGGTAGTGGCCCCGAACTCGCGTCCCATGCCGTGCATGCGGTCGCTGAATGGGCCGTCCTCCGTGGGGAACGGGCCTTCGCCGACCCGCGTGGTGTAGGCTTTCATGATGCCCATCACGCGGTCCATGCGGTGCGGAGGCACTCCCGAGCCGGTGCAGGCGCCGCCTGCCGTGGTGTTGGAGGAGGTCACGTAGGGATAGGTGCCGTGGTCGATGTCGAGGAAGGTGCCCTGGGCGCCTTCGAACAGAATTTCTTTGCCCGCCAGCAGGGCGTGGTGCAGATAGACCACGGTGTTCGTGACGAAGGGCCGGAGCACATCGGCGGCGGCGAGACAGGCGTCCCGGACCTCTGCAAACTTCAGGGGCTTCTCGCCCAGCACTTTCAGGATCAGGTTGTTCTCCTGAATTTTTGCCTTCAGTTTTTCGGAGAAAATCCCGGGCTGGATGAGATCGCCCACACGCAATCCCGTCCGGGCCATCTTGTCTCCGTAGGCGGGTCCGATTCCACGCTTGGTGGTTCCGATTTTGCCCCTGCCCTTGCGGGCTTCCCGGGCGGTGTCCAACAGGCGGTGGTAGGGGAACACCAGATGCGCACAGTCACTGATGAGCAGGTTGCGGCCCACGCGGATGCCACGGGAGCGGAGCCCCTCGATCTCATCCACGAGGGATACGGGATCGATCACCACGCCGTTGCCGATCACGCAGACCTTGTTTTTGTGCAGAATGCCCGAGGGCACGAGATGGAGCACATGTTTCTGGCCGCCCGCCAGCACGGTGTGGCCGGCATTGTTGCCGCCCTGGCTGCGGACCACGATATGGGCGTGCTCGGTGAGCACGTCGATGATTTTGCCTTTGCCTTCGTCGCCCCACTGGGCACCGATACAGATTGTGTTGGCCATGAATGGGTGGTTTTTGGAATGAATGGGTGGAATGGTCCCGCCGTCACGATGACAGAACGGAAGCCGCAGACCGTATCAGTGCCAACCGGGCGATGCCAGAAGGAATTTGAGACCTCCCGGCTTCTCCCGCGCGGGCAACTGGGGAGGTCAATTCGTGGTCTGCCCTGTCTGACGAGTCCGCATCGGAGCCGGTCCAGGCCGAGGTGCTCGACTTTGTGCTGTTCGTGAAAGCCAGGCACTCCGGCGCGGCCATCAAGCGGACTCCGGGCGTTTGTGGCGGGGAGGCGTGCATCGGGAAGACACGCATTGCCGTCTGGATGCTTGAGGAGGCCCGCCGCCAGGGAGTGAGCGATGGGGAATTGCTGCAAGACTATCCCGGCCTCAACGCAGCCGATCTTGCCGCCGCATGGGCCTACGTTGAGGCACATCCGGCGGAAATCGAAAACGCGATCCAGGCCAACCTCGTCGCGTAATGGCCCGGTTCTACTCGAACGAGAATTTTCCTCTCTGTGCCGTCCAGAGCCTTCGGTCACTTCCGCTGGGAAGCTCCATTTCGTTCAGAATGGTGCAACTGAGCGGTTAGATGATGAGGCATCACAAAAGCTGATGCTTCCTTTGCTCGACTATCTTTACACTCACCCAGGCAAAGGAAGGCCCGTCCTTTCGATCATCCGCGCATTCGTTCGAGAATACTTTCCGCAATGCCGACCAAGGGATTTTCAGCGGACAGCCACCGACGTCCTGAGAATTGAGACCAATGTGCGATTTGCCGCACACAAGCTGCGCAAGATCGGGCTCCTTCAATTCTCTGAGGTAGAGGCCTTCAAAACATGGCGGCTTTCGCTCTTGGGCATCCTGGCGGGCAATCATTACTCCGACGGCAACTACGACCCGCAAGAGGCTGTTCCTACCTCATTCTGGCTGTTCACGATCCCGGGCAGACTTGAGCCAATGCGGAATGCTCCAACTCTTGTCAGCCTCTTACGCCTAGCGAATTGGAGAAATTCGCCAACCCGAGGTCCCTCGCGTGCGCGTAAAGAGCCTCAAATCCGGGATCTGGACTGTCCTGATTTGCTATGGTTTCCCACGCATACGGTCTTACAATTGGTCTTACCTTCGAATTTCGATTTGCGTAAGTCGTTAATTATAAAAACTATGGAGGCGAGGGGAGTTGAACCCCTGTCCTTATGACCCTCAGATCGAACTTCTACATGCGTAGCCGTCTCTTGGATTTAGGGTTTGTGCTGCCTGTCGGCCGGCCACACTCCCCCGATCGTCCACGGATTGAATTCATGCCGAAACGCGGTCGATCCGCCCCGGCACCAGCCTGCTGCGGTCGCTCCCATCTGTAGCAGGCGTCCAGACGGGAACGTCACGGTCAATTAAGCCGCGAGAGCGAGATCTTCGGTCTCAGCATTTATTTTTTTTGACTCGATTTTTTACGAGGCCAACGAATCATCCTCGGCATGCGATCCGGCCTTCGAACCGTAAGTCGAAACCAGTGCGCCCCCTTTTTTTGGAGGCCCCACCAGTAAGCCCTCTTTCCGGTGAATGCAAATGGTTTTTGCGCTGCTTGACAATTTCCCCGGGGTGGGGCAATTCCTTCCCGGCGATTCCGCCTTTCCGACCGTGGCACCTTCTCTCTCCTCCTCACCGAAGCGGATCCTGATTCTGACGGCCGGGTTTGGAGAGGGTCACAACACGGCCGCGCGTGGTGTGCGGGATGCTCTCGGGCGGTTGGCGCCCGAAACGGCGGAGGTCCGCCTGCTGGATCCCTTCGATGAATACTACGGACGCCTCAATCAGCTTGTCCGCAGGGCCTATCTCACGGCCATCAACCGCACGCCCAGACTCTGGGAACGGGTTTATCGGCTCATCGATTCGACCCAGATGGTCGAGTCCAATCTGCCGGTCCTCGCCCGGATGCGGCGGGAACTCTCGGCTTTGCTGGACGATTTCCGCCCGGACGCCGTGGTTTCCACCTATCCGGTGTTCAATTACCTGATGGATCGCACGGTCAGCCGCCACGAATCACCCCGCGCCTGGCGGCAGATCACCGTGGTCACGGATTCGATCTCCATCAATTCGGTCTGGCACCGCTGCCATAGCGATGTCTTTCTCGTGCCCAACGAGCGGACGGCGGACGTGATGCGCGATGCCGGGGTTGCCCCGTCGAAAATCCACGTGACCGGGTTTCCCGTGTCCCCAAGATTTGCGGATCCCGATATTCTGGGAATGAGAGGTCCGGCGGAACAGGGGCGCCATCAGGTGCTTTTTATGATCAATTCGGGCAAACGCCAGGCCACGGAACTTTCCCGGGCACTGGCGGCGCGTCCGGACGTGGCACTGACGGTCACCGTGGGGCGGGACGATGCGCTGCGCCGCGACGTCGAGGCGGCCACCGGCGAATCCACTTTTCCCGTGCGGGTGATCGGTTGGACAGACCGGATGCCGGAGTTGCTCGCCGGTTCCCATTTGGTCATCACCAAAGCCGGGGGCGCCACGGTTCAGGAAGCCATTGCCTCGCGCTGCCCTCTCATCCTCAGCCAGGTGGTGCCCGGACAGGAGGAGGGCAATGCCCGCCTCGTCACGGAATCCGGCTGTGGCGTGCTCGCCGAGTCGGTGCCGGCCATCCTCGACGCCGTGGACGGAGCTCTGACCAACGGCGCGGCGCGTCTCACCCAATGGCAGGATCAAATCGCCGCCATCAGCAGGCCGGATGCCGCCCTGCAGGTTGCGCGGTTTGTGCTGGATGACATCGAGTCCAACGAAATCGTGCCGTCATGATCGGGGCTTTTTTATTCGACATCGGAGGGGTGTTGCTGGGGTTTGATTTCGAGCCAGCTCTGGAACGGTTGCGCGGGAGTTGCGACCGCCC
The DNA here is from genome assembly GCA_020718605.1 of Chthoniobacter flavus. Classification (GTDB taxonomy): domain Bacteria; phylum Verrucomicrobiota; class Verrucomicrobiia; order Chthoniobacterales; family CAKUMP01; genus DYRR01. Next base: position 4,905 of record DYRR01000024.1, on the reverse strand, counting down.
GCCCGAGGACAGCCGGGAACAAATGGATGCCCTCAAGATCGAATACGAATGCGGGAGAATTGGCCGCAGGGACTTCGTCCGCACGGGAAGGGAACTGCTGGGGCATCATGGGGGCGATGCGGAGTTCGAGCGGATCTGGCAGCAGATTTTTTTCCCCAACACCCCGATGCACCGTCTGGTGGAGCGATTGTCGGCGCAGTATCCGGTCTTTCTGCTTTCCAACACCAACGACCTGCACCTCGAACACATCTTGGCGGAGTATCCGGTGTTCCGTTTGTTTCCCAAGGGTGTGTTTTCCCACCTGGCGGGGGTGATGAAGCCCGATCCGGAGATTTATCGGATCGCGGAGAGCGATCTGGAACTGGATCCCGTGCGCACGATATTCATCGACGATCTCTCCCAGAATATCGGGGCCGCGCGGCAACATGGATTTCAAACGCACCACTACGACATGACATCGCACGAAGCGTTGATCGCGCGGTTGCGGGAACTGAATGTCGCCCCGGATCTTCTCCAATGAACAGGGCACTTTTCTGCCTGGGGCTTGCGGCGTGGGTGTTGTCCGGCTCCGGCTGTGCCTCCCGGCGTCTTCCGGATTTCGAGCCGCCCCTGCGTCGTGCCGCGGTCCAACATGTGCGCACCACCGCCTACACCCACACGGAATCCGATCACCGGAAGTATGGGGTATTGTCCGCTTGGGGAACACCCCTGCAGTTGGGAGCGGTGCGAAGCGCGGCGGCGGATTGGGCGCGATGGCCGGCGGGAACCCGATTCCGAGTGGTTGAGACCGGACAGGAATACGAAGTGGATGACTACGGTTGGGCGCTCTCGGGCACCAACACCATCGATCTTTACACTCCCACCCGGCGGGAAATGAACGAATGGGGGGTGCGCCGCGTCACCATCGAAATCCTGGCATGGGGCGACGCCGACCGCAGCCTGCGCATGTTGCTCCCCCGCTCGAAGCATCCCCATGTCCGGCGCATGATCAAGGAGCTGAAAAAATCCGGGCTCAAAACTCCATCGTCCGCACACGGCGCAGGGCGAGTCCCATCGTGGTGACCGGCAGCAGCAGGCTCATCGCGAACGCGGCGGAATAAGTCCCCCAGAGCAGCAATGCGGATTCGCCGGGCGGCGCTCCCGCGCGTTTGGACGTGAGTTCCATCACCGTGGGCAGCGCAAGCAGGGCGATGAAGACCACGATGTAGATGAAACTCAGCACCAGGCACAGCGTGCCGCCGAAGCCCGACACGATCTTGCCCGGGTTGTCCTCCTTGAGATTTGGAAACAACGCGCCCAACCCCACCGCCACCCCGGAGAGGCAGACACTCATCAGCGTGATGGCCGACACAAAAAAAACCACCACCCCGAAGTCCTGCCCAAGCATGATCCCGGACACCGTCATGAGACCGGCCGTGACCGCGATGGAGCCCGCGCAACTGGTGACAAATTTCTGCCACAACACCCGGTCGAGCCCCAACGGCGCCAGGCCGATGATCCACAGGCGTTTTCCCTCCAGACTGAACTGGGGAAACACAAACCGCGTGGTCAGCGTGGACAGAGTCAGGGCGGAAGCGGCGAGATTCAGATAGCTGATGATGGCACCCCACCACTCGTTTTTGAAATCGAAGGATATGTTGCGCAGATTGAGCACGTAAATGCAGAGCAGACCAAAGAACACCGCAAATTGCGTCCACTGCGCCGGGTCGCGCCAGAACACCCGCAAATCCTTGACCAGCAGAGCCCGCAACGGACGCCCGAGAAACGGGATCCAGTCGGCCAGGGGCTCCAGCGGCGAACCTCTGTCGCCGCGTTCCAGGAGGGCGTGCAGCCTGAAATGCGACGTTTCGGCCCGCTGGCTCATGGAGTGATCCCAGGCCCGGTAATAGAAGCGTCCGGCCACCTCATGGGTGAGCAGCAGGCCCGCCAGCGCGTAGCTCGCAAGCAACAGGAAATAAAAAGTTCCCTGCGGCCCGAATCCCTGTCCCCAGGCGAGCACCGCGCGGGTCATCCACACGCTGGGCAGGGCGGGGCTGAGCACCGGACGCGTGTGCCGGAGCAGTTGCTCGAAGGATAGGATGTCCTCCGTGCCGCCCACCGTGGATTCACTGGTGGGCCGCACTCCCAGCACGACCGCCGCCAGCACCAGCGCCCCCGCCAGCACCAGGGCTTTCTTCACCCAGCCCCGCGAGAGATGCCGAACCACAAACAGAATGAGCCACGCCCCCAATACCGAGGGCAGCACAATAAACGGCACGAACACCAGCGCCGCCGCGGGATAGAACCAGAGCGGCACCTGCTGAACCCGCCCGAAAGCCGCCATGAGCGGCAGACAAAGAAACAACAGCGCCCAGCTCGACAACACCATCGCCTCGATGAATTTCCAGGCAAACACCTGCCGGTGCGGAATCGGCAGCGTGATGAACCACGCCGTCTCACGGTTTTTGAAAAACGTCGAGTAGCCCGTGATCAGATTGGAAAAAATGAGCATCACAAAAAAGAACCCGAAGATGAGAAACAGAATGCGCTGCGAGAGAAGCGGTCCGACCACGGGGAAATAATTCACATACTGCAACCCTTGATAGAACAGAAAGTAGCCCACCCCGAGATAGCCGAGCACAAACGAGCCGAGCACAAACAGCAGCAGGCGCGACTGTTTCCGGATGTCCCGGACCCGCACCAGAACGGTCCTTCCCTGCATCCACAGGAGAATGCGCAGGAGTCGGAAGAAGGACAAGGTCACCCGCGTAGGGCTATCGCGCCCGCCGCCTTCGTGCAAGGAAATGAGGCGGGGCGCGTCAGAATCCCCCGAGGCTCCCGGGAACTCGGGTTGCCGCGACTCATCAGAGGATACCGCGCCAAACATGCCAATGCGTGGGACTGCCCCCTTCCCCCCTTCCTGACGGCGGACACGACCCGCAAGGAAAGACAAAAATCCGCCATTTCACACACACCGCAATGAAATTGGGGCCAGCCCCTCGTTGAGGGGCCTCTCCCTGCGCTTCATGGAATTCGCCGAAGGATACCGTGGCTATTTCGACGTCGCGCGGCGCAACGTGGGCGACAAGGCCAGATGCTACCTGGCCGGGCTGCTGATGAAGGCGCCCCGCAAGACCCTGTGGAAAACCATCGTGATTCGGGAGACCACCAAGGGGACGCTGAAAATATCCGCATGCCGCAAGCGGGTGTGGCTCTGGGATGGGCAGGAAGAAACTGCCCGATGCCCATTTTGTGCTATTTGATTCGCTTGATTCCCATCAAGCTCACCCTCCGGGTTTCCCATCCGTCTCGGGCATTCCCAATGCCCTCGGCGGTGGTTAAAAATAACTCCGCCCTACAGATCTTTGGGTTGCAAGCTCACCAGGTTGAGGGGCTCGAAGTATTTGCGCATGAACCCAACGTCATCGGTCGCGAGTTGATCGGCCTGAAGCAAGGCGTGGGCACCCACCAGAAAATCCGCGACCATCCGGTCGCGCCGCCCACCCGCCGTGCGATAAGCCTGATGCATTTGCCCGGCCCGGCAGGCCGTCTCGAAGTTAATCGGCAGAAACTGTACCCCCAACTTTTCCAGTTGTTGCCGGTGGACTTCAGCGGATGGCAGGGCCGGACGCGTCTCGGCAATCACGACGTCGCAGGCCACAAGGCGGGAACTTTTTCGGAGGGCGATCAGTGTTTCCAACCAAAGAATTCCGGAGGGCTCGGCTTTGTAGATGGAAAGAATCACCGAGCTGTCTATGGCCGTGTTCACAGGGAATTCCGCTCGTAACCCCGGCTCCGGACGAGAATTTCCCGGCTGGTTTTCGAGGGTTCAAAGTTAGCAGCACACCCAATCACAGACTTCATTTCCGCCACTTCGAATGCGGGGCGCGCGACGAGGCATTCCCCCTGCTCGTCAAACTCCAACTTTGTTCCGGCTTTCCATCCAAGGCGTTTTCTCAACGCGGCCGGCAGAGTGACCTGTCCTTTGGAACTGATTGTGCTTTTTGTGCTTTTCATAAATAGAAAGTTATTTCGTAGAACACTTTTGTAAAGCATATTTTCTTTACATGCCGGGGCAACAACCAGTCCATGGCGGCGTAAAGATCGTTTTCGTGGAATCCTCTTTGAGGCCACATTCAGCGGCCAGAGTGGAGTTTGACAAAGAATTCGGGCTTTCGGGGGGGGATTGACGGCCTGCCAAATCAACGCTACGTATCCGGAGCGTGACATCTACATATTCCATCACCAAAGCGCAGGCGAATTTTCCCGCCCTGGTCCGGGCGTCCCGGGACAATCCGATCACCATTACCCGAAACAACGAGGTGGTCGGTTACCTGCTCTCTCCCGAACGCATGGAAGCCATCGTTGAAACGATGGAAATCCTTGCAAACCCGGATGCCATGCGTGCCATTCTCGACTATGAGAACGGGCGCACAAAATTTCATCCGCTCTCGATTCTCGACTCATGATCCGGGTGAACCTCGCCGCCCAGGTTGTCGAGTTTTTCGGGCAACTGGCTCCGGAGCCTCGAAAAAAGCTGCGCCTCGCATTGCGCCGACTCGAGCAGGAAAAAGGTGACATCAAATCACTGGAGGGCAAACTCACGGGTTATCAACGGGTCCGCTCCGGCTCCCACCGTGTGATTTTTTCCCGCAAAGTTCGAAATGGGAAACCGGAAATTGATTGTATTTTTGCGGAACACCGGTCTTTGGTTTACGAGGTGTTTGCAGCGGCCGTCGCGCTTCAAAAAATGACAGGAAAGCAGGAGGGGCGACGCAGACTTCGTGAAGCGAAGCCCGAAGGGTGAGGCCATGCGCCTGCGCATGGCTGAGGTGAAGGAACTCGAAAAAGGGGCGCGGCAGAAGTTGCGTGCTGCGGTGTTGGTGGAGGAAAGCTGGGCGGCGGTGGAGGCGCGCACGCCGCCGC
>DYRR01000274.1 GCA_020718605.1 Chthoniobacter flavus | reverse complement strand
ATTATTCTGATCAAATGCTCGGACTGACCCCTTTGTTTGTGCGGATCGTCCAGTAGTCGCCCCCCGTGACATCGATCCCGCTTTCCCCGAAGTGGTAAAGGTCGCAGTTTTCGATGACGCCGCGTTCGCTGTTCCATTCCGGGACGTCTTTGTGTTGCGGGGTATCCGTCCACCCGGACACCTTGATCGCGTCCCCGAAGCAGTTCCGCGACGTGCAATTCCTGATAATGACATCGTCGGCTTCAATATTGATGGGGTAATAGCCGCCTTCGAAGACGACGCCCTCGAAGGTGATAAAGGCCTTGTCCCTCGGCAACGTCACCGTCGAGAAGGCGTCGGAGACCTCAATCTTCGTGGTGCCCGGGTTGACATCCCCCGGCACGCGAACCCAGAGGGCGTTTTCCTTCTTGTTGGTCGCCCATTGTCCCGGCCCCGTGATTTCGGCGGCGGAGCCGCTGTAGATGGGTTCCTTCCCGGATTCCCGCGTCATCATGCGCAACGGCTTGCCATCGATGGAAACATGCCGCCACGTGCGGTCGGACTTCCCGGTGTAACGGAAGACGCCTTTGCCTTCGGGGATCCAGTGGCCTGTTCCGCTGGCGTCCCGCATGGCGGTGAGCACCGGCGGTGGGGAGCCCTCCTCTCCCTGCCAGCCCTTGATCGCGACCCTCTTGTCGTCCGCGGTTCCGGTGGGTCCTCCCTCGGGAGGGTAGATCTGGCTTTCCCTGTAAGTGCCGGAGTGGATGTTCAGCGTGTCGCCGGCCGCCAGGCGGCTTATGCCGTAGGTGACGGTTTTCCATGGCGACTCGATGGTGCCGCCCGGGGGAGTGTCGCTGCCCGAGGGGGAGACATGGTATTCCGCCGCGTTTGACCACACGGCTGTCAGGCAAAGGCCGACAGCCAGCACGGTTTCGAATTGGATTTTCATGTGGGGTCTTTTTTTTGAAGGTTGGGAAAATTTGCGGGCAGCGTGCCGACCGGATCTGCCGATGGAGGGGGAAAAACTCATGGAGCCGGGTTAGAATGCTTCGACCGGAAATGCTTCGACCGGACGGGCAGAGGCGTAACAAAGCCCTCCCTCAAACCGTTCGTAGCCGGTGAG
>DYRR01000023.1 GCA_020718605.1 Chthoniobacter flavus | reverse complement strand
GTCGGTATTGGCCGCATGCCGATAGCCGCAATTTTGGTCAGGATTCTGCCCTCACCGTTGGCGGTGGCCGCACAGACCGCCCCGGCAAACTCTGGACATGCCGGATGAAACTCCCCGGGTCGGCGGGGCAATCACGGCGCACATCTCCGCAGGGTGATTCCGCTTCCGCCCGCAGATCAGGCGGTTGTGTCGGGCGGCGGGGGCTGCAGTTGCTTGTGGATGTTGAGGATCACCGCAAAGAAGGTGCCCGTGGAAAGTCCGCACATGAGGATGCCCGTGAGTCCCTCAATGGGGCCGAGCAGCCACCACCCGGGGGGCAGGACGATGTCCCCAAATCCGATCGTGGTGTAGGTGGTGCCCGAAAAATACAGGGCGGTCTGCATGTCGGCAAAACAATCCCGCCACTGGTAGAATCCCGCCCACAGCGTGATCTCGAGGAGATGCAGGCAAACGAGCGTGCAGGCGATTTTCACCAAAAGCGCCGCCCCGCGCACCGCTCCGAGCCGGTTCGAGGCGGCGGCGGGTTTGATGTGTTGCAGCAAAAGCGCGAGGCCGGCGGCATGGATGATCACGCAGCAGGCCAGAAGCGCCAGACCCCAGAAAATTTCCAGCGTCGGGAATGTGTTTGTCTGCGGTGGCATGACTGGCATGGGGGTGATCGCGCCCGATGAGATTCCCGGGAGGGGGGTTAAAGCGACCACTTTGTCCCGCGCATGGGACGGGTGCCAAACTCCCCGGCTGCGGCAGGGGAAAACACAGACAGGATGGTTACCGAAACAAAAGCCAAAAAAAACAGAAGCAGGACGGCAACCAGTGCTGGAAGAGGCAAAGGCTGGTCTTTGGCGATCGCCGCCAGCAGCCCCGCCGCCGAATGATCGGGTGTGGCAATGGACCAGATTTTGAACATCCAGGCACAGAAAAGAATGAGGAATATCCAGATGTAATTGCGTCGAAACCGCCGCAGGATCGCGGTTCCTCTGCTGATTTTGAAAGAGGGGATGATCAGATCTTCGGACAACACCCGGTTCCAGTCTCCCTGCAATATGTCGGTCTTGCGCATGCTCACCGGCGCCAACACATGGGCTTCCAGCATCCGCACCCGGGCCCGGAAAGCATCATAATAACGGTAGCGCCGGGATTCGATGATCAGAAGCAGAAACACCAGAATGAACACAAAGAGAAACAGGAGATGGGTGGCTTCCTCATGGCCCAGAACGAAAGTAATAATGCCGGTGGAGGCGACAATGGCCCAGTTGGTTGTAATATCGAGCCGTTGTCTCCACACCATGATCCGGCCGAGTTCGCCCCGGTAGAAGTGGGCCATTACCGTGTAGTAATCTTTCCATTCCAAAGGAGGGGGTGTTTCCGGGGCGTTTTTCATTCGAACTCTGGCGGTTGCTATTCCTTGGGAACTTCCGGCTTTTGTCCGGCCTCAAACAGGGTTCGCATGGATTCCCGCCGTGATTCGAGCCGGGTGATGGATGCGGCTTCGGTGGCCTTGGTGAGGTCGGTGAGTGTGGGATCGAGTTCGCGGATTTTCGAGTACAGCAGGGTGAGATATTTTTTCCGGGCGGCAAAATAGGCGGGCTCGGTGGCGGCCGCATTGGCTTCCGAGAGGGCGGCTGCCACATCGGCGTCTTCGCGCGCGGCGTGGCGCAGGTCGCGCAGTTTGGCGACGGCCTGGGTGGAGTCCGTCAGAATCATGGCGGACGAGGGTGTGGAAGCCGTTTCCGCCGGAGTGTTCACAAATGCGGGGGCGTCCTCCATCTGAAGACCTTTGGATTCCGGTGTCGGTGTTGGTTTTGGGGGTTTCACCACCGGCTTGGGCGGGGCGGGCGGTTCCGCAGGTTCGGGATCGGAGGGCTGTGGCGTTGGGTCGGCGTCCGGTGCTTTCTTTTGGGGGCGGGGCGTCGGTTTGGCGGGAGTGGGTGAAGGGGTGGGGGTGGCCACGGCGTCTGCTGCCCCGGTGGATTCGTCTTCCTGGACGTCGCGATTTTTCCGTTGAAACATCCGCTCCAACAGCGTGCCGCGGTCCTTGGCCGGATCGGCGGCTTCCTTCTCCGATTCCTTGCTTTTTTCCGCTTCCCTCTGCTTTTGTGCTTCCGCTTTTGCATCCGCTTTGGCTTTCGCTTCCGCGTCTTTGGCGGCTTCCCGTTGTTGCTTCTCCGCGAGGTCCTGTTCGCGTTTGGCGGTCTTTTCCTGTTCCTTTTCTTCCCTGGTTTTCCGGGCGGATTTTACCGGGGCCGTGGTTTCCCCGGGGGTGGGTGCGGGGGGCGGGGAGGCCTTGGATTTGGCGGTCTTGGCCGTGGGCGGCGGTTCCGGAGTGGGCGACTGGGCCGGAGCCCGGGAAACGAGCAGGGCCGACAGGAGCGCGGCAAGGATGGTGGAGGTGTGGCGGGACATGGAGATTGGGATCACGGGCGGTTCACTCAGGGTGTGGTAGTTTTTTTTGATTGGGTGGCGCCGGCACTCCGGGTTTTACGGAGACGACCCGCGAGCAGGGCGCGGTTCACGGCGTTGAGATAGGCGCGGGCGCTGGCTTCGATCACATCGGTGCTCGCGCCTTTGCCCGTGAGGAGTTCGCCATCGCCAAAGTCCACCTTGATTGTCACCTCGCCCAGAGCGTCCTTGCCCTGGGTGACCGCCTGCACGGTGTACTCGATGAGATGTCCGCGTTTTTTCAGAATCCGGTCGATGGCCTTCATCGCGGCATCCACCGCGCCGTTGCCGGGGCTGGAGTCCTGGAGTTCTTTGTTGCCCTTTTTGAGGCGGACGGTTGCGGTGGGCACGGTGGTGGTGCCGCTGGCGACGTGGAGATAATCAAGGACGTAGGACTCCTGCGAGCCCAGCATGGAGTCGTCCACGAGCACGGCAAGATCATCATCGTACACAAATTTCTTCCGGTCCCCGATTTCCTTGAACCGCAGGAATACGCCGTCGGTCTCGGCTTCGCTGAGGGTGAATCCAAGGTGTTCGAGGCGTTTGACCAGGGCGTGGCGTCCGCTGTGTTTGGTGAGGGGCAGCTCGGTGTCGCCCCAGCCAATCTCGCGCGGGTCCATGATCTCGTAGGTCTCGCGTTTTTTCAGGATGCCGTCCTGATGGATGCCGGAGCTGTGGGCGAAGGCATTCTCGCCGACGACGGCCTTGCTGCGGGCGACCATGAGGCCGCTCATGCGGCTTACGAGCCTGGAGGTTTTCACAATCTCCCGAATCTCGACCGTGGTGTGGAGATCCTTGAAAAAATCGGACCGCGTGCGGAGGGCCATCACGACTTCCTCCAGGGCGGCGTTTCCGGCGCGTTCGCCGATGCCATTGATCGTGCCCTCCACCTGGCGGGCGCCGGCGTTCACGGCGGCCAGGGAATTGGCGACGGCCATGCCCAGATCGTTGTGGCAATGGACGCTCAGGACCGCATCATCGATGTTGGAAACGTTGTCGCGCAGATAGGTGATGAGCGCGGCGTATTGTTCCGGCACCGCATAGCCGACGGTGTCGGGGATGTTGATCGTGGCGGCCCCGGCTTCGATGGCGGCTTTCACGATGCGGGCCAGAAACTCCGGTTCGGTGCGCGAGCCGTCCTCCGGGGAAAACTCCACATCCCGGGCCAGGGTCCGGGCGCGTTTGACGCCGTCCACGGCCAGGCGCAGGATTTCCTCGCGCGCTTTTTTCAATTTGAAATCGCGGTGAATCTTCGAGGTGGCGAGAAAAACGTGGATGCGTCCGCGTTCCCCGGCGGGTTTGACGGCGGCCCCGGCGGCGTCGATGTCTTTCGCGGTGCATCGGGCGAGCCCGGCGATGATGGGACCCTTCACCTCGGTGGCGATCTGCCGGACCGCCTCGAAATCGCCGTCGCTCACCACGGGGAATCCCGCTTCGATCACGTCCACATTGAGACGGGCGAGCTGGCGGGCCACTTCCATTTTTTCACGGATATTCATGGAGGCACCCGGGCACTGCTCGCCGTCGCGCAGAGTGGTGTCGAAGATGATGATTTTGTCGGACATGGTGCGGGATGGGATTATCTGGGATGGTTGTCCCGGATCATCTTCGCCACATCATAGCCGAGAACTTTGGCTTTGGCCAGCAGCGCGTTGTATCGGACTTCGGGTGCCGACAGGTTTCCCGCAGTGGCGATGGGGAGCCTCACGAGCAGTCCGGGTGGCAAGGGGCGGTGGTTGGTGAAAACAGACATGTAAATATACATGGATGTCGGGTATAGAGTTGCAAGCCGAAAACGCCCGACACCAACGCCTTTCACGGGCGCATCTCTGATGTTGCTACCCCTATTATCCTCAAGCAACGTCCTTGCAAACTTCAGAGATTGCGCCCCCTTTGCGCTTGAATAAAGAAAAAGCGTGGAGATCATGCCCGCGTGTTGGTATTTTCCCCGAGATGATCCAGTTCCCATGAAACAGGCGGTCCAAGTATTCTATGAAGGCCATGTCCAGGGTGTCGGCTTCCGCTACACCGTCCGTCAGATTGCCACGGGTTTCGATGTGGCGGGCTTTGTGTGCAATCTTGCCGACGGGCGTGTGGAAATGCAGGCCTCCGGCGATCCGGAGGAACTGGATGCGTTTCTCAAGGAAATCCGCGAAAGCACCCTTGCCGGCCACATCACCCGGGAAATCCGCAACCCGCTCGAACCCGTTCCGGGCTTCCGCGGCTTCACGATCAGCAGTTAAACAATCCCTCCCATCATGTCCGACCCGACTCCCGCCGTATCCATCGAGAATTTGACGAAGGTCTATCCCATCCCGCTCCGCCGCAAACAGCTCGTGGCCGTGCGCGATTTGTCGCTGCAGGTGCAGCCCGGTCAGGTCTATGGCCTGCTCGGACCCAATGGCTCCGGAAAAAGCACCACTCTCAAAATCGTGCTCGGTCTGGTCCGGCCCACCTCGGGCGCCACGAAAATTTTCGGAAGCGACAGCTCCGAAGTCGAAAGCCGGGAACAGGTCGGGTTTCTTCCCGAGAATCCCTACTTCTACAAATATCTCACGGGTGAGGAAACCCTGCGTTTCTTCGGGCGGATCTGCCTGCTCGGCGGACGGGCGCTTCAGGACCGGATCGACGAATTGCTCGCGTTGGTCGGTCTCGAGCACGCGCGGGACCGCCGCCTGGGAGGCTACTCCAAAGGCATGCTCCAGCGCATCGGGCTCGCCCAGGCACTCATTCAGAAACCGCGCCTGGTCGTGCTCGACGAGCCCACGGCGGGCGTCGATCCTGCGGGTTCCCGCGAAATCCGCGATCTCATTCTCGACCTGAAAAAGCAGGGCATCGCCGTCCTTCTATCCTCCCATCTCCTGGCCCAGGTCCAGGAAATCTGCGACCGTGTCGGCATTCTCTCGCGTGGCCGGCTTGTCCGCGAAGGCCGTCTCGAGGATCTCATTTCCATCGAGAACCAGACCGAGATTCTGCTGGAGGACGCGCCTCCGGAGTTGCTCGCGGATATCCGTGCGCTTGTCGAAAAATCTTCCGGGAAACTCCGCGACATCCGCAAACCCCAGACCACGCTGGAGCGCCTCTTCCTCGAATCCACCGAATCTTCCTCGCTCGGCAATCCCGTCGAATCCACCTCCAACGATCGGAAATCATGAACGCCGCCCCCGACCCTGCCGCCCCCCCATCCCACCCCGCTCATCGCGGATTCTCCCCCTCGCGCATTGCCGCCATCGCCCGCAACACCCTCACGGAACTCATCCGGTTGAAGGTGTTTTATTTCCTGCTCCTCTTCGCCCTGCTCATCATCGGCAACTCCGCGTTCATGCTGCGCTTCTCATTCCAGGAGGAGTTCCAGGTGCTCAAGGATGTCTCGCTCGGCGCGATGTCGATCTTCACGTCTCTGCTCGCCATCGTCGCCACCGCGATGTTGCTGCCGAAGGATGTCGAGGATCGCACGCTCTACACCATCCTGGCCAAACCCGTGCCGCGCTTCGAGTATCTGGCCGGCAAGCTGGGAGGTGTGTTGGTTCTTCTGTTCATTGCGACACTGCTTATGTCCGTTCTCTTCGTCGCGGTGCTTTTTATCCGTGAAAAATGGGTCATTGCTGAGATTCTTCGCGAAGCGGGTGGAACGCCCAACGAACAGGCGTTGGAAATGATCGCCAATGTGAAGAAATCGGCGTTTTCGGGCGCCCTGGTGCCGGGCATCGCGATTATTTATCTCAAGGCCTGTCTGCTTTCCGCGCTCACCCTGTTTGTCTCGACCTTCGCCTCGTCGTCGATCTTCACGATCATTGTCGTGGTGGCGGTTTATTTTGTCGGCCATCTGCAGGCCACCGCCCGCGAGTACTGGCTGGCGGCGGGAGCCAATGTCTCCTGGATTACAAAGGGGTTTCTCGCCATGGTCTCCCTGATCTTTCCCGATCTCCAGATGTTCAATCTGGTGGACGACATCGTTGCGGGCAACGACATCGCGCTGGGGCTCTTCCTGCGCACCTCCGGGCTCGGTCTGCTCTATGTGGGCGTGTATCTGCTGGCCGCCCATTTCATTTTCTCCGCAAAAGAACTATGATCCGTCCGATTATCGCCGTTCTGGTCCTGTTGCTCGCCTTCGGAGCCCTGCGGGTTCCGATCGAGCATGCGGTCTCGCGGGAGCACAGGGAGGCTTATTTCCGGGGAGCACAGCTCGGGTTGGGCCTGCGCGAGCAGCTCGGGCAGGTCGGGTTTCTGGCCGCCCTGAGCGGTTTCCGGTCGGTTGTGGCGGACATGCTTTGGATCAAGGCCCACACGGCATGGGAACGCACCGAGTGGGGGCGGATGGCGGCTCTTTTCGAGACGATCACGTCGCTTCAGCCCCGGGTGATTATGTTTTGGGATATGGCGGCATGGCACATGGCATGGAACGCGAGTGTGGCCGCGCTCAACGACCAGCGGCTCGGACGCGAGGCCCTGCGGGTGCGGGCCCAGCGGCAGTATTTCGAACTCGGACGCGACCTGCTGGAACGCGGCATCCGCAACAATCCCGACCGGTGGACCCTCCACGACCGCCTCGCGATGCTTCTGCGCGACAAGTTCGAGGATCATTGCGCCGCAGCCGGGCAGTATGCCAGGGCGGCGGCCTTTGCGGATGCCCCGGCCTACGAGAAGCGGTTTGCGGCCTACGAACTCTCGCGTTGTCCCGGGCAGGAACGCGCCGCCTACGAAAAGCTCGCCGCCCTCTTCGACTTGGGAAAGAAAGAGCAACTCCCAACCCTGCTCTCCCGGCTCGCCGAGATGGAAAAAGTGCTCGGCATCCCCGAAGCCGACCGCCGCGTTCCCCAAAGACCGTCCGAAAGCAACCCGTGAACTCCCGCGCCGGCAGCCGGGCATAGTGCCGTATTCATTTCGTCACACAAGATCCATGCCCACCGCCCCCCTCACGACCACCGCCGCTCTGGCCCGGCACCTTGGGCTCTCCCGCTGGACTGTTTCCCGAATCCTCAACGGCCATGGCGGGGTCCATGAGGAGACCGTCCGCAAGGTGCGCGCCGCCATCGCGGATCTGGATTTCCAGCCCAGCGCGCTGGCCCGGGGGCTGCGGGGCGGGCGCACGCACACGGTGGGCGTCTGTTTCCAGGACCTCGAATCCCCCGTGCTGGCCATGCGGGCCGGTGCACTCCAGCAAAGACTCCGCGAGGAAGGATACCACGCGGCGATCGAACTCTCGGGCGCAAGCGCCGATCTCGAGCGCGCCGCGATCCGGCGTTTTGTGGCTCAGCGGGTCGATGGCATCGTGCTGATCTTTTCCCGCCTGAAAAACGGCGACCCAGTGATCCGCATGCTGGAGCGCGAGAAAACCCCCTGTTTTTGGGTGGATCCCGAGAACCCGGTGCATGGGGATCAGGTGCTGCTGGACCGTGGACGCTCCATGAAACTCGTGCTGGAGCATCTCACGGGGCTCGGGCACCGGCGCATCGCGCTTCTGGGGATCGATCCCGAGGATCCCTTCGGTGCCCTGCGGATTCCCGGACTCAAAAAATTCGCCCCCCGGTGCGGCTTGGATTTTGAGCGCGATTTTTTGCAGATCTTCCATGCGGGCGAGAGTCGGCAGACATTCGAATACGGATACGAACTCGCGGGCGAACTGCTGGACCATGCGCCCGCCGAACTCCCCACCGCCATCCTCGCGCTGAATGACCGGATCGCCATCGGCACCATCAACCGCCTGCGCGAGGACGGGGTCCGAGTGCCGGAGGATATCTCTGTGGTGGGCTATGACAACATGGCCGTCTCGGAGCATTATTATCCGCCGCTCACGACCGTGGACCACCAGACCGACCGCCTCATGGAGCTGGCCGTGCATGGCCTGCTGGACCGTCTCAAACCCGGCAACAGCAGCCTGCCGCCCCGGTCGTCGCGCGTCCGCCCCCGGCTCATCATCCGCCAGTCCACCGGCCCCGCGAAAAAACAACTCCATTCTTGTTGACAAAACACACACGTGTTGGAATTCTCCGCGCTTTCCACGATCCGATCCCTCCATTCCTCATGAACACCGTTCGCGTTCTTCTCACCACCACCTCCTTTCAAGACACGCCCGGACCCCATCACCAAGTGTTGGCGGATTCCGGTGTGGAACTGGTCTGCGAGCGCGGACCGCTCCCCGAGTCCCGCATGCTCGAACTGGCCGGGGATTTTGACGCGTTTCTCTGCGGGGACGATGTGATCACGCGCGCCGTGCTGGACAAGGCGGCCCCGCGTCTCAAGGTGCTCAGCAAATATGGCATCGGCGTGGACAAGATCGATGTGGCGTCGGCCACCGCCATGGGAATCCCGCTGGCGTTTTGTCCGGGCGTGAACCACACCACCGTCGCGGAGCACACCTTCGCGCTTTTGCTCGCGTTGAACCGGCATCTTGTCGAGGAGGCGAATTTCACCCGCGCCGGCCAGTGGAAACGTCTCACCGGACACGAGATCATGGGAAAAACCATCGGCATCGTTGGCTTGGGCCGGATCGGCAAAGAAGTGGCCATCCGTGCGAAGGCGTTCGGGATGACAGTGATCGCCTTTGACGTCTATTGGGATGAGGCATTCGCCGCCGCCCATGCAGTGACCCGCGCGGAAAGCATCGCCGGGGTTTTTGCCCGGTCGGAGGTGATCAGCCTCCACACGAACCTCACGGGCGAGACCCGGGACATGGTGCGCGCGGAAACCATCGCAACCATGAAGGACGGCGTGATCCTGCTCAATTGCAGCCGGGGCGAGGTGGTGAACAACGCCGATCTGGCCGCAGCTTTGGAGAGTGGCAGGGTCGCGGGCTATGGCGCGGACGTGCTGGACGAGGAGCCGCCCCGTCCGGATCATCCGCTGCTCAGGGCGAAAAATTGCATCGTCACACCGCACATCGGTTCGCGGACTTACGAAAGTGTGCGGCGCCAGGCCATGATGTCGGTTCAAAACTTGCTTGCCCTGTTGCGCGGTCAGAAGCCGCTGGCCCAGGTCAACGAGGTGCCGCCGCCCGCCGCCCTTATTTCCTGACACCACACTCACCGACCTCATGTCCGAAACATTTTTCGTCGTTCCCGAATCGCTCCACAACAGCCTTGTGGAGTCGGCTTATCTGCACCGCAAATTCACACTGGAGGAAGCCAGCGCCGCAGCGCGCTTCAGCGCCCACGCCTCGCGCCACGGCATCCGCACCCACAACGCCCTCAAGGCGCTGCATCTCGATCATCTCTTTGGCAGCGCGGCGGGCGGATGCGTGCCGGGGGCGGTGATCGAGAAAATCCCGAACCGATTCCCGGCTTCCGAGGTTTGGAACGCGAATCGCAAGCTTGGGCAGGCCACAGCCTATGAAGCCATCGACGCCGCAATCGCGCTTGCCGACAAATATGGCATCGGCCAGGTGAGCGTGGACAATGCTTTCCATTATCTGTGGGGTGGGGGATATGTGATGGAAGCCGCCTCACGCGGGTACATTGCCTACACCAACTGCACCGCCGCGATCGCGGAGGTCGTGCCGTTCATGGGCAAGGCGCCGACGCTCGGCACCAACCCCCACAGTTGGGGGTTTCCCACGACCGGGGCCGTCGGCTTCCCGATTGTGGTGGACTGGGCCACATCCGTCATCGCGATGGGCCGGGTCCAGCAGCTTGCCCGCGAAGGTCAGCCCCTTCCGCCGAACGCCGCAGTGGATGCGCAGGGCCAGCCAACCACGGATGCCTCCAAAGCCGCCGCTCTGCTGCCTTTCGGCGCACACAAGGGCTACGGACTCAGCCTCATCAATGAACTCGTTGCCGCTCTCATCGGCGGTGGTCTTCCGACGGTGCGCAGCCGATGGGCCGACGATGGGGAGAAGCACGCCCCCGCGTTTTATTTTCAGGTGATCCATCCCGAAGCGCTCAGCGCGGGAGCCTTTGCGGGCGGACGTTCGCAGGCGGCGAACGTGAAGGCGGTGATCGGGGATATCCTGGGGCATGGCAATGCACAATGCATTCTGCCCGGTCAGATCGAGGCGCAGGCGGCCGCCCGCAGTGCGCGCAACGGCGGCCTGCTTTTCTCGACTGCGGAGATCCAGGCATTCAATGAAATCGCCTCGGAATGCGGCGCGCCACTTTGGAATCCCTCCAATTTCGATCCAGCGGAATAAAGCAACCACCAAACAACATACCTATGTCCCTGATCCTCAAATCGAAATCCGAATGCGCCTTCGACCAAATCTCGCTGGGCGAAGTCATGCTCCGCCTTGATCCCGGCGAGGGCCGCATCCGCACCGCCCGCCACTTCACCGTCTGGGAGGGCGGCGGCGAATACAACACCTCGCGCGGCCTTCGCAAATGCTTCGGCTACAAGACCGCCGTGGTCACCGCGTTCGTGGACAACGAAGTCGGCCACCTCGTCGAGGACTTCATCATGCAGGGCGGCGTCGCCACGGACTTCATCCAATGGCGCGAGGACGACGGCATCGGCCGCAACGTGCGCAACGGTCTGAATTTCACCGAGCGCGGCTTCGGTGTGCGCGGCGCGGTTGGCAATCCGGACCGCGGCAACACCGCCGCCTCGCAGCTCAAACCCGGCGACATCGACTGGGAGCACATTTTCGGCAAACTCGGTGTTCGCTGGTTCCACACCGGCGGCATCTACGCGGCACTTTCCGAAACCACCGCCGCCCTCACTGTCGAGGCGGTGAAAGCCGCCAACAAATACGGCACCGTTGTTTCCTACGACCTCAACTACCGCCCGTCGCTCTGGAAAACCATCGGCGGTCTCGCCAAAGCCCAGGAAGTGAACCGCGAGATCGCGAAATACGTCGATGTCATGATCGGCAACGAAGAGGACTTCACCGCGTCTCTCGGCTTCGAGGTGAAGGGCGTGGACCACAACATCTCCACCATCGAACTCGATGCGTTCAAGGCGATGATCGAAACCGCCGTGAAGGAATTTCCGAACTTCAAGGTCGCCGCCACCACCCTGCGCGGCGTGAAAACCGCCACCGTCAACGACTGGTCCGCCATTCTCTGGCACGAAGGGAAATTTCACGAATCCCGCAAGTATCCCGACCTCGAAATCCTCGACCGCGTCGGTGGTGGCGACTCGTTCGCATCCGGTGTGCAGTTTGGGTTCATGGAGTTCAACGACGCACAGAAGGCCGTGGAATACGGGGCCGCCCACGGCGCGCTCGCATCGACGACTCCCGGCGACACCTCCATGGCGACCCGCAGGGAAGTCGAAAAACTAATCGGCGGCGGCGGTGCCCGCGTAGTTAGATAACAGATCAGACGGATCTGTTGGATCATCACCACAAACCACAGCACACCATCATGAACACACCATCAGACATCGGACTCATCGGCCTCGCGGTCATGGGACAAAACCTGGCTCTCAACATCGCCGATCACGGCTTCAAAATCTCGGTCTTCAACCGCACCACCGTCACGATGGAGAAGTTTGTTGCGGAAAATCCGGACACGCCCGGCGGCCTCGTCGGCCACGCCACGCTGGAGGAGTTCGCCGCGAGCCTTTCGCGACCGCGCAAGGCTGTGATCATGGTGCAGGCGGGCAGGGCGACCGATGCGGTGATCGATGCCCTCACGAAGGTTTTCGAACCCGGCGACATCATCATCGATGGCGGCAATGCCAAATGGACCGACACCATCCGTCGCGAAAAAGAGCTGAAGGAAAAAGGATTTCTATTTATCGGCAGTGGTGTTTCCGGAGGGGAGGAAGGGGCCCGGTTCGGTCCGGCCGTCATGCCCGGCGGAGACCGCGCGGCCTACTCCCATCTTGAGCCTGTCTGGAATGCGATCGCCGCCAAGGTGGATCCCGTGACCGGCAGGGAACTCAAGGGCGCCGCGCCCGGCAAGCCCATCGTGGGCGGCGTGCCGTGCGCCACCTATATCGGCGAGAACGGTGCCGGCCATTATGTGAAGATGGTTCACAACGGCATCGAGTACGGGGACATGCAGATGATCTGCGAAGCCTACGATCTCATGCGCAAGCTGCTTGGCATGCCCGCGCCGGAGATCGCGGCGGTATTCAAGAAGTGGAACACCGGCGTTCTTGACAGTTTCCTCATCGAGATCACCGGCGAAGTGCTGGCCCAGAAAGATCCCGCAGGCAGCGCGGATCTCGTGGACAGGATCCTCGATACGGCGGGCCAGAAAGGCACCGGCAAATGGACCAGCGTGAGCGCCCTCGACATGGGAGTGCCCGCACCCACGGTGGCTGAGGCCGTGTTCGCCCGCTGTATTTCGGCGGTGAAGGACGAGCGCGTGGCCGCCAGCAAGATTCTATCCGGGCCGGACGCCGCCTATCGGGGCGACAAGCAGGAGTTGATCGGGGCAATTCACGCGGCGTTGTATTGCTCGAAGATTTGTTCCTACGCGCAGGGATTCCAGCTCATGCGCGAGGCGCAGAAGGAATACGGATGGACGCTCGACTTTGGCCGGATCGCGCAGATCTTTCGGGGCGGGTGCATCATTCGCGCTGTGTTTCTCCAAAAAATCACGGAGGCATTCGAACGCGACGGAAAGTTGGCCAATCTGCTGCTGGATCCCTATTTCAAAGGCGAAATCGACAAGCTCCAGGCACAGTGGCGCAAGGTCGTCGCGACCGCCGCGTTGCAGGGCGTGCCCGCGCCCTGCCTCGGCAGCGCACTCTCTTACTACGACGGCTATCGCGCGGAAAAACTTCCCGCCAACCTGCTCCAGGCGCAGCGCGACTATTTCGGTGCTCACACCTACGAGCGCACGGACAAACCGCGCGGCGTGTTTTTCCACGTGGACTGGCCCGATCCCGCCCGCCCGCAGACGCAAGTCTAATACCGTTACACTCACTATTCCGCGCGGAATGCGGCGATGGTCTCTGCGGCGTGGCGGACGCGGTGCTCTCCCAGTTCGGGGAAGATCGGCAGAGCAAGGCTTTCGCGGGCCCATTGTTCCGCCACAGGAAAGTCTCCCTCCTGATATCCCAGCGCGGCGAAACAATCCTGCCGGTGCAGTGGCAGCGGGTAATAGATCGCGCACCCGATCTCCCGGCTCCGCAGATGCTCCATCAAGGCGTCCCGGTGCGGGGTGCGGATCACAAACTGGTTGAAAATGTGGTGGCGCGGGTCGGCGGTCCTTGCCGCATAAGGTTCGCTCGGCAGGGTTGCGATGCCGTCGAGAATCTCCCGATAAATCGCCGCATTGGCCCGGCGGGCGGCGGACCATGCGTCGAGATGCCGGAGTTTGATCTCCAGAACCGCCGCCTGGATGCCGTCCAGGCGGAAGTTGCCTCCGACGATTTTGTGATAATATCGGTCTTCCATGCCATGATTGCGAATGGCCCTCAGTTTTGCGGCCATGGCGGCGTCGCGACAGACCACCATGCCGCCGTCCCCGAATCCGCCGAGATTTTTTGTCGGATAAAAACTGTAGCATCCGAATTCACCATAAGCGCCGGCATGGTGAAGTGCGCCCTCCCGGCCCGGATACACCGAGCCCAGGGCCTGCGCGGCATCCTCGATGAGCGGCAGCCCGTTTTCGCGGGCGACCTGGGCCACGTCATCCAGTTCGCAGCACAACCCGTAGAGATGCACGGGCATCACCGCCTTGATCCGGCGGCCCGACGGTGCCCGCAACACGCCCTCCGCAGAGCGGGTGCAGCGTGTTTTCACGAAGTCGGCCAGACGTGATGCGCAGAGGTTGGCGGTGTCCGGATCGATATCGACAAAGACCGGTTCCGCGCCCACCCGGGCAATACAGCCTGAGGTGGCGAAAAACGTGTAGGGCGTGGTGAGAACCGCGTCATCGGGCCCGATCTCCAGTGCCATGAGCACCGCGAGGATGGCGTCCGTCCCGGAGGACATTCCGATGGCATGTGCGGCGCCGGTGAACCCGCAGACCGTGCGCTCAAACCGCCCCACCGTTTCGCCCAACACGAGATCCTGCGATTCGAAGAGGGCCTCAAGCCGGGGTAATATCTCGGCTTTCAGTGATTGATACTGCGGTTTCAGATCCAGGAGCGGCACTTGCATCCCGCTAGATAACGGCATAGCCCGCCTCCCCGGCAACGGCAAAAATACCGGAAATTTTTGTAATTTGCCCTTGAGACACCCGATTGTTCCCCCTAAATCGTACACTTTTCATCCCCGTGCCGGCGGGTATTTCGGCATTGCATTGAATTTACCCATGAGCCAGCCCAATCCTGAAATTCCGATGTTGAACGTGCAGATCGACGGCACGTGGCATCAATTTCCCAAAGGCACGCGTGTCATCGAAGCCTGCCGTCAGGCTGGGAAGTTCATCCCCCATTACTGTTACCATCCCCGGCTTTCCTCGCCCGGCAACTGCCGCATGTGCATGGTGGAAATGGGCATGCCCAGGATGACGCCCGACCGCAAGCCCGTGCTTGGGCAGGACGGCAGGCCCGAGATTGCCTGGATGCCGCGCGCCCAGATTTCCTGTGCGCAGGATGTCGCCGAGGGCATGGGCGTACGCACGGATTCCCCGATGGTCCGGGAATGCCGCACGGGTGTGATGGAATTTCTGCTCATCAACCATCCGCTCGACTGCCCGATTTGCGATCAGGCCGGGGAATGTCGCCTGCAGGAGTTTTCCGTCGAGTTCGGCAGGGGCGGTTCGCGGTTCCTTGATGAGAAGGTCAAGAAACCCAAGAACGTCACGCTCGGGCCGCGCGTGAAACTCGACGACGAACGCTGCATCCTGTGTTCCCGCTGCATCCGGTTCATGAAGGAAGTGGCCAAAGATGATGTGCTGGGCTTTGTGGATCGGGGAAGTTTCTCGACGCTCACCTGCCATCCGGACCGCATGCTGGACAGCAATTATTCCCTGAACACCGTCGATCTCTGTCCGGTCGGGGCACTCACCTCCTCCGATTTCCGCTTCAAAATGCGGGTCTGGTTTCTCAAGGAGACCCGCAGCATCTGCACCGGTTGCGCCACGGGCTGCAACACCGTGATCGGCAGCCGCGAACACAAGCTCTACCGCCAGACTCCCCGCGAGAATGATGCCGTGAACCAATCCTGGATGTGTGATGCCGGGCGTCTGGATTTCCAGGGGATTGACAGTCTCGCCCGGCTTGCCGCGCCCAGGATGACGGTGGACGGCGACCGCACGACGGCCGATTGGACGGAGGCCATCGCGGCGGCCTCGGAAAAACTGCGCGGTGTGGCCGCGGGCCAACTCGCCCTCATCGCCTCCGCCCGGATGACCAACGAGGAGTTGTTCCTGGCATCGAAGCTGGTCCGCTCGCTTGGCGTCGCATCGGAACATGTCGATGTCCTGCCCCGCACGGGCGAGGCGGACGGCATCCTCCTGAGTGCCGATCGCAATCCCAACACCCGTGGGGCTCTGCTTGCGGGCATTGCGTCTTCCGTGCCCGGCTCAAACCTCCCCGCCATCGCGGAGGGCATCCGCTCGGGTCGGATCAAAGGCCTGTTGGTTCTGCGGGAAAATCCCGCCGATTGTGGCATCCCGGAGACCGATCTTGCCAAACTGGAAGCCTTTGTCGCCGTGGAGATGTTGGATTTCTCCCCGCTCAAACACGCGCACGTCGTGCTGCCGTCCGCCGCATTTGCCGAGAAACGCGGCTCCATGGTGAACGGCAAAGGCCGGTTGCAGCGGCTCAATCGCGCGGTGAATCCTCCCGGACTTGCCCGCGACGACTGGGAGATTCTGCGAGACCTTCTCGCCGCCGTCGATCCCGCGACGCCGGCTTTTCCGCAAATCGAGGATGTTTTCCACGACATGGCAGCGACCATCCCTGCCTTTGCCGGACTATCCCTGGGCAAGATCGGCGATGCCGGTCTCGCCCTCAATCAACCCTGATCCGCCGCCCTCCCGACCCCACACGATCCCATGGATATTTGGATTTACGCGATAGTTTCGCTGGTCAAGACCCTGACCATAATTTTTGTGGTCGTGCTGCCGATGGTGTCCTACACCGTCTATGCGGAGCGGCGGGTGAGCGCCTTCATCCAGGACCGGGTCGGTCCCAACCGCGTGGGGATTCCGCTCACCCTGTTCGGGTTCAAGGAGGATGTGAAATTCCACGGGCTCTTCCAGCCGTTTGCCGATGCACTCAAGCTCCTGCTCAAGGAGGATTTCACGCCGGCCCATGTCAACAAATTCTATTACTGGCTGGCTCCCGCGCTGGCCATGATTCCCTCGCTGCTTGTGCTGGCTGTGATTCCCTTTGGCAGCACGCTGGATCTGGATTTTCTCGTGACGCCCGTGGCGAAAATGCTCGGATTCGACTTCGGACTCGGGCCGATCCCGATGGTCATCGCCGATGTGGACATCGGAGTTCTTTTCATCTTCGCCATCACATCGCTGGGCGTCTATGGCATCACGCTGGCGGGGTGGTCGTCCAATTCCAAATATCCGTTCCTGGGCGGCATCCGGTCCTGCTCGCAGATGATCTCCTACGAACTTGCGATGGGCCTCTCCGTCGTGCCGGTGTTTCTCGTGGTGGGCACGCTGAACCTCTCGCAGATCGTGGAGTTCCAGTGCGCCAACGGCTGGCTGGTGCTGCCCGTTTGGTTCCATGGGCTCGACTGGAAACAGGTCGCGCTCTGGGTGCCGCTCCTGATTTCTTTCGTGGTGTTCCTCATCGCGTCGTTTGCGGAAACCAACCGGCTTCCGTTCGATCTTCCCGAGGCCGAGACGGAACTCGTGGGCGGTTATCACACCGAGTATTCCTCCATGAAATTCGCCCTGTTTTTCCTGGGTGAATATTCCGCCATGATTGCCGCCTCGTCGGTGATCGTGACGTTGTTTCTCGGCGGATGGCATTTCCCCGGCATCCCGGATGGGAGTGCCGGATGGTTCTGGGGGCTGGCCAATGTGGTCACGTTCTTCGCCAAAGTGGCCTGCGTGCTCTTCTTTTTCATCTGGATCCGCTGGACTCTGCCCCGGTTCCGCTATGATCAGCTCATGAAGATCGGGTGGATCTATCTGTTTGAAATCGCCCTCGTCAACATCCTGCTCACCGCAGGTCTCCTGGTCGCGTTTTCCTGACCGATTCTTTTTATGCCCCACATCATTCCACGCCCCAAACTGACCTTCGCGGAGAAGATGTATCTTCCCGCGATTCTCGGAGGGCTCGTCATCACCCTTAGGCACTTCCTGCGTTCTCTGTTTGGGCAGACCAGGATCACGCTGCAATATCCCGAACAGAAATGGGATGAGAATCTGCCCGCCCACTACCGGGGGGCGCCCACGCTGGTCAAGGACGAGTGGGACCGGGAGCGCTGTGTGGCCTGCCAGCTCTGCGAGTTCATCTGCCCGCCGCGCGCGATCACGATCACCCCGGGGGAACTCCCGGCGGACAGCCGCTGGGCCAAGGTCGAGAAATATCCCGAGCAATTCGAAATCGACATGACCCGGTGCATCTACTGCGGGATGTGCGAGGAGGTCTGTCCCGAGCAGGCGATTTTCCTCAGAAAAGACTACGCCATCACCGGGCTCAGCCGCGCGGAAATGGTCTATGACAAAAAGAAACTCTACGAGATCGGCGGCGTGATGGACGGTCTGGTCAACAAATGGAACGACTTGAAATGACGCCGACCCATCCGTCTATAATTTCAGCCTTTCAGCTTCTTAATCCATGAACCCGGTTCTCTTTTGGATCTTTGCCTCCCTGATGCTCGTGTTCGGCGCGATGGTCGTGTTGTTGCGCAATCCCGTGGGCAGTGCGCTCAGTCTGGTGGTCTCCTTCCTGTGTCTTGCGGCGCTCTTTGTCGGTCTGGACGCTTTCTTCATCGGGATCATCCAGGTGCTCGTCTATGCGGGCGCCGTGATGGTGCTGTTTCTGTTCATTATCATGCTGCTCGATCTCAAAACGGAGCAGCGGCGCAAGCTCAACCTGCCTGCGTTTCTCGGTGGGCTCGCGGTGGTCGCCGCTTTCGTGGCCCTGCTGGTGAGGCTTCTCTCCGGATTCGAGCCCGGCACGGTGGCGGCCTCCGCACTCGGCCAGCGCGTGGACGATGTCCGCGGGGTTGGGTTTGCGCTGTTCAACGACTTCAACCTCCCGCTCCAGGTCGTCGGCGCCCTGGTGCTCGTCGCCACCGTGGGCGTGGTGGTCCTCAGTAAACACCGCCTCAAATGATCACGCTCAACCACTATCTTCTGGCCGGCGGACTCCTGTTCGCCACCGGCTTCGCGGGGGTCCTGCTCCGGCGCAACATCCTTGTTATTTTCATGTGCCTGGAAATGATGCTCGGGGCCGCCAATCTGAGCCTCGTGGCGTTTTCCCGGTTCGGTGCGAATGCCGCCGTCCCCGATTACAACGCCCAGGTGCTGGTGTTTTTCATCATCACGGTCGCCGCGGCGGAGGTTGCCGTGGGTCTCGCGATCATCGTCGCCCTTTATCGACTCCGGCAAACCACGCATGTCGAGGACATCAATCTGCTCAAGTTTTAGTTTTCACGCGGCCCAATGAACTCTTCTTTACCCTGGATCATTCTTTTCGCCCCGCTGGTGAGCGTGGCGGTCATTATGCTGGCCGCCCGTTCCTCGCGCGCCCTCAGCTCCTATATTTCCGTCGCCGCCTGCGCCGTTTCCTTCGCCGCCGCGCTGCCGCTCATCTTTGGGCATGGCGATGTGAATGTCGTCCCGATCGAGTGGATCCGGGCGGGGGATTTCCGGATCACATTCGGAGTCACGATCGATGAACTGAGCCGGACGATGCTGTTCGTCGTCACAGGCATCGGACTCCTTATTCACATCTATTCGCTGGGATACATGAAGGACGACGCGGGGCGGTCGCGCTATTTCGCCGGGCTGTCGCTGTTCATGTTCTCCATGCTGGGCATCGTCCTGGCGGATAATTTCGTGATGATGTTCGTCTTCTGGGAACTCGTGGGTGTGAGCTCCTACCTGCTCATCGGTCACTGGTTCCAGCGGCCCGCAGCCGCCGACGCGGCCAAAAAGGCGTTTCTCGTGAACCGCATCGGCGATTTCGGATTCATGCTCGGCATTCTCATGTTGTGGGTCGCGGTCGGCTCGGTTGCGTTCAAGGATATCGAGGCGAATCTTTCCGTGCTGGCTCTGCATCCCTGCTATCTCGCCACGGCCACTCTGCTGGTGTTCTGTGGTGCGGTCGGCAAATCCGCCCAGTTCCCTTTGCATGTGTGGTTGCCTGATGCCATGGAAGGCCCCACGCCGGTCTCCGCGCTCATCCATGCCGCCACGATGGTCGCGGCCGGCGTTTACATGCTGGTGCGCGTCTTTTTCCTCGTGGAAGCCTCGGTGACCGCCGCCGAAGTGATCTCCTGGATCGGCATCGTGACGGCGGTGCTCGCCGCGCTCATGGCCACCCAGCAGAACGACATCAAACGCATCCTGGCCTACTCGACCCTCTCTCAGCTCGGCTACATGGTGATGGCGGTGGGCATGATGGCCGGCACGGCCGCGATGTTCCACCTCTTCACCCACGCGTTTTTCAAGGCGCTGCTCTTCCTCGGCGCGGGCTCGGTGATCCACGGGCTGCATCACGAACAGAATATCTGGAAAATGGGCGGGCTCAAAAACAAGCTGCCGATCACGTTCATCACGTTCTTCATCGGCACGATGGCGCTGACCGGATTTCCCTATCTGTTCAGTGGATTCTACAGCAAGGATGCCATTCTGGTGGCGGCTTTCCATGGCAACAAAATGATCTTCGGGTTGGCGGTTTTTGTGGCTTTCCTCACCTCATTTTACATGTTCCGCCTTTTCGTGGTGGCGTTTTTGGGGAAACCCCGCAGCGATTCCGCGCGAGACGGACAGGAATCCCCGGGCGTGATGACCCTGCCGCTGGTGGTGCTGTCCGTGTTCTCGGTGATCGCGGGATTCCCGTTTTTCATTGGGCGGTTCCTGCATGTCCCGCATGAAAATATCCCGATCGTGGTGCCGGCTCTGGCTGCGGGGGTTTTCGCGCTGGGGCTGCTGCTGGCCTGG
>DYRR01000022.1 GCA_020718605.1 Chthoniobacter flavus | reverse complement strand
CACGGGGAGGCGGAAGCATGTCGCGGCCATCGGGAGGAGGTTCCAGACCTTCGGGCAATGTCGAAACGGTGTTTGTGACCAGTCTTGCAAATCTCACCCTGGATGTGTCTCCGGTGGCGATTCACTTCGGCGCCACACGCACGCAGACGTGGCTGCTCGTGCGCATGCCCGAGCCCGGCCCGGCCAGCGAGCCGCAGAAACTGCCCGTCGCCCCCGCCGCTCCTCCTCCGCTCCCGAAGTCGGTGGCACGCAATTGAACCGCAAAAATACGCGGCGACCCGGGGCGGGTCATTTGCCTCGCCCGTCGGCCAACAAAGGGGTGGCCAAGCCGTGGACGGGAGGGTAAACTTGCCGGATGCCAAAAACCAAGTCCATGTCTCTGGGCCCGCTCACTTGGAACGAAAAAGCCCCGCTTTTTATCCTGGGCCCCTGTGTGATGGAGTCGGAAAAGTTCGTGTGGCGGATGGCCCGGAAAATCCACGCGATTTGCACCGGGCTGGGTGTGTCTTTTGTTTTCAAGGCATCCTACGACAAGGCCAACCGCACTTCGGTTCATGCATTTCGCGGTCCCGGGCTGGAGGCGGGGTGCCGTCTTCTGGCCGAGATCGGCGGGGAACTCCGGGTGCCTGTGACCACCGACGTTCACACCGCCGAAGAGGCACGGATGGCCGGGGAACATGTGGATATCCTGCAGATCCCGGCTTTCCTCTGCCGCCAGACCGATCTGCTGCTGACGGCGGCGGAGACGGGACGGGTTGTGAATGTGAAAAAGGGCCAGTTTCTTGCTCCCTGGGATGTCGGCAACATTGCCACCAAGATTCAGTCCACGGGCAACGACCGCTTTTTCTTCACCGAACGGGGCACGACTTTTGGTTACAATAATCTTGTCGCGGACATGCGCTCCCTTTACTGGATAAGGGAGCAGGGGTTCCGCGTGATCTTCGACGCGACCCATTCGGTTCAACGGCCCGGCGGGGCGGGGGACCGGACGGGCGGCGACGGGGTTCTGGCGCCTGTGCTCGCCCGGGCGGCTGTTGCGGCCGGGTGTGACGGCGTTTTTATCGAGACCCACGAACAACCGGAAAAGGCACTGTCCGACGGCCCCAACCAGATCCCACTTAAAAATTTGAAAAAACTTCTCCAAACCCTTCTCGCGATTCATGCGGTGAGCAAATGATGAGACCGCTTGCACTTGCTTTGGTTGTGCTCCTGATGGCGTCGGCCGCTTTCGCTCAGGACAAGCCCGCCCCGAAACCAAAGGAAGGCGGGCGTTCCCAGCTGCTGTCCCTGCCGATCCCGGTCGATCGCGAGGTGCGCGGCATCAAGATTCCCTACTACACGGCGGAGGGCCGGTTGGAGATGAACTTCGATGCCACCGCCGTGCGGCGTATTGACGAGACGCATCTGAAGCTCTCCCACATGCGGGTCGAATTTTTCAACACGGAAGGCCAGTCGGAAATGGAGATCCGCCTCCCCGCCTCCATCCTGGATCTCGAGACCGAAATCATCACCAGCAAGGAGGAAGCCTTCATCAAACGCCCCGATTTCCAGATGAACGGCCAGTCTTTGACCTTTAACACCCGCACCCGGAAAGGGAAAATGACCGGCAAGATCCAGATGATCATTTTCGACCGCACCAACCTCACCACCGATTCCAAATAATCATGTCACGATTTCTTATTGTGTTTGCGGCCTCCGCCGCGTTTCTCACCGGCTCTGTGCTTCACTCCCAGGAAGCGCCTGCCGACCAGACCCGGCACCCGGAGGACCTGCAGAATCCGCCCGATTTATTGTTCGACAAGGACGCGCCCGCCCCGGCCAATGCGACCAAGATCACCGCATCCAAGGAGGCGACCTTC
Organism: Chthoniobacter flavus; assembly: GCA_020718605.1. Lineage (GTDB taxonomy): Bacteria > Verrucomicrobiota > Verrucomicrobiia > Chthoniobacterales > CAKUMP01 > DYRR01. The sequence continues at coordinate 18,525 of DYRR01000022.1, read as the reverse complement.
AATGCCCGCGAACGTCTGGCAACGTTTTCCGGGGAGGTCCGCGTCACCGATCCGCAGTTCAATCTCACCTGCGACAATCTCACCGTTGTTCTCGGCAAGGACAATACCGGCATGGAAGAAGCCCAGGCGGAGGGGCATGTGCTCATCGTCCAGGACAAGCCGTCCGAGGATGGCGGCAAACCCACCCGCTCGGTCGGACGCGCCCGCAAGGCGGTCTATAATCCGAAATCGGGCGATGTCACTCTCACCGGCTCCCCCGAAGTGCAGCAGGGCATCAATGTTCACCGCGCCACGGAATCCTCCACGGTCATGGTCCTCAACCGCGACGGACGTTTGAAAACCTTGGGCCAGAGCGTCACCCTCATCCAGGACCGCGAAAAGGAGGCAAAGAATTGATCGCCGCCGCCGCCGCCGCCCCCGCCTCCTCCCGGTCCGCAATGCCGCAGAAGCAGATCCCCATGCTTCAGACGCGGAAGCTCGTGAAGATCTACAACGGACGCGCCGTGGTCAACAGCGTGGACATCCATGTGCATCAGGGCGAGGTCGTCGGATTGCTCGGTCCCAACGGTGCCGGCAAGACCACCAGTTTTTATATGATCGTGGGCCTTGTCCGTCCCAACAGCGGCCGGGTGATTTTCAAGGGCAGGGAGGTCGGGGACGAGCCGATGTACAAGAGAGCGCGCATGGGGATGGGTTACCTGCCTCAGGAAGAATCCATATTCCGGAAGCTTACCGTGTCGCAGAATCTCATGGCCATTTTGGAGACCGTTCCCATGTCCGGAAAAGAGCGCCGCCAGCGCTGTGAGGAGTTGATGAGTCAGTTCGGCATTGAGCATCTGGCGAACAACACGGCACTCACCCTCAGCGGCGGCGAGAAACGGCGGCTCACCATCGCGCGGTCCCTGGTGACCAATCCCAGTCTGCTCATGCTCGACGAGCCGTTCAGCGGCGTGGACCCCATCGCGGTCGGCGATGTGCAGCAGATCATCCACAAACTCCGGGACGCGGGGCTCGCCATCCTCATCACCGATCATAATGTGCGGGAGACACTCGCCGTGGTGGATCGCGCCTACCTCATCTTCGAGGGGCAGGTGGTCAGCGAAGGCTCGAAGGATTTTCTCATCAACGATCCCATCAGTCGCGAGCTGTATCTCGGCGAGCGATTCCAGATATAATCCCTCTTTCCCCGTGCCACAGCTTCCCCCCCAGTTGATCACCGTCGGTGATTTCTATACCCGCCACGCCCATGTGCTGCAACTCAGCCTGGTGAACGGTGCCCATGGGTTCGATCGGAAAATCCGCGAGCCCACCATCAACCGTCCCGGGCTTGCCCTGTCGGGTTTTTACAATTATTTCGCCAAGAAACGCATTCAGGTGCTGGGAAGCGCGGAGATGTCCTACCTCAAGAGCATCCCCCTCCGGGAGGCCATCGCCAAATTCCGCGAACTGTGCGAGCAGCACGTGCCCTGCCTCGTGATTGCGAGGGCCGGACGCCTTCCCAAAGAACTGCTGGATGTCGCCACCAGCGCCGGGATCGCCGTCTTCCGCACGCCGGCGATCACCATGAAGTTCATCAATGCCGCCACCATCGCCCTGGAGATGGATTTTGCCCCCCGCATCAGCATCCATGGCAGCATGATGGATATCATGGGCGTGGGGACCCTCATCTGCGGGGCCTCCGGGATCGGCAAGAGCGAGTGCGTGCTGGGGCTCATCGAGCGCGGCTACAGTCTGGTGAGCGACGATATGACGCGTTTCCGGGCCGTGGAGGGACGCGAGCTTATTGGGACTTCCCCGGAACTGACCCGGTACCACATGGAGGTCCGCGGCATCGGCATCATCAATGTCTCCGCCATTTTCGGGGCCGGTGCGATCCGGATGGAAAAAAAACTCGATCTCATGGTGACATTAAAAGATTGGCAGGACATGGAAGAAGTCGATAGGATAGGACTTGATCAGGTCTATGCCGACATCCTGGGGATCAAGGTGCCCGAAATCACCATCCCCGTAAAAGTCGGCCGCGACCTGGGCAGGTTGATTGAAGTCGCCGCGCTGGACTGCAAGCTGAAAAGTCTCGGCAGAAACAGTGCGGTGGAGTTTAATCAGCGTCTGCTCGACTCCATGAAGCAACCAACCTCGATTTAAATGGGCATTCTGAACAAAAAGACAACTTCATCCGGACAGAAACTCACGCGGGAACTGGTGATCCAGAACCGCCTGGGTCTCCATGCCCGCCCGGCTGCAATGTTCGTCAAGATTGCCAATCGCCACAAAGCGGAGGTTTGGGTGGAGAAAGATGGCGAGCAGGTCAACGGCAAAAGTATCATGGGCCTCATGATGCTCGCCGCAGGACAGGGCTCGAAACTATTCCTCATCGCCGACGGACCCGATGCGGACCGCGCCATTTCCGAGCTGGAACAACTTATCGAACGCCGTTTCGACGAGGATTGACCGCGTTCTACGACGTTCGCTCCGGTACGACATCCCTCCTCTCCATGGCGACCGCTGACAAATCTTCTGCAATTCCCGAGAAACGTTTTCAGGGCGTGGGTGTGTCGCCCGGAATCGTCCGCGCCACGGTCGTGGTCCAGAATCACGAGGACGAGGAGGTTCCCGATTATGCGGTGCGCCCGGAAGAAATTCCCGGGGAGATTGCCCGGTTTGAGTCCGCGCTTGTCGCCACCCGAACCCAGATCCTCGAGATGCAGCAACGCATCGCCGAGTCTGTCGGCTCCGGCAATGCTGGCATCTTCGACGCGCATCTGCTCGTGGTGGAAGATCGCACGGTCATCGACGAAGTGCTGCGGCTCCTGGAGAAGGAGCAGAAGAATATCGAGAGTGTGTTTCATCAGGTGGCGTCCCGTTACATCGCCACGCTGGAGGCTCTCGACGATCCCTACCTGAAAGAGCGCGCTCTCGATATCCACGATGTTTCCCGGCGGGTGCTCCGCAATCTTTCGGGCAAATCCCCCAGAACCATCACCCTTTCCTCCGAGCCGCACATCCTTGTGGCGCGCAACCTCACTCCGTCCGACACTGCGGTGATGAACTGCGATCTCGTGCTCGGGTTTGCAACCGATGTGGGCAGCAAGACCTCGCACACGGCCATCATGGCCAACTCGCTCAATATCCCCGCCGTGGTCGGCCTCCACACCGCAACCCAGGATCTGGAGACGGGGGATCCGGTTCTTCTCGATGGCTACAACGGCATGCTCATCGTCCATCCCTCCGAGCAGACCCTCTACGAATACGGCCAGATCGAGAGCCGCCGCGGACGCGTGGAGCAGGAACTCGAAACCCTGCGCGACACCCGCTCCGCCACCCGGGACGGAAGCCACATCATTCTCTCGGCCAATATCGAACTGCCCGGCGATCTCGAGTCGGTGCAATCCAGCGGCGCGGAGGGGATCGGCCTTTACCGCACTGAGTTTTTCTTTCTCAACCGCCCCGATGCGCCTTCCGAGGACGAGCAATTCGAGAATTACCGCACGATCGCTGAAGCCTGCAAACCCCACGGGGTCATCATTCGCACACTGGATGTGGGCGGCGACAAACTCTCAAGCAATCTGGGAACCGCCACGGAAGAAAATCCTTTCCTGGGTTGGCGGGCCATCCGGTTCTGCCTGGAGCGGATGGATATTTTCAAACCCCAATTGCGGGCCATCCTGCGCGCGAGCGCCTGCGGCAATGTGCGCATCATGTTTCCAATGATCTCCGGCATCGAGGAATGGCGCGCCGCAGTCCGGGTGCTGGAGGAATGCCGGGAGGAATTGCGGGCGGAAGGCCGGTCCTTCGATCCCGCGATGGAAGTCGGCGCGATGATCGAGATCCCCAGTGCCGCGATTGCCTCCGATTCCCTGGCCCGCGAAGCTTCGTTTTTCAGCATCGGAACGAACGATCTCATTCAGTACACGATTGCCGTGGATCGAATGAACGACCGGATCACCAATCTCTACCAGCCCACCCATCCCGCCATCGTCCGCCTCATCCGCATGGTGGTGGACAGTGCCAGGCGTCATGGACGCTGGGTCGGCGTCTGCGGGGAGATGGCGGGGGATGTGCTCTACACTCCGCTGCTTCTCGGCTTGGGAGTGGATGAGTTGAGTGCCGGCGCCGCCCTGGTTCCGCGCGTCAAGCGGGCGGTGCAGGCCTTGGATATGTTCGCCTGCCGGACTTTGGCCGAGGAGGTCTGCGGAATCGAAACCCATGCGGAAATTGCCGCCCGGTGCGAGACAATGGCCCGCGCCCATTATCCGGAACTGCTTGCCTGAGAGCCCCCGGCTAAAACGGCAGGGCAAAGGTGTGCCACGCACCTGTGGCGTGGAAATACGTGAGCACTCCCGCAGCCACGATGGACAGTAGGAACACAAACACCTCCGTCAGACCGCGCTCGAACGGACGCGGATCCACCATGATCTGAGGCGGACGTGTGGGCGGCCGGCAGGCGGGGAGAAAGCGCGGCACCCGGGCGCAGTAGTCCTCGAAGTCCGCCCCGAACATCCCGGCAAGTCGCGTTTCCTCGCCGGCAATCACGAGATGATAGTACGCGACAAAAAACAGGGCGGCCACCGCCCCGAGGAGGAGGTTTTGGATCGAAAGGGAGAATCCGAGGACGCCCAGAAACGAAAAGAAATACAACGGATTGCGGCTGAGCGAATACGGCCCGTCCACACAGAGCACCCTGTTCTTTCGTCCGGCGATATACAGCAGACACCAGATCCGGCCCAGTGCGGCCAGAATCAGGAGCAGGATGCCCGCAGGCACCAGTGCCAGATGCCACCCGGTCAGGAATCCCAAGGGGACGGTGAACAGCGCCGCCCCGATCCATGCCAGGGCAAAGATGCGGGATACAGGCTTTCTGGATCGCTCGGCAAGCGAGTGGCCGGGCCTGGGTGAGGTGGATTGGGACATCAAGCACCGATCCTCCACACACCAGACCCGAAAGGCAAGAGCCGACATGATGTGCATGGAGTGCCCGAATCATTACGATCCACTGGAGGCCATGCGGAAAAAAGTGTGCCTGTGCCAGTGGCGGTCCCGCTCCTTCCGGAGCGGGCTACAGGCTGCTTTCGTAGCTCGGCGCGGGAGCGTCGGGATCTTCCAATGCCATTGTTGTGCGAGGAGGGGACTTCGCGGGTCCGGTGGAATCCGCCGGTACGGCGCAATGGTTTATTTTTCCCGCCGACGCAGAAAGCAGTGCCGGGGATGCTCGATGAAGATGTAATGGAGCTTTTCGAGAAAATCGGCGATGCGCGGCGTCGGACTTACCAGCCGGGTGTGGCCGGCCCGGATGGCGCGGAAGATGGACAGTGTGTCCGGTGCGGACTGGATGAGCGTGTGATGGTGTCCGAAGCCCTTCAAGCGATGGGCATCGGAGGTTGCCAGCATGGGTTTCCCCGACTTCCGTGCCAGTCTCCGCGCGGGACGATTGGGATCGATGACCGGGATGTGGAAATGGCAGAGCTCGATCGCGTCGAAACAGTCGAGCTCGCGGTGGATCCTCCGCCCGATCGAGCCGCCCAGCACATAGAAGGGGTGGGGGGCCAATGTCAGCATCGAGTCTCCCCGGCGGGCGCGGAGCCGGCGCAGATCGTCGAAGGTGCGGACGCCGTCAGCCTCTTCGGCGGAGACATTGAGCACGACGCAGTCGCATCCTTCGATCCGGAGTTCCGCTCCCGGGATGAGCAGCAGTCCGCGCTCCAGCACTGTGGCCCTCAGTGCCGGGTCGTCGAACACGGCGCCGTGCAGTGTGATGGACAGCGCCCCGTATCCAAGTTCCAGTGCCCGATCCACAAGCTCCGCCGCCGTATAGTGAATCGCGTCACAGGGGTCCTCGCCTGAGTGAAGATGGAAGTCGGTCTTGATCCAGCCCGGTGAAGGATTCTCGGCCATGGGATCGGCTCAGCGGATGATGCCGCGCTGGCTGGATTCCACAAAGTCCGCAAGGATTCGCACTTCCGGCACCGGATCGCCCGCGCGCAGTTTTTCCATGGCCTGGGTCGTGTTGAGATTGGACCGGTAGAGCGTGCGATAGGCGGCCTTGATGTCCCGGATGGTGTCTTTGGAAAAACCGGCGCGCTCAAGGCCCACCAGATTCACCGCGCGCGGCGCGGCGGGGTTGCCATCCGCGACGAAATAGGGGGGAACATCCTGCACGACCTTGGTGCAGCCCCCGATGATCGCATGGGCGCCGATGCGGCAGAACTGATGGATCGCCGAAAGACCTCCGATGATGGCGCGGTTGCCGACCTCGACGTGCCCTGCCAAAGTGCCGTTGTTGGAAAAAATCACGTCGTCACCCACGAGGCAGTCGTGTGCGACATGGCTGTAGGCGAGAAAATTGCCGCGGTTGCCGATCCGGGTGACCCCGCCCGGCATGGTGGCGCGGTGGACGGTGACAAATTCCCGGAAACAATTGCCGTCGCCCACTTCGAGCCGGGTGGGTTCCTCCCGGTATTTGAGATCCTGGGTGCGTTCCCCGACCGAGCCGCCGTGATAAAAGACATTGTCGGCGCCAAACACCGAGGGCCCCTGCACGCTCACGTGGTGTTGCAGGCGGCAGCGGTCCCCGAGAACCACATCCGCTCCCACGATGCAGTAGGGACCGATCTCGACGTCCGCACCGAGTTGCGCGGAGGGATGAATGATGGCGGTGGCGTGGATCATCTTTGGACGATGGCAAACATGAGTTCCCCCTCGGACACAATCTCGTCGTTCACCGTGCATTTGCAGAGCGCCTTGCCCATGTTTCGGCGCGCCTTGAGCAACTCCACATGGATGAACAGCGTGTCCCCCGGGAGCACCGGTTTGCGGAATTTCACCGCATCGGCGCTCATGAAATAGCCGATGCTGCCTTCCGCATTGATCTTGCGCATGAGCATCACGCTGGCCGCCTGCGCCATGGCCTCGACCTGCAGCACGCCCGGCATCACGGGATGCCCGGGAAAATGCCCCTGGAAATAGGGTTCGTTGATCGTGACGCACTTCACCGCAGTGCATTTGTCCTCGCCCTCGAACGCCACAATCCGGTCCACCATCAGGAACGGATAGCGGTGCGGCAGGATGCGCATCAGATCGTTCACGTCCAGCAGCGAGTTGCCCACGGGATTCGCGCTGGGCGGGATCATGGACTGTCTCCGCGCGTATTCCTTGGCGAGCGCCTTGGCGAGCTCGGTGTTGGGGCCGTGGCCGGGTTTCACCGCCACCACATGACCGCGCAGGCGCTGCCCGAAAAGCGTGAGATCCCCGATGATATCCAGAATTTTGTGCCGGGCAAATTCGTCGGGAAACCGCAGGGGTTCCTTGCTCATCACCGATTCGCCCCGGATGACGAGCGCGTTTTCCAGGCTGCCGCCCTTGATGAGACCTTTCTCAAGCAGCGGCTGCACATCCTCGTAATAGACAAACGTGCGGGCCGGCGCGATCTCGGTCCGGTAAATCTCGGGCGTGATTTCGAAGGATTGGAACTGCGTGAACCGGCCCTGCGGTCCCACCTGCGTGCAGGAAATGCGGAACTTCGGATCGGGCAGCACCGTGAGCAGGGATCCGCCCTTTGTCTCGATGTGAACCGGCTCGCGCACGTCGAAGGCACGGCGGTCGGCGGATTGTTCCTCGAAACCGGCCGAGTCGATCAATTCAACGTAGGGGCGGGCGCTCCCATCGGCGATGGGGGGCTCGTTGGCGTCCATCTCGATGAGCGCGTTGTCCACCCCCAGGGCGGAGAGCGCGGAAAGCACATGCTCGGTGGTATGCACCTTCACGGCACCTTCCGCGAGGGTGGTCGCGCGCTCGACCGTCTTCACCCGGTCGATCGAGACATCGATCGTGGGCTGATCGGGCAGATCCAGCCGTTTGAACTTGAACCCGTGGCCCGCAGGCGCCGGGCGCAGGGTGAGTGTGACGCGTTCGCCCGTGTGGAGGGATTGCCCCGCCATGGAGACGGGGCGGGCGATGGTGTGTTGCTTGTCGGGGTTCATGTGGGGGCGAGGCTACCATGCCGGATGACTTCGACACAAGCGATTGGGAGCGGGCCTCAAAAGGCGGCTTTCACGGAAAGTCCGGCGTAGGGGCGTTCATAGACCCGTCCCGGCGTGTTGGGCACCTCGCTGGCCGACCATTCATAGACGCCCTGCAGGCTCACTTCGATCCGGGGTGTGACATGCCAAACGCATTCGATTCCCGGATAAAAAATCCAGTCGTCCCGCGTGGATGGCGCTTCGAAGATGCCGCGCCGGATGTCCCCGCCCACCCGCGTTTCAAAAGGAGTGCCCTCAAATTTATGCGTCCACCAGGCCCGGAACAAAATATCCTGATACGCCCCGCACCCGCTCGCGCTCATTTGTTCGAACTGCACGTAGGATGCCGTGATCGAATCCAGGCGGGACGGGCGCACTGTCACCGAGGCATCCGAGAACAGCCGCACATGTTCGCCTTCGAATATATCGGAGGTCTCGTCGCCGAAATCGTAGAAGGTGGGGCCGAGGAGAATCTTGCAGGTCATCCAGGGAAAAGGAGATCCCTCTGCGCCGACCAGCAGGCGTTGATAAATGTTGGAGTAGCGCTCCGTATTCCAGGGGGTGTTTGCCTGCCATTCACTCCCGGCGCGCCATCCGGCCACCCACCAGAAATCCCCGCCGCCCTTGAGCCCGAAGTCCAGCCCGCTGGAAAAATCGGACCGGTCGAGGTAATTACAATACCCCGGCTGGTTGTAAAGTTTGGTTTGGAAATCGTGGTAGTAACCGGAAAATACCGGACGCAAAAAGATCGAGCCGGAGGTCCAGCGCACCGATGCCACCTGCCGGAGGCGGAATGCATCCCGCCGATCCCTCACCGTGAACGCGCCGATTGCGGGTGAGCCGCCTTGTTCAAGATAGAACGGGCCGGCATCCGGTCCTTCCACAAAGAGCACATCGGTGTTCCACCGCCAGTCCAATGCGCCCGCCCGGCCCGTCCAGTCGAGAACCACGGGCAACAACGTGTGATCTTCTTCGTCAGCTCCGAAAAATGCGACCCGTTCCGGCGTGAACTTGAGGCCGATCCGGTTCTCCCTGCTTATCGCCCTGGAAATTTCCACCCCGGCCTGCAACCTGCCCACCCACGAAGTGATGTGCCCCAGCGCACCGCCATCCTGCAGATACACGTTGCCGTCGTAACCCACGGTCGCACCGCCTGAGAATGCCACTTGCATCTTTGAATCTGCGGCGTCTGTGAGCGGTGCCTTGTCCGGAGCCCCGGCAAAGGCGTGAAATGCACTTCCGGCAAGAAGTCCGACGACCTTGATGATATGCGAAATTTTCATTGAAGTCGCGCATGAGATATTTTGTGTTGATAATAAGCAATGATTAATTTGTCTATTTTTCGGAAAATGCGACCATTGCGATAAGCAAGCGGATTTCAGGCCGACCTGTCGCCCGCTAGGGCTGCCGGGGGATTTTTTTTCAACAGAAGGTTCTTCTGCGGACGAATCCCGAAGAAATCGCGTTTTTCACGTTCCAATATTGAAAAACAACGGTATGAATTGGGCATGGCAAGACGCGCCAGTTCCTCCACCAACCCGAAATGGATCCTTGTGGTCCTTGTCATCGCCGTTCTGGGTGCGGTCGGCGGGCGGCTTTTGTTCCGGAAAGTCTCCGATCCCTACAGGACGATCCCCACCATCGAGACCGATCTTTATCTTGAAAACTCCAACAGTCTGCGCGGAAACATTTATAAAGTCCGGGGCACGATTTTGAATAATCTGGCATGGTCGCCCATTGCGGGCCGTCTTTTTTCGTTGGAAACCGATGACGCGCCCAAGGCCATTCTGCCGGTGCTGGTGCCCGTGCAGTTCAACCACATCAATGTCCAGAAGGGACAGCGGTTTCAGTTCGAGATCGAGGTGGACGACAAGGGGATACTGACCGTGCGCAATCTCGCCAAGTCATGAAATTCATTCTCCTTACTGTCGTTCTTTCCGCAGCCATCGCGGCGTCCGCCATGGGGCAGGGCGCCAATCCTGCCGCCCCCCCCGCTCCTGCCGCACCGCCCGCTGCGGCGCCCACGGGGTCTTCCTCCCCCTCTGCGGCGGGCCCGGGCGAATCGCAGTTTCTCGGCGGGGATGTGCCGGTTTTCGATCCCGGCAATGAAATTCTCACCTGGGACGGCAAAAGCTGGAACGTCACCAACAACCGCCTGCTCCAGTCGCGTTTCGAGAAATATCTCAACGCACCCGAAGAAACGGGCGAGGACAGCGAACGCTACCGCCGCCTCATGGAGACAATCCTGAACAAGCTCGCCCCCGGGTCGGCGAATCTCGACGAGGCATTCAAGCTGTTGCCCCAGGCTTCCAACTTCGACATCGACGCAAATCTCTGCGACGCGCTTGCGGACGCCGTCTATACCGTGTGGACCGCCAAACGCGAGGGTCACCGGCTCACGCAGGCCAACCGCAACCTTGAGGACGAGCTGCGCAAACATGAGCGCAACGCGGAAATGAGCGCGAGCACCAGCACCACCAATGTCGCGCCCAAGGATCCCGGGGCGGCCGCCGAATGGGCCAAGGAACAGCAGATCAAACGCGACCTGCGCGTGCAGCCCTACGTGACTCGGGCCACCGAGGTGAAGGCGCTTATCCAGACCAACAAGCTCAAGCGCGAAGTCTCGCAGTTGCAGACCAAGATCGAGTTCCAGTCGCTGATGATTCAGTTTTTCCTCCAGCGGCGTTTTCAGCATGTGCTTGTGGCGACCCGCTTCTATCGCAATCTCTTCGGGGACGGTGACACGCTGCTGCGGGTGGGGGAGGACGCCAAGGATCTGTTTGCCAAGAGCACCGGGATGCCTCCGACCGTGGGGGTCCTTGACACCCTGGCCCACGAGGCGATGCGCGATGTGAAGGAGAGCATCCAGGCCTACCGGTTTTTGCTCGATCAAAAGGAACTGGAGAGTGCCACCAAGCGTCTCACCGAAGCCTTTCTGGTGGGAGAGTATCTGCCGGAATTGCGCACCCTGCCGCGGGATCTCAAGCGGCCTGCGCTGGAGTTTGCCCGCAAAACCAACCAACTCATCTCAGCCATCGGAGTGAAGGACTACGCGCTGGCCGAAAAACTTGTGACGGAACTTTCCGCCGTTGCACAGGATTTCGACACCTCCAAACCGATGGCCGCCATCGAAACGGCCAAGACCGTGAGCGCCATGCATCTCGCCAAAGCCCGCAACGCGGCGGTGAGCGGCGACCGCGCCACCCTGGAGGAGGAACTCAAAAAAGCCACGGAACTCTGGCCGCGCAATCCCGATCTCGCGGAAGTGTCCAAGCTCATCTTCTCGCAGGCGGATGTCCAACAGAAGGCGCTGGCGGATCTCGACCAGTTGCTCGGGCAGAAAAATTACCGCCAGATTTACGACGACCGGATGCGGTTCATCGCCGCCGCCGCCCTGTTCCCGGATCGCCAGGACAAGCTGCGCGAAGTGCTTGAGGCCATGCAGGTCATCGAGTCGGCGATCATCCGGTCCACGGAAATTGCCAAGCGGGGCGATTACGCCGGGGCGTGGGAAAACGTCGAGCAGGCGTTCCAGGAGCATCCCGAGGACAACAAACTGAATCAGGTCCGGGCCAATTTCACCACACAGGCGGCGGAGTTTGTGCGCACCCTGCGCGACGCCCAGGAACTCGAGACCCGCGGTCAGACCGGTTCCAGCCTCGCCCTCTATCTCCGCGCCCAGCAGCTCTACCCCGGCAGCCAGTTCGCGCAGGAAGGCATCAACCGCCTCGTGAAGGAAGTCCTGCCGGAGTCCTGAGCCGCCCGATCACTCCACGATTTTCGCCGGGGTGCCGGTTTTCACATTTTTGAAAAACAGCGGGGCGATATCCACGGGCAGACGGATGCATCCGTGGGAGGCGGGATAGCCGGGCAGATGTCCCGCATGCAGACCCAGGCCCTGCTCATTGAGGCGCAGGAAATGGTACATGGGCGCACCGGAAAACCGGCTGCCGCTGGGTGCCGAATCGATGCGGGTGCTCACGCCGGAGCGCACCATCCGGCCTTTGCCATCGACAAAGTTGCCGTAGATATTCGAGCGGTGATCCGGATCTTTCTCCATCACGGTGAACTCGCCCGGGGGGGTCATTCCGGCACGTTTCCCTGTCGAGACCGGGGTGTCGATCGCCACTTCATCTCCGAGCATGAGATAGGCTCTTTGTTTGGAGATCGAAACCAGAATGCGGGAGTTGTCGGGCCGGATCAACTCCATGACCCGCGCGGAAATCACCGCCGGCTCCTGCTGGCCGATGAGTTCCGCCGCTTTGCGGGGAGATTCCGCCGATGCCCTGGGAACACCACAAATAACAACACACGCGAAACCTGCCAGACACCAAAGGGTGCGTGTGCGGACAAAACGGGAAAACCAGAGGCGGGTGATCATGTTCAATTCCGCACCCTTAAACCTTGTCCCGTGCGGCATCAATCCCATTTCGCGGAATCGTGCGGAGCTACGGAACCGGCGGGGTCTGCGGGGTGGCCGTCGGGGCGGGAGGAGCGATGGTGGCCGACTCCGGCGTCGGGGCGGGCGGTGGTGTCGGCGTGGGCACGGGCAGGGTGAGATCTTCCCACTGGCGGATCGTGCCTCCGTATCCGCCGATTTCACCGAGCAATTCCGTGCAGCGCGCGGTCCATCGCGCGAGATCGGGCGGACCGAAAGGCTGATCGCTCGAATCGGGGAAAATGAGATAGGTGACCACCAGTTCGTTCTCCGCGCGCCGGACCGGACCGGATTGGGGATTGAGCTCGCGGCAGAGCCGCAGGGAAGCTTCCCCCGCTTTGTTGGAGGGGCCGGCATCGCCCACGATGGCCGGGTAAATGGTGTTGCCGACAATGACCACCGCATAGTCGCCGATTTTTGGGGCGAAGGGGTTGTTCTTGTACCGGAGCATGAATCCCGGCACGACGATGTAGGGATCGGCGCGGCTCAGCAGAAAGCTGAAGGATTTCAGATCCGCGATATCCAGTTTCAACACCCGCACGGCTTCCCGCAACTCCCGTTCGCGTGTTGCGCCGAGGCCCGGTGTTGCAAGTTCCCTTTGGGCCTCCACAAGTTTTGCCTCGCGCACGGCGAGAAATTCGTTGGGATTGGGCGTGCGCTTTTTCCAGCGGTAACTGGTGAACGGCTGGAAGGTGGACGAGGTCTGGTCCACAGCCAGTTGCCGGTCCCCGTCGGAACCGTCGCCGTTGACGTCCATCTCCGACTGGATCAGGAGTGCCTTGCGGCCGGTCTCCGGATGGCGGGTTTCCAGAATGGTTTCGCAATCGTAGAAATTGTGGCGTGAAAGAATCAGGTCCAGCCGGTTGAGCCGATCCTGCAGGGATTTGACTTTGTTTTCCTGGAGGCCGTGCCAGAAATTCGAAACCTTCGCGGTGTCCAACAAGGCCGGCAGTGCGGGCAGCACCCCGGGAAGGCCGGGGTTCACCCGGCTCAGTTCCGCAAGGGAGGTGTTGGGCTCGGGAACCCGAACCCGAATGGAAAGGTCGAGCGTATAGCTGTCTTTGTCCTTTCGTTCGAGGGAGGCAAAGGTGCCTGCGGAGGAGGCAAAATCGGAACGGATGCGAATCCCGTTGAACAGGTTCGCGACATCCAGTTTCTGGAACGGGACAAAGGCCTCCGGCAGCGGGGTGGGGGTCGGCTCGGGGGTGGGCGTTGGAGTTGGCGTCGGGACAGGGGTGGCTGTCGGGGTCGGGGAAGGGAGGGATGGATCTGTCGTCGGGACATCCGGGCAGCCGGTGAGCATCCCGCATAGCAGCAGGGCCAGGCAACGGGGAGCGGAGGCCCTCATCTCGCGGTTACTTTTTGACGAGTGCAAACACTGCCAGAATAAGGCCGATACAGCTCAGAATGGTCATGAGACCCGCAGGCATGAATGCCCCGCCCTTCTTCGCGAAGATTGGGGCGAACCGGCCTGCCAGCGCAAGCGAGACCACAAGTCCGGTGATAAGTCCCGGCGTGGGCTGGGTTCCCATGAGGTAAAACGCGACCAGCAGGAGTGCTCCCGCAATGCCGCCGGCAACCAGGGAAATGGTGCTGCCTTTGGCCGCACCCATCGCGCCGCCGGCGATGGTAAGGATGCCGAAGATGAGGAAATAGAATTTGGCAATGGTGATCATGGAGGGCCATCTATCCACCAGAACCCGGGGAAAATCAACCCCGCACCGTTGCTTTGTTTGCATTCCTCCCGCGCTTGTCGGATGTTGGGCCATGGGCTGGATGAAACGCATCATGTCTTCCGGGATTTTGCTGCCGGTGATGGCGGCCTGCGGCGGCCCGGATGAAGACATGCTCACGCGGGCAAGGTTGCGGATGGTCGCCGAGCAATTGGTTGTTCCGGAGCGCGGGATCGGGGATCCGGAAGTGCTCCGCGCCATGCGAACGGTGCCGCGTCATGCGTTTGTTCCCGCAGAACTGCGGGGCCAGGCGTATGGGGACCATCCGTTGCCGATCGGTCACGAGCAGACCATTTCCCAGCCATTCATCGTGGCGTTCATGACCGAGCAGCTGGCGGTGCGCCCCGGATTGAAGGTGTTGGAAATCGGAACGGGCTCGGGGTATCAGGCGGCCGTTCTCGCGGAATTGGGAGCGCGGGTGTTCTCGATCGAAATTATCCCGCCCCTGGCCGGGAGCGCGCGTCGCGCATTGGATGCCTCGGGCTTCTTTGGAGTTCATATTCGCACGGGCGACGGCCACAAGGGCTGGCCCGAGGAAGCCCCCTTCGATCGCATCCTGGTCACATGCTCCCCCGACAAGGTGCCGCACGATCTCATCGACCAGTTGCGGGAAGGGGGGCGCATGGTCATTCCTGTCACCGATGCCGGCGGCCAGAGTCTTTATCTCCTGGAAAAAGAAGGCGGTGTCGTCCGGCGGCGCGCCATTCTTCCGGTGCGATTCGTGCCCATGACCGGCGGAGGTTGAGGCCCGCCCGCATCCGCCCTCCGCGCTCCCGCCGCACGGGGGCACGGAGTCATTTCGCGTAAGCCCACTTGAGGTCGGCGTTGCGAATGAGACTGCCGATGCCCATTTTTTGCGAGCGCAGGACATCCTGCTTTGCTTCTTCCATGAGTCCCCGCTGGCGAAAATGCAGCCCGCGATAGTAATAGGGCAGGGCGGAGTTGGGGTCGAGGTCCACGGCGCGCGCGAACGCCCGGGCGGCCCGCTCCGGATCTCCGGCAAGATCCGCGGCCAGGCCGAGAGAAATCACACGGAACATGTCGTATGGGTACAGTGCCAGCCCCCGTTCCAGAGGGGGCACCGCACCGCCCGCGAGCGATTTTCTCAGGATTGGACTCTTCTTCGAGAAGGCCCAGTCCAGGCGGGCTTCGCCGAGATGAAAATGGAGTTCGGGATTGGTGGCGTCGAGGGCAATGCCTTTTTTGGCAAAATTTACCGCCTCGATCCATTGGCCGTCCCGGAGCGCCACACGGGCTTTTTCCGCATGGATTTCCGAGGGCAGATATCGGAGAGTCATTCCGACGAGTGAAAGTCCGATGGCGATCAGCACGCCCCGGATGGTCCAGGCAAACGCGGGATTGGGAAGAGATTCGCGACGGGATTCCCCGGCGGCCGGATTGGCCAGCATTCCCATCCATGAACCCACCACCAGGGCGGTGGAGGGGATGTGCATGTTGAAATCCACCACGGCATGGGCCATGAGCACGGCAAGCCCGGAGAGAGTGCCGATCAAGAGCGCCAGCGTGGTGCTGGTGCGCCGGATGCCGGGCGAGAGGCGTTCGCGCAGGAGCCATTTGATGGTGTCCAAACCGGAGCCCGCATGAACGACCACCACGACAATCACCAGAGCGAACCCGATGATTCCATATTCGGCGAGCGTGTGAACGTAGTCGTTGTGGGCATGGATGGGATCGGCCTGATAACCCCCGGGCGGACGGAACATCCGTCCGAAATAATAAAACGTCCAACTGCCCGTGCCGAACCACGGGTTTTGTTGCCACTGGACGAAGGCGGCTTCCCACATCTGGATCCGCATGTTTTTCAGATCAAAAACATTCTGGATCCGATCGCGCATCTCCGGACGGTCCCACATCCACAGAAAAGCTCCGCCGATGAGCGCCGCGAATATCAGAACCAGCGCAAGGGCAATCCAAACCGCCCGCCCGCGATCGGCGGTCCGCACGGCAAGCAGGCTCAGATAGACGAGGCATAGAAAACCCAGCACCACGGCCAGATAACCGCCACGACTTCCAGAGATGGCCACTCCGGCGAGAAAGGCGGGCACCATGTAGGCCGAAAGCATCCGTCCGGCCCATCCGATGCGCGCCCAGAGCGCCACCGAGGCCGACATCACGGCCAGGATTGCCATGATGTCCGAGAAACTGGTCGGACACATGAGCATCCCGCTGGCCCGCCACCCCCAGTCGGGACGCATGATTCCCAGAAAGTGAAACGAGTTGTCGGGGTGGGAAAACTGCAGCCCGGCCACGATCAAATGCGGCACACCGACCGCGATCAACGTGCCGACAATGATGAGGCGCAGGGATTGGTCCGCAAAACGCGAAGCCACCAGCAGATAGGCTGCCATCACTCCAAGCGCTTCAAACAGATGGAATCTCGCCAGATACTCCACGGGCGAGGTGAGTGCCCTGCCGACGACGTAGGCGAAAAGAACCATCGTGAGCCACAGACACCAGGGGCGCGAAGGCATCCGGATTTTTCCCGGCAACACCGCGGCAAGCACCGCCGCCACTCCCAGCAGGCCGTATGCAGGCTCACTGAACACCAGACGGGTGCCGCCGATGAGTCCCTGCATGAGGACCATGGCGGCAAGAAAAATCAACAGCGGAGGGAGGTTCACGGGTGGTCATCCTGCCCGAGTCCGCAAAAGCGGGCAAAGAAAAAGATCAAGTGTCAGACGCCGTATTCCTTCAGCTTGGCGGCGGTCTCCCCGACCGTGGCGCAGTTGGATGCGGCCAGTACTTCGACGCCCTTGCGGGTGCGTCCCATGAGGCCGGCCAGGATGCCGCCGGGTCCGAGCTCGATGAAAAGGTCGCACCCGACTGTGTCCAGCAGTGTTTCCATGCAGGCGGTCCACAGCACGGTGCCCGTGACTTGATCGGAGAGGGTGCGGCGGATGTCGGACGGATCGCCAACCACCACACCATCCACGTTGCAGACGACCGGCACTTTTGGAGTGGAGATCTCCGCAGCGGCAAGTTTTTCCCCGAGTTTTTCGTAGGCGGACTGCATGAGGCGTGAGTGGTAGGCACCGGCGACATTGAGCTGGGTGGCGCGGCGGATGCCGAATTCCTTGGCCAATCCGATGGCGAGCGCAATGCCCGACATTTCCCCCGAGAGCACGATCTGGCCGGGGCAGTTCAGGTTGGCCACATCGACATTGGCCTGGGCGGCGAGATCGCGGGCCGGACCCTCCTCGGCGCCGATCATGGCCGCCATGCCGCCGTTGGTGGTGTCGCATGCCTCGTCCATGAACTGGCCGCGGCTTTCCACCAGCCGAAGCCCTGTCTCGAAGTCGAAGGTTCCCGCAGCGGTATGGGCTGTGAATTCGCCCAGGGACAGTCCTCCGGCGGCGGCAAAAGAAAAATCCCCGACCAGTTCCCGCAGCACCGCCAGGCACGCAAGCCCGTGAACAAACAACGCCGGTTGGCAGTTCCCAGTGCGAGTGAGCACTTCGGGCGGGCCGTCGAACATGATCGAACTCAGGGACCGCCCAAGAATTTCGTCCGAACGCCGGATCAAGGCGTCCGCCACGGGATATTTCTCGGCGAGATCACGCGCCATCCCGACGCTCTGTGCACCCTGACCGGCAAACAACAACGCAATTTTTCTGCTCATGGCCCGCGATTATATCCGAAACCCGGGATTTTCTGTAGAGGAATTCTCCAAAAGAGGCCACACGGTTTGAAACCTTTGTGTCAGTTCGGCAATAGTGCTCATGCCCGACAACAATATCAGACAATCACAGAACCTGCTACCTTTATTTATTTACAGAGCCTTATTGGGCCGTCTTGAGCCACCCGGCCTTCGGACAATTCATCAAGAGCGACCTTGCCATTTTCTTTTGTCCCGTCAGGACTTTGCGTGGTTTGGGATGCGTGACCCAGAGTGGAAGCGGCGTCCCGCCGCTTGCGGTCTGGTGCGTTCAGCGGCGGGACGCCTCTGCGACTTTGAACTGCGGTTGTGGGTTTCGCGTTCATGCCGTTTCATTGGTGAACAGATCCCATAGTGCGGCGAACTGATGGTCGGTCGAAAGCTGATCGAAACTGGAGAGAGGAAAAAGCTTTTCGTAAGCGTCCCGATCACACTTGGCACTTGATCGAAAATAATCGCCACCTGGTCGTAATCTGACTGTTTGGCGAGGCGTTGTGCTCTCTTCACAATTTTGTCCGGTGAACCACCATGCGCATTTTTCACGTGAATCTGAAGATTCCGCCCCCGCGATCCCAGAGACTTGAGGTAGAGAGGCGGGCTTGTTGTTCAGGGGTTTCAGGCATGGCGGGAGACATTCTCAAAAGGTTTTATTGGTCGTCCCTA
>DYRR01000151.1 GCA_020718605.1 Chthoniobacter flavus | reverse complement strand
AAAAAATGCCGCAAAAAATCGCCACCGACGCCATGAATCGCGGGCGTGGTGGTCCCGGCGGACGGCCCCCCCGGTGGCAATTAGCAACTCCACACTGCATCCAGCAGGGATCGCACTGCCAGTCGGCGCACGCCGGGTCGGCTGATCTTCACCCCTTCTGCCGGAAAGTGAAGGCGCACGGAATCCATCGTGGCCATTCCGATGCGCAGAGGCAGCGCACAGGCATACCGAACGCGCCGCGAGCGGACCGCGTGGAGATACGCCCGGCCCTGCCCCAGCAACTCCATGCCGCGAGTCCACCACGCGTCGAAGACGTGGCGCGCCGCGCCGGGATCCCGTGCAAGCAGGCCGGGATCCACCCCCGCCGCCCGCAGTTCGCCGGAAGGCAGGTAACATCTTCCCTTGCGGAGATCGGCCGGAAAGTCGCGGAGGATATTGACCATTTGCAGTCCCTTTCCGAAATCCGTTCCGAGCCGGACCATCTCCGCACGGTCCAGTCTGCAATAGGCCGGGATGGAGCGCATGCAGACATCGGTCCAGAATTCCCCCACGCAACCCGCAACGAGCCAGGTGTACTCGTCCAGTTCCGCAGCGGTGCAAATGCCCGGTCCCCCGCGCTCGAAGCGCACAAGATCCAGCCGCTGCCCGCGCACAATCCGGCTCAAAACAAGACGGATGTCCCCGCGGTCGGCAGCGGACATCGTTTCCAGCAGGGCGAGACAATCGTCGATCCGCGCCAGCAATACACGCTCCCCGGCGGTCACCCCGGGTGCATCTCCGAACGCAGCGAATGGGTGGTCCACCGGAGGGTCAGCGTCCTCGCCTGACCTTTTCGCAATCGCCCGCGCCAATGCGTCGAGCGCCACCAGGCGGGCACCCACTTCGCCCGGCATGTCCGCAAGGGTGTCCGTCGCCCGCGCCAGCAGATACGCAAGGCCCAACGGTTTCCGAACCCCGGCGGGAAGCGCCTTCAGGCTCAGGTAGAACGACCGGGACACCGATGCCAGCACGGATCCAAGCAGAGAAGCCGTTCCCGGATGCGGGGAGCGGACATCGGAATGGGCGGGACGCATACCACAACCATCCCGCCCGGCCCGCATCCTGTCAAGGTGGGGGAAAAATGGGGGCAAGTTTTTTCGTGATTTTCCAAGCGAACAAAGTAGGCTGAAAGTTCTTCTATGAGCATTTTTGGTTGGATTGTCATGATACTGTCTGCCGGTTCCACCACCGGATTTTTTGTGTGGTGCGTGGTCAAGGTCCTCCGCACTCCGGGAGAGACCGGGCATCTGCACGGATTTGAGATCAAAACCCCCGATGAATAGGGACTCGATTCTTTTTGCCCTCGGCGGATTTCAGGATATGCTTCGGCCATGGTAAAGAAATTACTCCATACTCGGTACCGTGTTGCGGACCTTGCCAAGACGGTCGCTTTTTACAAAGACGTGCTCGGACTGGAGGAGACCGGACGCCACACGTCGGGACGCGGCTCGCAGCTTGTTTTTTTGAAAGCACCCGGGAGTGAGGAACTCATCGAATTGTGCAAGTTCGACGAGAGCGGTCCGGTGGTGGTGGGCCCCGATCTCACCCATCTCGCCTTCGAAGTGGACGATCTTGAGGCTTTTGCCAAACACGCCGCATCCAAGGGCTGCCCGCTCAGCGACGGCCCCCACAAGACTGCCCGCAGCACCATCGCATTTATCGACGCTCCGGAAGGCTACGAGATTGAGATCATCCAATATCATCGTTGATTCCTTTCCATCCCCCCGAAACAATATCACTATGGAATTTGACTGGCTGGACGCCCCTTTTGCATTCGATCTTCTCAAGCCCAAGGAGATCGAGGAATCCTTCGAAGATCCTTTCAGTCAACGGCTCCTCCCGGAGGTTTCCGATGGCAACAGCGAGGCCCGTTTCATCTCTCTGGGACGCGACATGTCGGGCCGGGGAATTTTCAGTGTGTTTCGGACCGACGGCAAAAACTACCGTGTGATTCTGGCCAGGCCGATGACGCCGGAAGAAGATCAATTTTACGAAAGAAAAAATACTGAAAACAACAACTAAATCCGGGTTTCCCCCTATGCGCACCCTCACCACTTGGTCCGATGTCCCCCGGTTTTCCAGCGAGGAAGAGGAGGCCACCTATTGGATGCAGACCTCGGTGGATCCGAAGCTCATGAACGCCTCGCTCCGCAAGGCCGATACCCGCGAATCGACCACGATCACCCTTCGGTTCGATCCCCGCATGCTCGCCCGCATCAAACGTCTCGCCCGTTCGCGCTACCTGAACTACCAGAGCATGATCAAGCAGTGGCTCAGTGAACGCATGGAAAAGGAAGTCTGATGAGGCACGATCTTTGGACGTTTCTGGAGGGCACCCTCTGCCACGACATCATGTTCGGATACTCCGGAGACCGGGGTTTCCTCCAACAGCGGGGAGTGCATCCGACGGATTTTCTCCGGTCAACCTGGGCCGCCAAGGGCGATGAGAAAAAGATTCTGGTATTTGTCCGCCAGCATGCCACAGAAGCCTGATTCCCCGCTTCACCGCATCGTCCGCCATGCGGCGGTGGCGTATTTCGAGCCGGCAAGTTGTTCCGCTTCGCGAAGAACCGAGGGATCCAGTCCGATGGTCCGGGCGGGTTCAAATCCCGCCAGCAGAGCCGTGGGCAGCGAATTCGGGATGGCAACCCCCTGGATGCTTCCCTGGTGGAGCATTCCTGTGCGGTTGCGGCGTTGGGCGGCTCCGGCGATTTTTTTGCCGTGAGCGAGCACATCCGCCGCGACGGGTTTCACAAAACACGGTCCGCCCGCCGCAATCACCTCCTCGGTCGCCAGCACGGCCGGCACTCCGCAGGCACGCAGTGCCTCTGCCACGATGGCGTGCAAAAATTGATAGGTCGTTCTGGCCAGCGGCATCGCCCCGCCGGGCCCCGCCGGCATCATCACGCTGTAGGTCAGGTCGCGTCCGTGCTCCACCTGACCTCCTCCCGTCCATCGGCGCACCAGCAGCCAGCCCGGCCAGCGCGTCTCCACGTCGGCAAGCCGTTCGAAATAGCCAAAGGTGACGGCAGGTTCCTCCCAATAATAAATCCGAACCACCGGGTTTTGGGCGGAACGGAAGAGCACTTCGTCCACGGCCATATTGACAGCGGGCGGATGTGGAACTTCATCCAGGATTGCGGTCCAGTTGCCGGATAGCGGGTTTGTCACAGTCGGGGGCAAGGGCGGAAAATGCGGAAACACTGAGAAGCTGAAATGCAAAGAGGACCCCGATAAAAAGGTTCGGCCCCATTGAAGTCATGGATGGGGTCTCATGCTACTTTTTCTCCGTCGCGGGGGTTGCGGCGGGCACGGGAGCGGGAGGAATGGCCAGTGCGGGGACCGACGTTGGAGCTGGTTGTTGATCATGAGGCGTATTGGATCGTCTGAAATCAGGCGGATATCCCGGCATGTCGGCGGGATACGCCCGGACCGGAGGATTCAGTATGTGGGCCATGGCCTCTTCATAATCTTTCGGATGAGACGCTTTTATGGCCGCCAGCCGTTGGCCGATGATTTTTGCGGGAAGGAGATCACTCCCTGATTTGAGTGCAGCCTGATAGGAAACAACCGCCTGAAAATATTGTTCCGCAGTTTCCTGATTTTGCCCTGCAATATAGGAATTGTACGCGCTGGCATCATTCTGGGTGAATGAATTGCCCCGGCTGATCAAACGCATCGCCTCCCGTGTTCGGATTCCAACGGCAATGTCGCCCCGCTCTTTGGCTTCCGCTGCCAGCCGGTTGAGAAAGGTTTGGATATCCTCGCCGGGTTTTGCTTTTGTTCCCTCGGGAGCACCGACATAGCGCGGAAGAACGGCGAGCTGCAATTCCGACTTTAATTGCGCGATCTGTTTGCTGCCAATACCGCCGTCATTGCCGGAATAATTCGTGCCGATCTCGATGTTCACGGCCAGACCGGCTTTGAACTCCTGATAACTTCTGTTGATCGGTAGCAGAGCGTTGATAACGGAATTGACGGAGTTCGCATCCTGATTGATTCTGCGCTGCCCCTGCGCAAGCTTGCGCAGTTCCCTGAGTGCGTTCTCCAGATCGTCCAGCGATTTTACGCGGGACACAATTTCCTCCACCGTTTCATCGGGTGAAACGAATTTATCCTGAGTGTTTGTTGTCTGCTTTTCAGTTTCCGGCGGCTTGTTCAGGAGGGCAAGCAGCTCGGAGCGGGGGAGCAAGGACAAGGAATCGTTGTTGGTCAGGTTCCGCAGAGTCTCCTGGGCGGCCTTGTAATTGCCGATGTTTCGGGCGGAAAGATAGTTCTGCCACTGCGTGACAAATCGCAGGGTGGGTTCGACGCGGGCGATTGCCGCCTGTATTTCCTCCGAATTCTGCCGATACTGGTGCTGCCGGAATTTTCCCAGTTCGGCAATGACCTCATCCAGATCGGCAGGAACTTTGGCGGTCCGGACCGCTTTGGCGGCGGCATCGAGGGTGTTCTGAATTTTTCCGAGCGTGGCTCTTGCGGCGGTCTCGCGTTCGGTTCTGAGTTCCTTCTGAAGTTCGGCGATCTTTTTTATCACGGCTTCGGAGGTAAAGTAGGCAGCCACTTGTGTGAGGGATTCCGAAAATTGCGGGGAATCACTGTTTTCCAGCAGCATCTGCATGCAGGCGCCCATGGAGGCCTTCATTTGCTCCCTTTCGTTGAAGGACTGGCCCTCCTTGGGTTTGACGGACTGGACTTCCGCCTGAATGGCGGCGGTCAGTTCGTTGACCAGTTCCTTCCCCTTTTCGGTGAGCGCCTGGCCCGAGGAGATGAATGCAAAAATCAAAACAACGGACACCAGGGGAGTTTTCATTTTTTGCAGGATACACGGGCGTGCATTTATTGCAGCGCAAAAATGCATGCCGCCCATCCTCCTTCGCGCAATTTTGTGGCCTTCGTGCGAAACTCCCCGCCCGGAGCCCGGCTCAGGCCTCGACGATGGTCTTGAATCCGCCGTAAGGAGCCGTCAATAAATTAAGGTGGCAAGATGGCGCAGGAGTTTTGGCCTCTGGCAAGGCGCGACGAAGGAGCATAGTCCAAGCCTCTGTGACTGAGAAGCAACGCCGCCAGAGGCCAAAAGAACAAGC
>DYRR01000273.1 GCA_020718605.1 Chthoniobacter flavus | reverse complement strand
TCCCGCAACTCCTGGCGCAACGCTTCAATGCTCATGTCGGCAGTTTTCATATCTGGCCCTTCTCTGGTATCGCCCGGCGGACGCCAAAGAGGACATCAAGGAACTTTCGCCGCTGAACTGGCTCGGCCGGGGCGAGGTGCCTTTGGCGGTCTTCCGATCGGCATGGGGCGACCCCGGTGCCACGTATCTTGCCATCAAAGGCGGGAGTGCCTCCTACAACCACGGGCATATGGATGTTGGTTCCTTCATCCTGGAAGCACAGGGCGTCCGCTGGGCGGTCGATCTGGGGCTCCAAGACTACCACTCGCTCGAGAAGGTTGGTGCCGATCTGTGGGACAGATCCCAAGACGGCCAACGGTGGAAGATTTTCCGGCTCGGCCCCGAAAGCCACAACATCCTTCGCTTTGACGATGCGCTCCCAGAGGCCGACGCGCGGGCTGATTTCGTCGCATTCGAGCCCGGAGGCGCCGCCCCCCACGCCGTGCTCGACCTCACGAAACTCCATCCCGGCAAGGTCTCCTCGGCCACGCGCCAAGTCTCACTGGCCCCGAACGGCGACATTCTCTTTCACGACAGCTGGGTGGCCGGCGACAGGCAGATTACCGCCGCATGGCAGATGGTCACCTTTGCGGACGTCGAGGTGCAAGGCGATACCGTGATCCTGCGACAGGACGGGAAGACCCTCCGGTTGGAGATCCTTGAACCGAAGGGAGCAAACGTCGAGATCACCGACATCTCCTCACCGCTCCCGGACTTCAACGAGCCCAATCCCGGGGCCCGGCGGCTGAAAATCACCACCTCCTCGGCACCTCACTCCCCGGGAGCCTTCCGCCTCCGCGCGCACCTCCCGGACGACCGGGCATAGCCCGAATGCCGTTCAGCAACGAGCCTGGCCCGAATGGCACGAAGTGAAGCCCCAACGGGGCTTGGTCCCATAGCCCTGGGTTGCGGAGCTACCCAGGGTTCACAAATGAAAACAACGATCTGCCCTGAGCCGGAGCGAAGCGCAGACCGCCTGCCGACCGGCAGCCCCGCAGGGTGAGCAAAGCGAAGCAACGGGCTGCATCCAAAAGTCGCCTTATCTTCGTGCCATTCGAGCCTGCCCCCTACCGTCGTGGAGCGAAAGTA
>DYRR01000021.1:14069-20818 GCA_020718605.1 Chthoniobacter flavus | reverse complement strand
GTTTACCGGCTCGAATCTTCCTCCGACCTCCAGCAGTGGGGTTGGATCACACCCAGTCCCGCCCACCGCGAGGTTCTATCCGAGAACGAGGAGTTCCCGATGTCCCCGAGTTCGAGTGCCGGGGCTTTCGGGATCGGAAGAACAAATCCCGCCTCTATCAGCAGCCCTGGGACCCCAGAAAACCTCGCCTCGCCAAAGACACGGAAACAGAGTAAAGTTCCGTGAAATGCGCACACCGACCCTCTATCTGGACACCTCGGTTCTGGGCGGCTACTTCGATGACGAGTGGAAGCAGCCCACCCAGGAGCTTTGGCGGCAGATGGAAGCCGGGCTGTGGGTCTTCCTCACTTCGATCCTTGTCCGGGATGAAATCGAGGACGCCCCCGAACCCGTCCGCGAACTCTTCGCCCGCACCTTCACTGACGAGACCGCGCTCCTTGCCTTCGACGAAGAAATGGAAGCCCTCGGCGAAGCCTACGTCGCGCAAGGCGTGGTCACCCAGAAATACATTGATGACGCAGGACACGTTGCAATCGCGACCGGAAGCCGGGCCGATTACCTCGTGAGTTGGAACTTCAAACACCTCGTCAATGTCGAGCGCGAGAAGGGCTTTAACGCCGTCAACCTGCTGCTCGGCTGGCAGCCAATCCGTATCGTAAACCCGTTGGAACTCATCTATGGAAACCGTGTCGAAAACCTTTGATGCCGTCGAGATGTCTCGCCGGTTGCGCGAGCAGACTGGGCGTAAACTCTGGAGCATGACCCCAGTTCAGCGCCGCGCCTATCTCAACGACGCCACCGAGCGCTACCGAAGCGAAATCCGCTCTCGAAACAAGCGGCAAACCGTCGCCTTTCGATGAGAACAACGCATGATCGGAAGCCCGACCGGCGCGTGAGTTCGATTTGGATCGCGGGGAGGTTATCCGCGGCCGTTTTGGCCGGAAGTTTTGTGCTGGGGATTAACCTCTTCCCGGTGGAATCGTCTCTGGCCGCAGAGCCGCCGCCGCTCACCATCACCGATCGCTCAGGTCTGATCCTGATTGAGCCCGGGCGGGGCACCGATGGGCAGCCTGGCCGAGTTTATCCCTATCGTGCGTTGGCCGCTCATGTGCTTCATCAACTTTCCCCCGATGCCGTTGCCAATGGGAAGGAGAAGACGGTGAAATTGACCCTGGACGCACGCATCCAATACATCACCGAGCGCGCGCTTCGAGAGGCGGGCCGGGCAGCGGCCGTTGTCGTCGATCCGCACTCGGGAGAAATCCTCGCGATGGCGTCTGTGCCGTCCTTTGATCCCAACTCGGGCGAACTCCAAGCTTTGAAGGAAGATCCGCTGGAACCGCTTTCCAATCGCTCCGTCAAAGCGCTCGCCCCAGGCGCCGCCTATTTGCCGCTGATTTCCATGGCCGGCTTGAGAGCCGGTTTGCGGGATACCAAATTCAGATGCACCGGCGGCGTTCAATATGGCCGGTTCTACATGAAATGCTGGATTCATACTCGCCAGAAGGGTGGTCATGGAGAATTGACGCTCAGGGAGGCTTTCCAGCGATCATGCAACTCGTTCTTTTACCAGTACGGGAACAAGGCCGGCATCGAGCAGATCGTGCAGACGGGTCGTTTGATGAAGCTTGGTGAGAAAACCGGACTGCCGCTGGCGGAATGGCTGCAGCTCCCATCGCGGCCCGGATCATCAAGGAGACACTCTCACTGGAATCCGGTGAGAAGTTGGAAGTTCAGCCCCTGGCGCCTGCACCTGGGCATGCCTTGCGCAAATCACTTCCATAGAGGCACAATTTTGCTTTCCCGGTCCGCCCGGGACGGATTGAATGCCCGTTCCTATGCAGAACGAACGAAAACTATTCGGCACGGACGGGGTCCGTGGTGTGGCCAACATTGAGCCTGTGACTGCCGAGACCGCCCTCAAGCTCGGGCGGGCGGCCGCGCACGTGATCACCGGCCTGACCCCGCAGCATCGCGGCGGGCGGCCCCGGATTGTCGTGGGGAAGGATACCCGGCTTTCCGGTTACATGCTTGAAAGCGGGCTCGTGGCGGGCATCACCTCGTTGGGAGTGGATGTGCTTCTTGTCGGGCCGCTTCCCACGCCCGGCGTGGCCTACATCACCCGGTCCCTGAGGGCCGATGCCGGCATTGTGCTTTCGGCCTCGCACAATTCCTACGAGGACAACGGCATCAAATTTTTTCGGCACGATGGCTACAAACTCGACGACGCAGTGGAGGCCCGCATCGAAGGCCTGGTGTTCAGCGAGGAGATCGAGAACATCCGCCCCACTGCGGACAACATCGGCAAAGCATTCCGCATCGACGATGCCCTGGGCCGCTACGTGGAATACGCCAAGGCGAGCTTCCCCAAAGGCATGACCCTGGAATCTCTCCACATCGCGCTCGATACCGGCAACGGGGCCGCCTACAAATCCTCCCCCTGCATCCTGAGCGAGCTGGGTGCCCGGCTTTCGGTCTTTCACAACAAGCCCAACGGCACGAATATCAACAACGGTTGCGGCAGCACACACCCCGATGAAATCAGCCGCCTGGTCCTCGAGACCGGCGCGGCGATCGGCATCACCCACGACGGCGACGCCGACCGCGTCCTGCTCTGCGATGAAAAAGGCGAGCTGGTCGATGGCGATGAGATTCTCGCCATGGCCTCATTGGATTTTCTCGCGCGCGGGGTGCTTGCCGGTGACACACTGGTCGCCACCGTGATGAGCAATTTCGGTCTGGACGAAGCCCTCGAGGCCGCAGGCGGCCACGTGCTGCGGACCAAGGTGGGCGACCGGTATGTGATCGAGGAAATGCTGCGCCGGGACTTCAATGTGGGGGGCGAACAATCGGGGCACATGATCTTCCGCGACTTCGCGACGACCGGGGACGGCATTGTGAGTGCCCTTCAAATCCTGCGCGTGATGGTGGAATCGGGCCGCCCGCTCAGCGAACTCAAGCGCTGTCTCTCGAAGTATCCACAGGCGCAGCGCAACCTGAGGGTCAAATCAAAACCATCTCTCGACTCCCTTCCCGGTGTTTCCCGGCTTGTTGCACAGACCGAGACCGAATTGGGCTCGCGGGGTCGCGTGCTTCTCCGGTATTCCGGCACGGAACCCAAGGTGCGCCTCCTCATCGAAGGCCGCGACGAAGCGCTCATCCATGCGAGGGCCGACGCCATCGCGGAAGCCCTGCGGAAGGCCATCGGGGCATGAACTGGTTTCTCACCGGCACGGATACCGGGGTCGGGAAAACCCATGTGGCGCAACTGCTCATCAAGGCGGGGCGGCGGGCCGGACTGGGCACGGTGGGATTCAAGCCATTTTGTTGCGGAGACCGCAGGGATGCGCTCGCCCTGCATCTTGCCGCAGACCGCTCACTCCCCCTCGACTTGGTGAATCCTGTCTGGATGCGCCCCCCTGCGGCGCCGTATGCGGGCGCGATCATCGAGGACCGACTTCCGGATCTGGATCTCGTCCGGACCTCGTTCCATCGCATCCGCTCCGCCCATCGCTCGGTGATTGTCGAGGGTGTGGGAGGCTGGTTGGTGCCGGTGCTGCGGGATTTCAGCATGGCCGACTTGGCCGTGGAATTCGGTCTTCCGGTGGTGATGGTCGTCCACAATCGCCTCGGCGCCCTCAATCACGCCCTCCTCACCCTGGAAAGCATCCGAAGCCATGGCCTGGAATGCGCCGGCTTTATTCTCAATCACATGGAAGAAGACGCCGGGTCCATCCCGCAGACCACCAACCGTGCGATCCTGGAGGAAATTGGAAAAATCCCCGTCCTGTTCGATATTTCCCCGGGTCAGACTTCGTTGGAACTGGGGGCGGGCTGACGGAACGTCAAATTATCGTGGACGAAGCCCCTGCAACTGCGTATTTTGTCCGCCTTCGAGTTCCGGAAGGCCGCTTGTCATGCCGGAACCCACCCAATCCACACGCCATTCTTTCAATATGATTTCCACATCGCTCCTGCCGATCCTGCACACACTGGCCGAGTTCGCCCCTGCGGGCCAGGGTGCCCAGCCCAATCCCATTTTCCAGTTCATGCCGCTCCTCTTCATCGGCGTGATTTTCTATTTTCTTCTGATCCGTCCCCAACAGAAACGCGCAAAAGACCACGTGAAACTTGTGGCGGCGATCCAATCCGGCGACCGGGTGGTGACCAATTCCGGCATCCACGGCATCATTGCCAACGTCAAGGACACCACGTTCCTTCTCAAAGTGGCCGACAACGTGAAACTGGAGATCAGCAAAGACGCCATCGCCACCGTGCTCAAGCCGACAGACAACGCGGCCTGATCCCCCACCCTCCCTTCTTCAACAAGCCCACCCTTCCCACCCATGAGTCCCGTTTGGACCTTTCTTGTCGGCCTGATCATTCTTGGCGGTTTCTGCTGGTATTTCATCACGGAAATCCCGCTGCGCAAACGGCTCATCGGTTCCGCGCTCACGATTTTGCTCGTGGCGTTCTGCATCGACTCGTGCGTGCCTCCCGACCAGAAGATCCAGTTCGGTCTGGATCTGCGCGGCGGATCGTCCTTCCTCATCCGGCTGGTGAAAGACGGCGAGGCGGAAATCACGCCAAGCATGCAGGATCAGGCGGTGGAAGTGATCCGCAAGCGGGTGGACAAGTTCGGAGTCGGCGAACCCGTGATCACGCCGCAGGGCAGCGACCGGATTCTGGTGCAGATCCCCGGGCTCGACGGCGACCGCATCATTCAGGCCCGCGAACAGTTGCAGAAAGTCGCCAAACTGGAATTCAAACTCGTGCATCCGCAGAGCGATTCGCTCGTCCGCCAGATTGAATCCGGCGAAGCCTTCATCGAACCCGAGTGGGAGTTGAAAACCTACAAGGACGAGATCCGTGGCAAGGAAGTTGAAGTGAAACTGCTCGTCCGCAAAAAAGCGGATCTCTCGGGCGACACGGTCTCCCGGGCCGGCGCGTTTTTTGACACCCGCGGGTACGGCGTCATGCTTGGATTCAACAGCGAAGGCGCGAAGAAATTTGCGGATCTCACCACGGCCCATGTGCGGGACCGGTTCGCCATCGTGCTGGACGGCGAGGTCCAGTCCGCCCCGGAGATCCAGGAACCCATCACGGGAGGCCAGGCCACCATCACGGGCCGGTTCACCGAAGAAGAAGCACGCAGCCTCTCCAGCGTGCTGGAAAATCCACTGGCCACCCCGGTGGTGCTTGAGGAGGAGCGCAGTGTGTCCTCCACGCTCGGCTCCGACTCGATCAAAAGTGGCGTGTTTGCCGGCCTCATCGGGCTGGCGTTCACGCTCGTCTTTGTGCTGGTCTATTACCAGTTCGCGGGGATCATCGCCATCATTGGATTGATCGTCAACATCGTGATGCTTTTCGGCATCATGGCCATGTTCAACTTCGTCCTCACCCTGCCGGGCATCGCGGGCATCATCCTCACGATCGGCATGGCTATCGACGCCAATGTGCTCATCTACGAACGGCTGCGCGAGGAAATGGCGGCGGGCAAATCCATCAAGGCCGCCATCCAAAGCGGTTACGACAAGGCATTCAGCGCCATCTTCGACGCCAATGTGACCACGCTCATCACCTCGGCGATTCTGTTTTGGAAAGCCAGCGGATCGGTGCGCGGATTTGCCGTCACGCTCACGGTGGGCATCATCGCCTCGATGTTTTCCGCGCTGTTGGTGACCCGCAACCTGTTTGCCTGGTCCGTCGAGACCGGTCTGCTCAAGCGGATCACCATGCTCAACCTCATTCCGAAGCGGATCTTCGATTTTCTGGGCAAGCGCCGCCTCGCCATCACCTTCTCCACCCTGCTCATCGTCGGCAGCGTCGCCCTTTTCTGGGTGCGCGGAGAAAAGAACTTCGGGATCGATTTCAAGGGCGGCGACCTCGTCGTCCTCCATCCCGCCAACCCTGTCAATGAATCCGCCGTGCGGGATGTCATCGCCCCGCTCGGGTTCGGCGATGTGGTCATCCAGCGCCAGAGCACGCTCGAGAAGGTGTCCATCTCCATCCGCGCCCCGTTTGAGACCGGCGACCGGATCGTAAAAACCCTCATGGAAAAAATGCCGGAAGCCGCATTTGAACTTGAGGGCGTCGAGAAAGTCGGCCCCACCGTCGGACGCGAGCTTGCGACCGGTTCACTTGTGGCACTGGCACTCGGTCTTGTGGGCATCCTGGTTTATGTAACCATCCGGTTCGAATTCGCGTTCGCCGTGGGTGCCCTCGTCGCGCTCATCCACGACATCGTGATCACGATCGGTCTGCTTTCCCTGCTCGGGAGGGAGTTGTCCCTGATCATGGTCGGCGCGATCCTCACCATCGCGGGCTACTCCATCAACGACACGATTGTGGTGTTCGACCGCATCCGGGAAGGCATCGCGATGGGCCAGAAAGGCTCGCTCATCGACATCATGAACCGCAGCATCAACGAGACGCTGGGCCGCACCATCCTCACCGGCGGCACCACGCTGGTCTCGGTGCTGGCGCTCTACATCTGGGGTGGTCCGGTCCTCAACGATTTCGCCCTCGCCATTCTTGCGGGCATTGTGATCGGCACCTACTCCTCGATCTATGTGGCCTCACCGGTGGTCCTGTGGTGGTCCAAAGCCAGCCGCAAGAATCTCCGCCACGAAGTCCGCAAAACCGAGGAAGCCAAAGCCGCCGTCGTCAAGGCATGATCCTCATTTCGCGCGAAGCGCTTTGGACTGCGCGGACTTGTCCGCGCTTTGGACTGCGCGGACTTGTCCGCG
>DYRR01000021.1:0-13969 GCA_020718605.1 Chthoniobacter flavus | reverse complement strand
TGGACTGCGCGGACTTGTCCGCGCTTTGGACTGCGCGGACTTGTCCGCGCTTTGGTCGGCACCCAATACCCCCGCCAAAGCCGGACCTCTGCAATGCTTCCACGTCCCAAAAAGGCGGCGACAAGTCGCCGCACTCCAAAGCGGGCTGCGCCCGCGAAATCAGTCGGAAAGTCGTCCGCGCGCCGTCGTCAACGCCCGCCGAACAACTTCCGAAAGGTTCGCATCAGTGGACTCGGCGGCGCATCCTGCCGGCGGGGCGCGTTTACCAGCCGTCCGTCGTGCTCGGGGCACACCTCGCGCGGCACTCTTTCCGCCGGAATATCGGCATCGTACGCCGTGCCGGCAGAGCGGCATCCTGAGGTGGCCAGACGGTCCGACGTCGCGCACACCACCGCACGCGCCATCCGCACCGGCGGTTGGAAGTCACGGGCGGCATAGCGATTCTCCGATGCGGCCTTCATCGTGGCGGCCCAGACAGGCATGGCCAGCCGACTGCCGTAACCACCCGCGATGATGCGCTTGGGTGAGTCCAATCCCACCCACACGCCGCAGGTGAGACTGGTCGTGTAGCCCAGATACCACGCGTCCGTATAATCATTGGTCGTGCCGGTCTTGCCTGCGGCGGGCTTCTTGAATCCGAGCGAACCCAGGTCGGAGGCGGTGCCGTGCCCGACCACCTCGCGAAGAACCGACGAGGTCATCCATGCCACATCGGCGGGAATCGCCTGGATGGCAATGCGCGGCGCGAGATAAATACGGCGGCCCTCGCTGTCGTCAATGCGTTCGATAAGGTAGGATTGCCTGCGGATTCCCGCGTTGGGAAACACCGTGTACGCCGTAGTGAGATCCTTGAGGGTCGCCTCGAACGCGCCGAGATAAATGGCGGGCAGGTGCGGAATTTCCTCCCCGAGCCCTGCCCGGACCCCGTATTCCCGGACCAGATCCAGCCCCGCCAATTCCCCCACACGCACGCTCATGGTATTGCGCGACTGAACGAGCCCTTCCGAGGCCGGCAGCATGCCGCGATTCTGTCCATCGGAATTGCCCGGACTCCAATTGGTGCGGACCGACCGGATCTCGTCGGGACCGATGGGGGCATCGCTCATCCGGTGTCCGGGCAGCATCGCGCGATCGAACGCGGCCGCATAAACGAAAGGCTTGAACGAAGATCCGATCTGGCGGCGTGACAGTATGGCGCGGTTGAATTTGCTCTCAGTATAATCGCGCCCGCCCACCAGCGCCCGCACGCCCCCGTCCCGGTTGTCGATGACCACCAGCGCCCCTTGCAGGTAGGGTGTCGCCTCCTCGGCGGCTTTTTGTTCCGGTGTGAATTGATCCCGGCGCGGATGGGAAAACCCCGCAACCCGCTCGGCTTTGGCAAGGTGCGAGTTAAGCGCCCCGGCTGCGGCATCCTGGAGTTTCGGATCGATGGTCGTATAAATGCGCAACCCGCCCTCATCGGCCAGTTTTTCCTCAAGAATCTGGTCCAGATCGCGGCGGATGGCATCCATCGCATAATTTTCCTGGGTGGACCTTGGGCGCGAAGCGGCAATGTGCAGCGGGGCGGAGCGGGCGGCGGCGGCGGCGGCGGGAGTGAGCATTTCCAGCTTTTCCATGCGCCCGAGCACGGTGTCGCGTTCACGCTTTGCCCCCCCGGGGTTTTTGAACGGGGAATAGCGGTTGGGACTGCGGACAAGCCCCGCTAGGAGGGCCGCCTCACCGGCCATGAGCTTTTTGCCAGGCTTGTCAAAATACGCCAGACTGGCTGTCTCGACCCCGTACAAACCCGCGCCGTAGTAAATCCGATTCATATAATGCAGCAGGATTTCGTCCTTCGAGTAACGGCGCTCGATCCGCAGGGCAACGAGTGCCTCGAGGATTTTGCGATGCAGCGTCCGCCCTCCCAGCGGATAACTGTTTTTCGCAAGCTGCTGGGTGATCGTGCTCCCGCCTTCCCGCACCGAGCCGGACAGGATATTGCGCACCATGGCCCGTAGAATGCCGATGGGATCGATGCCTCCATGACGGTAAAACCGGCTGTCCTCCCTGGCGAGCAGCGCATTTTTGAACTGCTCCGACATTCCGCCTTCGGGAATCAGGATGCGGTTCTCGCCATGAAGACGGCTGTAAAGATTGCCATCCATGTCGAACACCATGGAGCGCTGTGGCATCTGTCCGACCTGATCCAGGTCAAAGGTCATGGCCCACGACACATAGATCACTGCGGCACAGACCGCCCCCACCATTCCAATCAAAAGGAGGGACCGAAGAACACGCCGGAAAACGCCGGACGTTGGCGCGGATCCGCCCCGGCGTCCGCGGGAACGGGCACCGCGTCCGCTCTTGGAATCCTTCCGGGGCCGCGCCATATCGGAGGAGTCTAAACGCCCGGCAGGGTTCGTGCGAGTCAAACCTTGCATCCCCGGGATGGGTTGGCGACATTGCCGGTGTGCGCATCGATATTTTAACCCTCTTCCCCGGCATCTGCGAAGGCCCGCTCGGGGAGAGCATGATGAAGCGCGCCCGGGAATCCGGCGTGGCGGATCTCCGGATCCACAACCTGCGCGATTGGGCCAGGGACAAACACCGCCTCACCGATGACATCCCCTTCGGGGGCGGCCCCGGCATGGTGATGAAACCCGAACCGTTTTTCGCCGCCGTGGAAGATCTGCGCGGACCGGACACCCATGTGATCCTTCTCTCCCCAAGAGGGCGGTGCTTCGATCAGGCCACGGCGCGCCAATGGAGCGCCCGCCCCCATCTGCTCCTGCTTTGCGGCCACTACGAGGGCGTGGACCAGCGCGTCGTCGATGCGCTGGTGGACGAGGAAATATCCATCGGCGATTACGTTCTCACCAACGGCGCCATCGCGGCGGCGGTCCTCACCGATGCCGTGGTGCGGCTTCTGCCGGGTGCCCTCGGCGATGCGACATCCGCACTGGACGAGAGCTTTTCCCACGGGCACATCGAGTATCCGCACTACACCCGTCCGGCAGATTTCCAAGGGATGAAAGTCCCCGAAATCCTGCTGTCCGGGCATCACGCAAAAATCGAAGCCTGGCGGCGGGCGCAATCGCTGGAGCTGACCCGCCAACGCCGCCCCGACCTCCTCCCACCCACCGAACCCGACACCGCCGTGGATTGTGTTTGATCCCGGGGTGGGGACAGGGTTTTACTCCCCGCATGCCATCATTCGACATCGTCTCCGAAGTGGATCTCCAGGAAGTGGACAATGCCGTGAACCAAGCCCGCAAGGAACTGGCCACGCGTTTTGATTTCAAGGGCAGCATTGCCTCCATCGATTTCAAGCCGCGCGAGAACAAAATTCTGCTCACCGCCGAGGATGCCAGCCGACTGCGGGCACTCCACGACATCCTCATCGCCCGCCTCGCCAAGCGGACCATCGACCTGCGCAACGTGAAGCGGGAGGACCAGGAAATCTCGTCCACCGGGCATGCCCGGCAGGAAATCCTCTTCCAGCAGGGTCTCGAAGGCGACAAGGCCAAAGAAATCATCAGGGCCATCAAGGGCGCCGGAGCGAAGGTCCAGTCGCAACTGCAGGAAAAGCAGGTGCGCGTGACCGGCAAAAAACGCGACGATCTGCAGGAGGTCATCTCCTTCCTCCGCGGACAGGATTTTGAAGTGGCACTCACCTTCGGAAACTTCCGGGATTAACCCCATGGCCTCCCCGCAAACCAGCATCGCGATCATCTACGACTACGACCAGACCCTGAGCCCGAACTACATGCAGGACGAGGTGCTGTTTCCCGCCTTCGGAATCAGCGCGGCGCAATTCTGGGCGCGCTGCGGGGATCTGGTGAAGAGCCAGGGTTACGACAACGAGCTGGCCTACATGAAAGTGATGCTCGACACCTTGGGCATGGACCGCCCGACCAACGCGGACCTGCGGGCACTCGGCACCAAAATGAATTTCTACCCCGGTCTGCCCCAGATGTTCGAGGAACTGCAAACCGGCCTGCTCACTGCGGAACATGCGACCCACGACATCCGGCTCGAACACTACATCATTTCCAGCGGACTACAGGAACTCATCGAGGGCAGCCGTCTGCGGCCCCATGTGAAGGCGGTCTTCGGCTGCGAATTTGCCGAAGACAACTCCGGCCGGATCACGTTTCCCCGCCGGGTGATCAGCCACACGACCAAGACGCAATTTCTGTTCCGCATCAACAAGGGCATGCTCGATCTCTCCGAGGATGTGAACGACCACATGGCACCGGAACTCCGGCCCGTGCCGTTCCAGAACATGATTTACGTGGGGGACGGCCCGACCGATGTGCCGTGCTTCACGGTGATGCGCAAAAGCGGCGGCTACGCCGTGGCGGTGTACAATCCCGACGACCCCTCGCGCACGAGCTTCAAAAAATGCTACCAGCTCTGCGCGCACGCCGGGCGGGTCCAGCATATCGCCCCGTCGGATTTCCGGCCCGGAAGTCATCTCCGGTTGTTGCTCGAGGAGATGGTGGTCGAGATCGCTGACGGCATCGTCGCCCGCCGCCGCCGGGACGCCGAGGAAGGCACCGTCAAGGCGCCCCGACACTGATTTTCCCGCTCCTTCCAGAGCGGGCCTCGAGATTGGTTGGTTCTAAAGATGCGGTCTAATTTTTGAGATGAGGGCGACCGGCAGATTGCCTGTGGTGGATCGGAGCAGATTAATGCTGATCTTCTGGGCACCGATGTAATCGTCTGTGCTTTTTGCCTTCTTGTGGTGGTCCTCGTAGAGTGCGAGGGCATCATCGAGTTTCATCGATTTTCGTCCTCACGGGCCGATTTTGAAATAAAACTCAACGGCATCGCTGAGAGGGATGTCACCGAGCCGTTGGAATGATCGTAACATGCTGATCTCCTGCGAGATGCCGGTAAAAACTGGCGGAAGGGGTGGGATTTGAACCCACGGTAGGTTTAACCCTACGTTCGATTTCGAGTCGAGTGCCTTAAACCGGACTCAGCCACCCTTCCTTGTTGAGGGTACGTTGCTGTACCGTCGTCAGAAGCGGAAGGTACTAGACCAGGGCCTTGCCGGAGGCAAGGAAAAACAGACCGGCCGACCCCCCGCGACCCGGGTTACTTGCCGGCGCCACTGTCGCTGTGGCGGATGTCGCGTCCGGACATGGCGTACACGGCGTCCTCGGCGATGTTGGTCGCATGGTCTCCAATACGCTCGATGTTGCGCGTGATGATGGCCAGACTCAGGTATTCGCGCACCTGCCCGGGATTGCGCACCATGGCCTCGGTCAGGACGCGGTCGAAGTTCTTGCAAAGTTGGTCCAGCGGTTCATCCCGATCTTTCAATGTGCGGGCGAGAGCCTCGTCCTCCCCGCCGAAGGACCGCAGCGAATCGCGGAACATTTCCTGGGCGATTCGGAATGCCTCCCCGAGCATGGGAATTTCGGGGATGGCGGTATTTTCGTTGAGTTTGCGGGTGCGCCGGGCAATACCCACAGCCAGATCCCCCACCCTTTCCAGATTGCCGCTGATCTTCATGGCGGAAATCACCGAGCGCAGATCGGACGCCAGCGGCTGGAACCGGACGATGATTTCAATCCCGTCCCGATCAACCTGTTTCTCCAGTTCATCGATCGCTTCATCGTCGGCGATGACCGACCGGCAGGAGTCCGTGTCGCGTGAGAACAGACTCTTGGATGCGAGTGCGACCGCGCGCTCCGCGAGGCTGCCCATGGTAAGAACGTCATTGCGCAAGCTGCCCAGCGCCTCGTCAAATGTGCCCAGAATGTGTTTGCTCATAGATGGTCAATTGCGGGAATGCGGCCCGGTTCGGTCAGCCGAATCGTCCGGTGATGTAATCCTCCGTCCGGCGGTTGGACGGAGTGGTGAAGATGCGCTTTGTTTCGTCGTATTCGATAAGCTTGCCAAGATAAAAGAATGCGGTCCGGTCGGAGACGCGGGTGGCCTGCTGCATGTTGTGGGTGACAATGACGATTGTGAAATCCTTTTTCAACCCCTCCATGAGTTCCTCCACCTTGGCCGTGGCGATCGGATCGAGAGCGGAACAGGGCTCGTCCATGAGCAGGATCTCGGGCTGGTTGGCGATGGCGCGGGCGATACAGAGGCGCTGCATCTGGCCGCCCGAAAGTCCGAGAGCACTCTCATGCAGCCGGTCCTTCACCTCGTCCCAGAGGGCCGCGCCGCGCAGGCTGCGTTCCACCACGTCATCCAGTATGGCCCGGTTGTTCTGACCCGCCACGCGCAAACTGTACACGATGTTCTCATACACCGATTTCGGAAAGGGATTGCTCTTTTGGAATACCATCCCAATCCGTTTGCGCAGGGAGATGACCTCCAGATCGGGATCGAAAATATCCTGGTCATTGACAAGAATCCGCCCCTCGTGGCGGACGCCATCGATGAGGTCGTTCATGCGGTTGAAGTTGCGGAGCAGCGTGGTTTTGCCGCAGCCCGAAGGTCCGATGAACGCGGTGATTTTCCGCTCGGGAATCTCCATCGTGATATCATGAAGGACTTTGGTGGCGGTATAGTAAAAACTGAAGTTCTCGATCCGGATATAATCGGAACGGACCGCGGCGGTGACGTACGTTTCGGTGGTTTCTGTCGTGGCGGGCATGGCGGGATGGGTCGGTGAATCAGAATGCTCCGGAGGCGAACTTCCGGCGAAGCCGTTCGCGCAACAGGATGGCGGCGAGGTTGAGAACGACCACCAGTAAAATCAAGAGCAGTGTGGTGGCAAAGACCATGGGCTTGGCGGCCTCGGAATCCGGCGACTGGAATCCAAGATCGTAAATATGAAAGCCAAGGTGCATGAATTTTCTGTCCAGATGAAAAAATGGGAACGTGGCATCCAACGGCAGCGTGGGGGCCAGTTTCACCACTCCCACCAGCATGAGCGGAGCCACCTCGCCCGCGCCACGGGCCATGGCCAGAATAAGACCCGTGATGATACCGGGCACGGCGGCGGGCAGAACGATCCGCTGGATCGTCTGCCATTTGGATGCCCCGCAGGCCAGCGAACCCTCGCGCATGCCGCGCGGGACCGATGCCACCGCCTCCTCCGTGGCGACGATCACAACGGGCACGGTCATGAGAGCCAATGTGAGAGCCACCCACAGAATGCCCCCGGTGCCAAAAGTCGGCGTGGGCAGGCGCTGGGCAAAGAAAAGGCTGTCGATCGTGCCCCCGACAAAGTACACAAAAAACCCAAGCCCGAACACCCCGAAAACAATGGAGGGCACCCCGGCGAGATTGTTCACCGCGATGCGCACGGAGCGCACAAACACCCCCTGTTTCGCGTATTCGCGCAGATAAATGGCGGCAAGGACTCCGAAAGGTGTCACCGCGATGCTCATGAGCAGAGTCATGACGAACGTGCCGAAGATGGCCGGGAACGCACCGCCCTCGGTGTTGGCCTCGCG
Source organism: Chthoniobacter flavus (assembly GCA_020718605.1). Taxonomy (GTDB): domain Bacteria; phylum Verrucomicrobiota; class Verrucomicrobiia; order Chthoniobacterales; family CAKUMP01; genus DYRR01. The sequence goes on along the minus strand of DYRR01000021.1, from coordinate 6,563 downwards.
TGGGCTCTCGACAAGAAACACCCAGATATTGTGGAGGGTGAGCGACATCCGTTTGAACAAGCCGAGTTGATTTGGAAAATAAAAACCAACCATCTGTCCCATCGGCATTTCCCGCTCCTCGCCGGTCGGCAGACGATAGAAAAGCTTCCCGGTCTGCTGGAGGGCGCGCAATTCGCGGGCCTGTTTGGCCAGCACCTCGTAGTCCGCCTGCAACGCTGCTTTTTCGGCGTCGATCCGGGCGATCTCCGCAGGGTTGACTTCCCCCGCGGCTTTGCGCGCGAAACCGAGCGATTCCATTTTGAGATTGATGTTGCCGATGCGGACCCTCTCGATCCTGTCGATCGCACGCCGGCGCCGGTTCACGGTCCTGTTGGTCGTCTCCATCTCGCTTTGGAACGCGGGGTCCCCGGGAAGAATTGTCCGGCCATCCTCCGCAAGCAATCGCAGCGGACGCCCAATCGCGTCCCCATACTCCATGCGCTCGATAATGAGGAGATCCTCCGGATGCGTTTCACCCTGGATATCGGTCTCTTTCACGAAACGGAATCCGAGGCCGTAGGCGTCGCGGTTGCCGATGAACAACTGGCGTTCCATGGTGGGGCCACCCTCGGCAATGGTGGAGCCGGTGTTGGTCTGGACGCGGCGGATTTCCCCGGCGAGATATTCCGAGCCGCGGATGCGGGCCCCGCTGTCTTCCTTGAGGCGGAGTTCCACAATGCGCTGGGGCCAGAAGACCGAGAAACCGTTGACCACAATCACCCCGAGCAGACCCACCACCATCAGCAGACCGAGGGCCAGCCCCATGCTGCTGAACCACACCATCGCCTCACCCGCGGTGCGCTTCATCCCCCCCGCTTTGAAGGCCAAAGACCGGGGTTCCGTTGTCGGCGAAATGTCCGTCGGGGCACTCATACGGTTTTATATTTCTCGCGGAGATGCTGCCGCAGGATTTCCGCGAGGGTGTTGACAAAAAAGGTGAGCACAAAAAGCACCATCGCCCCCAGAAACAGGCTGCGATAGAGCGTGCCGTGATGCGGCGCCTCGGGCAGCTCGACCGCGATGTTGGCGCTGAGTGTGCGCATCCCTGAGAAGATATTCCACTCGGTGAGCGGCGTATTTCCGGTGGCCATCACGACGATCATGGTCTCCCCCACCGCGCGTCCGAGCCCGATCATGAGCGCCGAGAAAATTCCCGCCGACGCCGTGGGCAGAACAATGTGCAGGGCGGTCTGCCACCGGCTCGCGCCCAAAGCCAGCGACCCGGAGCGAAGAGTGGCGGGCACATTGGAAAGCGCATCCTCGGTGATGGTGAAAATAATGGGAATCACCGCAAACCCCATCATGAAACCCACGACCAGGGAGTTGCGCTGCTCGAAGTTGGTGCCCGTGGCGTGCGGCCACCAGCGGCGGAAATCGGCGACTTTTTCGCCGGACACCGGATCGGTCACATAGAAAAACCACTGTTCCAGAACCGGCCCGAGAGTCCATCCGGCCCAGACCAGAAGGACCAGCAATGGCAGGAACGCGAGAAACTCGCATCCGGGCGCCACCCGCCGGCGCAGGTTCACCGGAAGTCCGCTCCAGAGCCATCCAAAGAAATAGGCTCCGGCGGGCAGCAGGATCGAAACCGCAAGGATGGACGGCACCCTGGTTTCGATGAGGGGTGCGAGCCAGAGTGCCGCCAGGAAGCCAAGCACCACCGACGGCAGAGAGGCCATGATTTCCATGGTGGGCTTGATGACCCCGCGATAATCGGGATGCAAAAATTGCGAAGTGTACAGCGCCGCGAGCAGAGCGATGGGCACCGCGAAAATCATGGCATACAGGGTGCCCTTGAGCGTTCCCACGAGCAGAGGCACCAGCGACAACTTGGGCTCAAACTCGTCCGAGCCACCCGTGGATTGCCATTCATATTTCGGTTCCGTCGCGCCTTCATACCAGATCCTCCCGAAAAGCCCCGGCAGGCTCGTCTCGGGATGGGGATCCTCAAGTCCATAGACATGCAGCCGATCCCGATTATCGAGAAAGAGCATGGATTCATACTTGCCGCCCAACACGGCCATCCGGACATCGAAAGGCAGGTCCGTCTCCCATCGGATCACCTCCGTGGTGCCGTGGCGCAGGGATGCCCGTCTGCCGGCCCCCAGCAGGAAACTCTTGTTGCGAAGACTCTGGCTGAAAAATGCGGCACCGGCGGAGAGCGGCGGAAATTCCTTGGTCTGGCCAAAAGTGCGCACTGTCTCCCCGGGCTTTGGGAACAAACTGAATACCCGGTTGTTTCCCTGCGGACTGGTAAAGACCAGCGACACATCGCCCAGGAGAAAATCCATCGAGGCCACGCGTCCGTCCCCCACATCCCCGAAAGGACGGAACTTCTGGCGCAACTCAAACCCGCCGGACGTCAGGAAAAAATATTCCACATCCCCGTTTTCCAACAACGCGATCACCGCATCGGCAGAGGAGGTCACCAGGATTTTCCGGGGCGGAGCGGTGAGGAACGCGCTGAGGTCGTAGGCGTTGGCCACCTTCCACTGGCCGGAACCAATGAGGGATTTTTTGCGTTCAACCCGTGATACGGAGAGATGCGTTTGGCCTTCCTGTGATTGCTGGACTGTCGCGATGAGCTTGGCGGAATCCGTCTCGCCCGAAGCGATCTCGGTGACGGGCACCCCCGGCAGAGCGGTCTCCTGGAAGGGAATCCAATCGAAGGAATGCCGCACCCGCCTCTGCCCGGAGGAGAAGTCCCCGGTGTATTTCACCTTTCCAACCACAAACCCCCCATCCGCAGTCCCGAACGTCACGCTCCCCTGCTGCGGACGATATCCGATCGCGGTGACAGTTTTTTCCCCGAGCGGCGCGGGCCGCTCCTCGCTGGCCGCACCGCCTGCCGCAATATCCACAAAAACGAAAGTGCCGTCCCCGCGCAAAAGGAAGGGAAGCTCGGTCCATTCATCCGCCCCCATCACCGCATAATCACCGGGTGGCGTCGGCACGCTGGTTTTCTCGTGGACCCGCGCACCCCGGAACAGCGGAACGATCTGTGAGAGAATGAATACAAAAATTCCGAACACCGTCACGATGACCAGTGCCCCACCCACCTTGATGAAGTGCGTCATGAACGCATCCATCAGCAGGGTGGCCTTCGACGCTTGGAAGCGTTTCGGGTCTGTGGTGCCGCCGGCCATCGCGGGGTGTCGGGTGTTGTATCTTGTGTGGGTGGATTAATGAAGCGCGGCGAGAATTTCCGCAGCGACCTCTTTGGGCAGCGGGAAATAGCCGTCCTTCACCACGACTTCCTGGCCTTCTTTGGACACAACGAATTTCAGGAACTCTTTGGTGAGCGGATCCATGGCCGCGTTCGGGCTTTTGTTTACATACACATAGAGAAACCGGGCAAGCGGATACTCGCCGCTCACGCAATTCTCATAAGAAGGCTCGATCAGCTTGTCCGCCGATTCGCCCAGAGCGATGGCATTCACGCCGGAAGTCTTGTAGCCGATGCCCGAATAGCCGATGCCGGCCAGATCGCTGGCCACGCCCTGAACCACTGCGGACGAACCGGGCTGCTCTTTCACCGTCGCCTTGAAATCCCCTTTTTTCAGCGCTTCATCCTTGAAGAATCCATAGGTGCCCGAAGCACTGTTGCGTCCGTAGGCCGAGATGGCTTTGCCCGCCCATTCCCCGGTGAGGCCAACCTGGCCCCACTTTTCAACGCTCGCACCGCCCGCTTTGAAGGTGCTGGAGAAAATCCCGTCCACCTGCTGCATGGTGAGACCTTTCACCGGATTGTCCTTGTGGGTATAAACCGCCAGGGCGTCCACGGACACCTTGATCGCCAGGGGCTTGTAGCCGAATTTTTTCTCGAACTCGTCGATCTCACTGGATTTCATCTCGCGGCTCATCGGCCCGAGCTGTGCGGTGCCCTCGATGAGCGCGGGAGGCGCCGTTGACGAGCCCTTGCCCTCGATCTGGATGTTGACGTTCGGGTAGAGCGCCTTGAATCCCTCGGCCCAGAGAGTCATGAGATTGTTGAGTGTGTCCGACCCGATGGAGTTGAGGTTGCCCGTCACGCCGCTGACTTGTTTGTAGGGCGCGATCTCGGGATCGATTTCGACTTTGTTGGCCACCGCAAAGGATGCGGGGAGGGCTGCGAAAGCCGCAACAACGGCCACGCGATGGAGTTTGTGCAGGGTGGTTTTCATTGTGTATGCAGTTTTGTTTGTTGGTGTTGTGAGTTTTGTAACCGTCCAGACAACCCGAGGGCTGATTCTTGAACGTCGGCACTCTTCGATGGATCGCGCGGAGTCCGCAACGGACAAAGTGTTACAATTTCGTAACATTGGAGACTGACAGCTTGTGAATAACCCCAAAGGCCATTAATTTCCAACCATTTACACGCAGAAGCAACCGGAGGAAACCACAACATATTGTGGTTGGTGATAAAAAATAATCTGCATATGGTATTTTTTCCTTGTCTCGGAGAATCCTTCGGGCAATGAATACCGCCACTCAACCAGTCTTTCCCCTGCCATGTATCTGAAGTCCCTAGAATTGTTCGGTTTCAAATCGTTCGCCCAGAAAACCATGTTGGATTTCCACCCCGGAGTTACGGCGGTGGTCGGCCCGAACGGATGCGGCAAGTCCAATGTGCTCGACGCCATCCGCTGGGTTTTGGGCGAACAATCGGCCAAAGCCCTGCGCGGCGGGGAAATGTCGGACGTGATTTTCAACGGCACCGACAGCCGTCCGGCGTTGGGAATGGCGGAGGTCTCGCTCACCTTCGCCGATTGCGAGAAGGATCTCGGAGTGGAGTGGCACGAAGTCCGCATTACCCGCCGGGTGTATCGCGACGGCAAGGCGGATTACCTGCTCAACAAAACCCCGTGCCGCCTCAAGGATATTCATCAGCTCTTCATGGATACCGGCATCGGGCGCACCGCCTATTCCATCATGGAACAGGGCAAGATCGACCAGATCCTGAGCAGCCGTCCCGAGGATCGGCGTGCGGTTTTTGAGGAAGCCGCAGGCATCACCAAGTACAAGACCCAGAAAAAAGAGGCCTTGCGCAAACTGGAATACACCGAGGCCAACCTGATGCGGGTCACCGACATCATCAAGGAGGTGAAACGCCAGATCGGCTCGCTGCAACGCCAGGCGGGCAAGGCGCGCCGTTACCAATCGTTGCTCCAGGATTTGCGGACCCTCGACACCCACCTGAGCAGGCGCAACTACGACGATCTCGACCGGGACCTCACCGCCGCTGCCCAGGCCATCGCCCGGCACCGTGAACTGCATGCCGGACGCGAATTGGAAATCGAGCAGCAGGAAAACACGCTGCACGGACGCCGCCACGACCTCGACCTGGTCGAACAGCAGATCTCGTCCGCCCGGCAGCAGGTCCAGGAATTAAAAAATCGGAGCACCGCCGCCGAAAGCCGCATCGGATTCAACCGCGAACGCGCCTCGGAATTTGCCGCCCTCGCCGAACGCTACCGGCTGGACATCGCCGCCGCAGAGGAAAAACTCAGGGTTCAGGAAACCCAGATCGAGGCGACCGACGCCCAGATCGGCCAGTTGCTCCTCGCCTTGGAGACCGACGAAACCCGCCTTTCCGAGGAAACCTCGCGCGTGGCGGAAACCCGCACCCGGCGTCAGGATATCCAACGGCATCTCGACGAACTCATCCAGTCCTCCAACCGCACCGAGAGCGCCCTCATCCGCGCCCGCGCGGAACTCTCCTCCGCTGTCTCCCAGCGCGAAGGTGCCGAGGCGCGCCTCGCCCGGATCATCGAGGATCTGCGCCTTGCCACGGAAAACCGCGAACGTCTCTCGACCCAGGTGTCCACGACCCGGGGAGAAATCACCCGCAGCCGCGAGTCTCTGGACCGCAAACGCGACGAACTCCGCCTGGCCGACATCGCGCTCACCGACGCCCGCAAAGCCCATGCCGATCTCGGCGAGGAAATCAACCGCACCGGACGCACGCTTGCCGAAAAGGACTCCCGCCTGGAGGTGCTCCGCCAGCTCAACGACACGGGCGAGGGCTTCAACGAAGGCACCCAGGCCATTCTGCGCGGACTCGACAACCCCGAATTTTTCAAACCTGCGGTCCTCGGCGCTCTGGCGGCGCAGATCGATGTGCCCGCCGACTTCATCCCCGCCATCGAAGCCGCGCTGGGACAGAATTTGCAGGCCATTGTGATCAAGGATTCCATGGTCGCGGAATCGGTGCTCCAGACACTCTCAGACAAACAGCTTGGCCGGGCCTCGGTGTCCGCACCCGAGTGGATGCCCCGTCCGTCCGCCTCGCAGATCGAAGCCCTCCCGGAAGGTGCGCTCTGCTGGGCGCTCGACCGCGTGCAGGCTTCCCCGCAGGTCACTCCCCTGCTCCACCGTCTGCTTGACCATACCGTGTTCGCCCCCTCGCTGGAGGTCGCTTTGCGGATCCGCAACGACCATCCCCGTCTTGCCATCGCCACCCTGGCGGGCGAAGTCATCACCCCCGAGGGCATTGTGCATGGAGGAAAGGCCGGCCAGAATTCGGGAGGCGGCTCGGTGCTGGA
>DYRR01000150.1 GCA_020718605.1 Chthoniobacter flavus | reverse complement strand
CTCGTCACCTCCAAGGCCCCAACCGCATGGAAAAATTAGAAAAAATCAGCCCTGGTGACGCAAAGAACCTTTACAATCTGGCTTGATCTTTTTGCCGGTGGCTGCGTTGCTTGCTCCTGACAGCCAGAAATGTGCGTTTGTAAAAAACAAGCGTGTTCCGTCAAATTTCGGGAGGAACTTTGCGGTCGGCCCGACTAGGCTTTCCGGCATTCGATGATAAAAAGTTGCCCGAACAAATTTTCCCTCGACGCGGTGGTGGCCGGCTATCTGGGTGTGGACATCGCGCCGGGATTTCCCTCCGGGCGGCCAGCGGTCCCTGCGGCGGAGTTTTTCCGTCCAGGCCGGTTGGTGGAGACCGAGGGGCTTAGCTTTTCTTTGGGAGGCGTCGTCGCCAACACGGGGCTGGCCATGAAGCGATTTGGCCAGCGGGTTGGACTGATGGGGGCCGTCGGCTGCGATGCCCTGGGCGACATCGTCGTGTCCCGGATGGAAGGTCATGGGGTGGCGGAAGGCATCCGGCGGAACCCGATGGCGGGAACCGCGTATGGAATCGTCATTGCCCCGCCCGGTATGGACCGGATCTTTTTTGAGGATCCGGGTTGCAATGCCGTTTTTTGCGCAAAGGATATTGATTATCCGACGGTGGCGCAAAGCCGGCTTTTTCATTTCGGGTATCCCCCGCTCATGAAAGAAATGTGGGCTGCCAACGGGGCGGAGTTGAGGGAGCTGTTCGAGAAGGTCCGCGAACTGGGCGTGGCGACCTCGCTGGACATGACCTTGCCGGACCCGACCAGCCCGGACGGGAAGGCCGACTGGCGGGGCATCCTGGCCGCCACCCTTCCCTGCGTGGACATCTTCGTGCCGAGTTTGGAGGAGATCCTTTTTATGCTGGAGCCGGAACGCTACGCGTGCCTGCTGGCCGCCGCAGGAGGCGGAGATATTGTGGACATGGTTCCGCACGATCTTTTCGACCGGGTCGCGGACACGATTCTGGATCTGGGCGTCAAGATCCTGATGATCAAAAGCGGCCATCGCGGCGCCTATTTCCGAACCGGCGATGTTTCGGCGCTGGGAGCCACGCTCGACCTGCCTCCCGGGAACTGGAACCATCGCAAGCTGTGGATCGACCCGTTTCCGACCGAGCCCGCCCGGATCAAGAATGCCTGTGGGGCGGGGGACTGCGCCGTGGCGGGATTTCTCACCGCATTGCTCAACGGAGCGGAGATCGAAAAAGCGGCAGGCTATGCCATGCTGGCCGGACGTGACAACCTCTACGGCATCGACGCTTTTTCCGGCCTCTCGGATTGGAGCGAAATGACCGCCGTCTTGGAGCGAACGAAAAGCAAGTGACGCTTCACCGCAATGATGTGCCGTCAAAAAACAACCAACCTTCGTCAATTCCCGGAACGACGGCTGTCGGGCCGGAGGATAGATTTTCCGAAATGAAGATTCTCATTGGCTGGGACACCCAGGACATTACACCCGATCAGCCGGTCGAGTTGGTCGGGCAGTATTACCAAAGGATTTCCCGGGGAATCCGCGACCCCTTGTCCGTCACGGCACTGGCCATGGAGCAGGAGGGCGGAACCGGGCAGTCGGTGATGGTCTCCATGGATATCCTCTTCGTTGACCGGGATTTTCTGGAGGAAGTCCGCGACCATGTCCGGGCACGGGTCCCCGGCCTCGACCCGGAAGCGGTTTTTCTGAATGCCACGCATATTCACAGTGGGCCGTCCTGGTTTGTTCCGTTTCGGTGGTGGGTTCCCGCTGCGGGAGCCCTGCCGCCTGCGGCAATCCGGGCACGGATTCTGGATCGGGTGGTCCTGGCGGTGGCCAATGCGTGGAACGCCCGGCAGCCGGGCCGGGTGGGGGCATCGAGTGCCTGCGTGCCGACGGGCTTTTGCCGTCGGATGCTTTATGCGGACGGCCGGGCGGCGATGTATGGCGAAACAAACCGGGAGGATTTTTCGGGTGTGGAATCTGGGAACGATTCCGAAGTCAAAATGCTTTTCACTTGGAATAAGCAGGACGAACTCACCGGCCTCATTGTCAATGTCGCCTGTCCGGCCCAGGTGATGGAGGCGGGATATGAGGTGTCGGGAGACTTTTTCGGGGAACTCCGCAAGCGCCTCCACGCGACCTACGGGGAACGGGTCCATCTGCTGGCGCAGGTGGGGGCGGCGGGCTGCCAGTCGCCCAGGAATCTCCCGGCGCAATCCAAAGAGGACCACAATTTTTGGGACGAAAGCGGAGTCTCCGCCCTCGCCGACCGGCTGGAAAAGGCCGTGGAGGAAGGTCTTGCCTCCGCCCGTCGGCACAGCGATCCCGCCCCGGAGTTGAAGCACACGGTGGCCCGCATCGAGTTGCCTGTGAGAAGGGCCTCGGCGGAGGACTACCAGGCGGCTTGCGCGGAGGTGGAACGGATCACGCGCGCCTACCCGGATGCCGCGACGGCCTCGAGGGAACTTTTTGCCATCTTTGTCGAAGACACCCATGCGAGGGAGAAGCTTCAATCGCACGGGCCGTTTGATGACAAGGAACTCGACTTTGTCCGCCTGGAAAATGCCCAGGCTGTCATCGCCCGGTATGAGAGCCAGGATCGCACGCCGATATTTTCCATGGAACTGCATGCGGTGCGCCTCGGCGACAGCGTCTTTGTCACGAACCCGTTTGAGCTGTTCCTGGACTACGGCCAGAGGATCTGTGCGCGCAGCCGGGCGAGACGGACCTTTGTGGTCCAGTTTGCCTGTGATTCGGGCGGATACCTGCCCACGGCGCGGGCGGTGGCCGCGGGCGGCTACAGCGCGTTCATCATCAACGGACGCGTCGGCCCGGATGGCGGGCGGGCGCTCGTGGACGCCACCGTCAAGGCCATCGACCGGCTCTGGGAGGAACCGGCTTAACCATCTCTCCTCATTCCAAAATCATGAAAAATATCACTGTCGGATTTGTCGGTTTCGGCGAGGTCAATACCCCGCGCGAGATCATTGAAAGGAAGTGCCAATCCGCCCGCGCGGTGCTGGCGGAGCTGGGGGCAGACCTGCTGGAGACGGCTCCGGTGAGCGATGATCCGGCGGGAAACGATGTCCGTCGCGCCATCGAAGAACTATCGGCCAGGCGCATGGACGTTCTCGTTGTCTGCATCGCGGGATGGATTCCCACGCATGCCGTCATCCGGGTCATCAGCGAGTTCAAGCACCTGCCGATGCTGCTCTGGGGGCTTGCGGGCTACTACGAAAACGGGCGGCTCATCACCACCGCCGACCAGGCCGGGACAACGGCCCTCCGGAAAACCATGGAGGATCTCGGGTATCGGTTCACCTTCGTTTACGACTCCCCCGGCCTGCCGCCGAAGATCGGAGCGATCCAGAATTTCCTGCTCGCCGTGAGCGCCACCCGCAGGCTTCAGAACGCCAAGGTCGGCATGATGGGCTATCGCGACATGAACCTTTACGGGACGCTCTGCGATCAGATCTCGCTGAAAAAGACGCTCGGGGTGGAGATCGAGGTTTTCGAGATGCTCGACATGGTGCAGCGGTCGGAACTCATCGCGCCGGACGCCGTGCGGGCTGTTGTCGAGCGGGTCCTGCTCGCGTGGAAATTTGAAAAGCCGGCCGAGCCGGAGACGCTGGACAAGAGCGCCCGCTATTATCTTGCGATCAAGACGATTATTGAGGAACGCGGCTACGATGCCGTATCGCTCATCGATGTGGATGGCATGAAGAAGCTCCTGAAGCTGCCTCCGGCGATGATTCTCATGCTCATCGCCAACGAGCTGAACCTGCCGACAACCCCGGAGAACGACTCGCTCGGCTCGGTGACCCAGCTCATCGTGCGCGCCCTCACCGGCCAGGCGGCGCCGTATTTTGAGTTCTACGAGTTCCTGGAAGACCGCCTGCTTGTCGGCGTGCCGGACTACGTGCCCGCCGCCGTGGTGGACGGGGACATCCTCGTGCGCCCCACCCGCTTCGGCAGCTTCAATGAGGGGGTGCTCAATGTTTCCAAAGTGAAGACCGGACCGGTGACGCTCGCGCGGCTTCTGCCGTATGGCCAGGGCTATGCGATCCATGCGGTGACCGGCACGGCGGTCGCGCCCCGGGCCTGGGAGGAAGCCGGCTGGGAGCAGCCCGCCCCGCAGCTCCCCGGGTTGGAAATCATTCTCGACTCCCCGGTGGAAGACTTCGCCGAAAAGGTGGCCTGCCAACACTACATTCTCTCCTACGGAAACACGATGGGCCAGCTCAAGGCGTTCTGCCGCCTCAACCGGATCACATTGATTTAGCAAGATTTCTCAAACACCAAACAATAAACAATAAGCATCAGCATTTATGAACACACCCATCCCTTCGCCCGCCTAGGCCAAAGTTGACCTGCAAAAAGTCCCGTCCATCCCCGTGCCGACGCCGGGGCCGAAGTCCCGGGCCGTCCACGCGCGCTGCACGAAATACTTCAAAGGCCTGAGCAGCCAGGTCAAGCTGTTCCCGGTCGCCTTCGAGTCCGCCCACGGATGCACGATGACCGACGTGGACGGCAACGTTTACATCGATTTCTCCTCGGGGATTTACGTGACCACGCTCGGGCATTGCCACCCCAAGGTGACCGAGCAGGTTCGCAAGTATGCGGGCCAGCTCATGAACTGCCATGATTGAGGAGTATCTCCTGCGGGGCACCGCCCGCATGGTTGCGGCGTTCGTGCTGGAGCCGATCCAGGGATGGGGCGGATCGGTCATGCCGCCGGATGACTTTCTTCCGAAGCTGCGGGCTCTGTGCGACCGCCACAAGATCCTGCTGATGGCCGACGAGGTGCTCACCAGCATGGGCCGCACCGGCAAGTGGCTCGCCTGCGAACATTGGGACGTGCTGCCCGACGTCGTCTCGATCGGCAAAGGGTTCGGCAACGGATTTCCTGTCACGGCGGTCTGTGTGCGCGATCCCTACAAGGAAAGCATCGAGAAGATTTCCGCGTCCTCAAGCTATGGCGGCAACCCGATGGCCTGCGCCGCCGCACTCGCCTGCTTCGAGGTGATCGAAGAGGAAAACCTGCTGGCGTGCGCAGCGCACCTGGAAGAGCTGGCGATGGGCTATATGCGCGGGATGATGGACCGGCATCCGATCATCGGCGACGTGCGCGCCAAGGGCTGCCTGATGGGCGTCGATCTCGTCAAGGACCGCGCCGCCAAGACCCCGTTCGAATGGATTTGTGAAACGCATTGCCCAGATTGGCATTGGAGGATACGGGGCCATCCACTTGCA
>DYRR01000272.1 GCA_020718605.1 Chthoniobacter flavus | reverse complement strand
GGATGGACAAGGTCATCGGCGGCGTGGGACTGCGGCGCGGGCGGCGGCATCCCGACGAAATCCGCACCGGCGAGTCGCTCGACTTCTGGCGCGTCGAAGCCATCGAAAAGGACAGGCGCATGTTGCTGCGGGCGGAGATGAAAGTCCCCGGCAAGGCGTGGCTCGAATTCGAATCTGTGTCGAAGGACGGGAAGACCCTGGTTTCCTCCACCGCTTATTTTGCCCCGCACGGGGTCGGCGGAATTCTATACTGGTATACCATGTGGCCCTTCCACAAATTCATCTTTGCCGGGCTGACGCGCGGCATTGCATCCCGCGCCCACATTATGGCTCGCTCCTCCGGCTTGCCATCGTCGAAAAGCGTTGAACTCAAGTGACACTGACGGAGAAAGCCAACCCCATACCCAAACTCATCCTCGTGACCGGCGCGACAGGTTACATCGCCAGCAGGCTGATTCCCCAATTATTGGATCGCGGCTACGCAGTCCGCGCGCTGGCGAGGAATCCGAACTGCCTCTGCTCCCGAAGCTGGTACGACAAGGTGGAGATTGTCCAGGGCGACGTGATGGAGCCTGAAACGCTGGCGCCCGCGCTCAAGGATGTGCATACCGCCTACTACCTCATCCACAACATGTCCATCGGATATGGGTACACAAAACTGGAGACGCAAGCCGCCCGCAATTTTGCAACTGCGGCGGAACAGGCGGGGGTCAGGCACATCATCTACCTCGGCGGGCTTGCCGACGCCGACCAGCCCACCTCGCCGCACATGCGCTCCCGCATGGAAACCGGGGCGGCGCTGCGGCAGGGCAACGTCCCCGTCACCGAATTCCGCGCCAGCGTCATCATCGGCTCCGGCAGCGCCTCCTTCGAGATGATCCGCTTCATGGCGGAATTGTTTCCCGTCATCCCTTCGCATGTGTGGTTGAGGAGAAAGTCCCAGCCGATTGCCGTGCAGAACATCATGGATTACCTGCTGTCGGCGCTCGAAAAATGGGAAGCCGATGACCGCGTGTTGGAAATCGGCGGACCGCAGGTCATGACCTACCAGGACATCATGCGGCGTTACGCGCTGGCGCGGGGTCACAAACGCGGGTTTCTCTTCCTGCCGTATATCCCGGTCAAGTTCATGGCGTTTGGCGTGGG
>DYRR01000271.1 GCA_020718605.1 Chthoniobacter flavus | reverse complement strand
CGGCAAGCCCTTCTATCGTCGTATCAGGCCGGGGGCCTTCGTCTTTGTCGAAAACGGTTGTTTTCTTGCCGTTTTTGATCTCCACCGGGAATATCTCGGCGTCGAGACGGCCCTCCGCCATCGCAGCCGAGGCGGCCTGCTGCGAATGGAGCGCCCATTCGTCCTGTGCTTCCCGACTTATCCCGAATTCATCCCCCACCTCGGAGCCGTGGATGGCCATGTGGCGGTTGTAGAAGGCGCACCAGAGGCCGTCGTTTACCGTCAGATCGACGGCGGGGCGGGAGGGAAGGCCCATCTTTACCCCCCAGCGCATGTCGGGAAGGGCGAAGGGGCCGTTGCTCATGCTCTCCTGGCCGCCGGCGATGCAGATGTCGGCCCGGCCGAGCTGGATCATCTGGCAGGCAAGGTCAATCGTCTTGATCCCGGAGGAACACACCTTGTTGACCGTGATGCTCGGCACCGATTCCGGGAGCCCGGCGAGGATCGTCGCCTGGCGGCTGGGAACCTGGCCGCAGCCGGCGGGAACAACCTGCCCCATGAAGACGTAATCGATATCTTCCGGCTTGACTTTGCCCTCCGTGCGCCGGAGGACCTCCTTGATCGCCAGTGCGCCGAGTTCCGGTGCGGTGAATCCTTTCAGCGCTCCGCCGAAGCGACCGTAGGGGGTTCGGCACGCCTCGACGACGACCACCTCGCGCAGGGCGGGGGTTTTCACGATTTTGCGGCCCATCGTTGAAAAATCGGGCTTTCGTTTGCCGTATTCGGCGATGGGGGCCCGGGCGTACTTTTCGGAGAGTTTCTGCTCTATCTTCTGGGGGATCTTTTCCATGTATTCACCTTCTCCTTGTGTTGATAGCCATTCGCTGCTTAACCTAAAACGGACTCGCTTCCGCAACCCATTTTTTCAAGTTGCCGTCTGAAACCTCCCTCCCCTTCAAGGGGAGGGGCGGGGTGGGGATGGGGTTGCAGAGGCCGGACACGTCCAATCACTCTCCTTCAAAGCCTCCAATCTGCATGCGTTTTTTGTCATTCCGCTTTCTGCCGGAATGACGCTGTGCCAAGTTAGCGTTCATCGCCGTTGTGGCAGATATTCAGGGCAATGGCTCCGGGTGGTCGATTTTTTCCGCAAATTCTATCTCCCGCGGCGCCTTGTACGACG
>DYRR01000149.1 GCA_020718605.1 Chthoniobacter flavus | reverse complement strand
GGGCGAACACCGACGCGTGGCGATCAAGGTGATCGACCCGAGGGGGAACGAGGTGGTACGGATGCATCGTCTCAACACAAGCATCCCATGATCACAAAAATCGAAGCCGTGAACTTCCGGTGTCTGCGCAACATCTCGCAGACGCTGGGGCATTTTCATGTCATCACCGGGCCGAACGGTTCCGGCAAGACGACGTTCCTGGAAGTGCCGCAATTGCTCGCGGCCTATGCGGCGGGTGTGCTGAGCTGAGAAACCGGAAACATGGACCAAGATCTTATCATCATCTGCCCCGATGGAGCCTGGAAAGAGGTGATGCGGGCCCTTTTTTCCAGACCGGAAAGCCTGGGAATTCGTCGAGTGGTTCCGCAGGTGATCGTCGATCCCATGCACGACTCCAGCCCTCAAGTGGTGGAACTCCTTCGTTCATTCCAGCGGGATGGGCGGAAGGTTCTGGTCGTTCGAGATCTTCATGGCAGTGGTGGAGAACAGTTGGGAGATGCGGGCCTTGAGCGGGAAATCATGGGTGAATTGCAGGCAAACGGCTGGACTCCGGATGACGTCTCGGCCATCGTGGCCGATCCCGAAGTCGAAAGTTGACCAGCCCGGATGGACGGGTGAAGGTGGAATACCGGGTCAACACAGGCCATTGCCATGATCATCATGGACAGCCCCGCCAACAGACCAAATACTTGCTCACCCTTGATTTTATGAAACCCCGAACGACACCGGTTCAGTTTATTGCCTAATCCGCACCGAAGAGGCTTTTCCGGAACATCGACAGCCTGAAGGTATTTACAAGACCCGGAAAAAACAATTGCGGTCCCAGTCTGTCTCGGGCATCCTCGCCCCCTGCTCGAAAAGAACCAAAAAGTTACCACTTATTTTATGCGCAAGAAAATCATCGCGGCCAACTGGAAGATGAACAAGACCCTCAATGAGACGGAATTGTTCCTCGCAAACTTCACCCTCGAAATCGGCGATCGCAGCGACGTGGAAATCGTCATTGTCCCGCCTTTCACGGCCATCGCCAAAGCCGCCGATCTGCTCGCCCGCAACCAAAACATCAAGCTTGGCGCCCAGAACATGCATCCGGAAAAATCCGGCGCATTCACCGGCGAAATTTCCGCCGAGATGCTGCGCGAACTTTTTGTCCGCTACGTGGTGCTCGGTCACAGTGAGCGCCGCACGCTGTTCGGTGAGACGGACGCCTTCATCAATCTCAAGGTCAAAACCGCCCTGGCGGGCCAGCTCCGCCCGATCCTCTGCATCGGCGAGACACTCGCGGAACGCGACGGTGGCAAGGTCGAACAGGTGCTCGAAACCCAGATCAAGGGCAGCCTCGCCGGGCTTTCCTCCGCCGATCTCGAAGACTATCTCGTGGTCGCCTACGAGCCCGTGTGGGCCATTGGCACCGGACGCACCGCCTCGCCCGAACAGGCGCAGGAGGCCCATGCGTTTGTGCGCAAAGTACTGGCCGAAATCACCAGCGAAGCCACCGCGAAAAAAATCCGCATTCAATACGGCGGTAGCGTCAAGCCCGACAACACCGCGACCCTGATGAGCCAGCCCGACATCGACGGCGCACTCGTGGGCGGTGCCGCGCTCGACGCGCGCAGTTTCAGCGAGATCGTTCTCAACACGGCCGCACTCTTGGCGTAATCTCTGCGGATGCCTCAGGGCTCCATCCCAACCCGGGTGCCTTCCGTTCCGCCACGTCCGCTGCTCGATGCCCTGCGCACCTTCGTGCCCGGCACCATCTACCGGATGGCGTCCCCCGGGATCGTGGCGGCGGCCATGCAGCTTTACCGCGACGGCCGCATCCTGACTCTGCGATGGGGAAAGGATGGCACCGCGATTCAATCCGTCTTTGAGGGAGAGGTCGGGGAAAATCTGCTGGTCACGCTGGAACCGGCCGGTTCGCTGGGGTTCCACTGCGAATGTGCGGATTCCCAGAGACTCAAAACGCCCTGCCGACACGGGCTGGCCACGCTCATGCTGCTTCTGCGCCTGGTGAAGGGAACCACGTTTGTCACCACAAAATTCGATCCCGAATATCTGGCCGCCATGGAAGCGATGCTGCTGGACAAACGCGGGCTCCCTCCGCGTTCGCTGCGCTACACCCTCGTCATTCATTCCGGGCCCGGTCATCTCGGCCTGCGCTACAGCGTGATCGATCCACGCGGGAGAAAGCTCACGGGTCGCGTGCCGCTTCCACCCGGCCTCAGCCATGCCAAGGGAGGCTTTTTTGGAGTCAGTTACTTGTCCACCGAGGACATCGCCGATTGGATTCCAAAGACCGACACCTGGGAGGCGGCGCTGAGCTTGAAGGAAAAGAGGATTTCGCTCCGGAGGGAGCCTCCCATCGACGCGATAAAACAGGCCACCCTGCGCCCCGAAGCGAATGGCATCCATATCCGAACAATCCTTCTCAATTCCGACGGAAAAGTGTTCGATAATCTCACCCCGGTCTCGGACGACCTGTATTTCGAGCCCCGCTCCAAGCGGTTGGTGTGGATCCAAAACGATGAAATCGGGCAATTTGTGAAGATGCTCGATACTGGATGGAACCAGATTCCGCAGACCGGCCCACCGGATCCCGGTTTGACTGTCCTGAGCGACATCCCCCTTCTTCACGTCTCCGCAAGCCGGACGCCGGGCATCACTTTCCTGGACAGAGCGGGCGAACCGATCCAGAATTTTCCCGAAATCAAACCCTCCTTCGATCTCCGGATCGAGCATTGCGGGTCCATGGGAAATATTGCCGGTTGTACGCTGTATGGTCATGCTGGTGGTCGCGCCGCGCCGTTTCTCCAGATGATCCAGACCCACGAAGCGGAAGTGGCCTACCGAAATCTGCCCCCGACTTCCCGAAAGAGCATCGTGAACGCCCTCCTGGAAATTGTGCCCCGCATTTTATCGGCCCCGACGGCAGAGGACCGGGCCGCCCGCATCGCCGAAGCCCTGAGACACCCGGCCTTTGAAAAATCGAGCCGGCCGGAATCATATCACACATTTTTCCAACATCTGGGCGACAAGAAAACATTCGCCCCGCGCAAGCACCTCCTTCCGATCGCCGACACGCCCGGCTGGGCGATCGTCCGCAACGGTCCCGCGCAGGCGGCGCGCGTTCTCGGACTGCTGCGCGAGCATCTGGATGCCCACAGCCTGACTTCCTTTGACAGACAGCCCGGCGAGTTCGAGTGTCCCATGGAGATTCTGATGCCCGGTCTGGCGGCGATCATGGAGCAGGCCGGGGATCTCGATCTCCAAATCCTCTGGAATGAAGAGCCCATCGCCACCGCCACGCTCGACATTTCCTTTCTGGCCGAGCCGGCCGATATCGACTGGTTCGAGCTGCGTCCGGAAGTCCGCGCCGACGATCTCTCGTTGCCGCAGGAAGTCTGGGCGAAAATTGTGGCGGGTGTGCCGTTCCGTGCGGCGGATGGAAAAATGCGGGTGGTGGACCTTGCTTCGATGGAACGACTGCGCAACCTCCGCAAGGCCCTGGGCGGCGGTGCCCCCACCCGCTCCCAAAGTCAGAAGGACAGCACCGGCACTCTCCGGGTGTCGCGGCTGCATCTCTTCGACTGGCTGGCTCTACGCGAGGACGGCATCCGCTGCGAACTGCCCGCCGCACAGCGCGCAACCTTCGAAGCGCTGCTTTCCTTTGAAGGCATTCCCGAGCGCCCGCTCCCGGCGGGGCTTCGGGCGACTCTGCGCGATTATCAGCAGCGGGGCTTTGAGTGGCTCGCGTTTCTTTACGAACATCGGTTTGGCGCGTGTCTGGCGGATGACATGGGGCTGGGAAAAACCCTGCAAACCATCGCCCTGCTGGCTTCCATCCACGAAGCGGCGCCGACTGACAACCGTCTTCCGCATCTCATCGTCCTTCCCCCCACCCTGATCTTCAATTGGCGTCACGAGATCGCCACTTTTTATCCGGACCTCGAAGTGCTCGAATATTCGGGTGCGACCCGCCACACAAAGTTCCCGCCGGGCGCGGTGGTGCTCACGTCCTACGAACTCGCCCGGCGCGACATGGAGGTGCTAGAGAAAATCCCTTTCAACGTGATCGTGTTCGACGAGGCCCAGGCGGTGAAGAATATCGCGGGCGAGCGCGCCAAGGCCATGCGGCGCCTGGACGGACGGTTCCGGCTCTGTCTCACCGGGACGCCGATGGAAAATCACGCGGGGGAATATTTTGCCATTCTGGAACTCGCCCTGCCCGGGTTATTCGGGTCCTACGAAAAGTTCCGGGACAATCTAAAACAGGGCGGCAGCCTGCTTTCCCGCGCCAAACCCTTTGTCCTGCGCCGCACGAAAGAACGGATTCTCAAGGAACTCCCCCCGAAATCCGAGCGCGACATCCTCCTGGATCTCGACCCCGTCCAGCGCGAACTCTACACCCGCGCCGTGGGCGAGGTGCGCGCCGAGGTGCTGGAGGCCTATGCCGACCGTCCGGCCGCGCAGGCGGGCATCATTGCGCTGGCCGCACTTACGCGGCTCCGGCAGATCTGCGTTTCACCGGCCCTGCTCGATCCGGCCTATCGGGGCGATTCACCGAAGATGGCATTCCTCATCGACCAACTCCGGGAGCTCACCGACGAAGGGCACGCCGCGCTGGTTTTCTCACAGTTTGTGAAAGCGCTCGACACACTCGATCGTGCCCTCACGCGCGAGGGGATCGTCTTCCAGCGCATGGACGGCTCCACGCCGATGAACACCCGCAAAAAGCTCGTGGGCGATTTCCAGTCGGGCAAAGGACCGGGCGTCTTTCTCGTGAGCCTCAAGACCGGCGGGGCCGGACTCAATCTCACACGCGCCACCTACGTGTTCCATCTCGATCCGTGGTGGAATCCCGCCGTGGAAAATCAGGCCTCCGACCGTGTCCACCGCATCGGCCAGACCCGTGGCGTGTTCATCCACCGCCTGCTCGTCCGGCACACCATCGAGGAGAAAATGATGGAACTCAAACAACGCAAGACCGCACTGTTCGAGCGCATCCTCTCGGGCTCCGTCTCCGCCACCGGCTCCGCCGCGATCTCGCGCGATGATTTCCGCTTCCTGCTTGGAATGGAGTGCCAAGAGCAACCTGCAATATGAGGCAAAGCCTTCCTTGATACGGCCAGACTTCTGTCCCACTTCGTCATAAAGGGTAATAGCGTTCAGGCTGAATGCAGCGCAATCAATTGTAAGCGTCATTTCCTGCACCACTGGTAAAGAGGTCAGAGGGGTCATACTCTCTGACCTATGACGTCTCTCTGTTCATGCCGCGTCTTGTTTTCCCGGCCTTGCTTTCCGGCTTTTCGCCCACGCCGCCGGTGTCACGGTGGAGATTTGCCAGTTGGTCATCCCGGGCAGGCGGGTGAGCACATCGCGCAGAT
>DYRR01000020.1 GCA_020718605.1 Chthoniobacter flavus | reverse complement strand
GGATTTGGGGTGTCATCGTCCTCCCATCAAAAATCAAAAATCGTCATTCATCAATTATCAATCGCCTCTCTCAAGCAGGTCAGGACAGGAGTCTGACCCTCCAGAAAAAAAGCAATTTTCGGAGCTACATCGTTCATTGCGGCGTTGCTCGATAGGGACTCCAGAAAGTGTCTTGAGGGGCGACATCCAGCATTGCCCTAGAAATCCGTCCGCGCGGGAGGGTCTGCGGCGCGTGGGCTCCGGGCCGGATTATTGGCCCTCGGCCGGGGCAGTGGGCGCCGCCGACTTGAGCGCGGCCCGAATGTCCGAGACCCATTTTGGCAGATCGGGATGGTCGGGATATTTGCGGATCACTGAGATCATTTCTGAGAGTGCACGGTTGGGTTGATCGAGATGTCGGTACTCCTGTGCCCGCTGCCAGTAGAGTCCGGGCAATTCCAGCGTTTCAAACCTCCCGGAATCGAAGGCGCGTCCGGATTCCTTTTGCTGCTCGCTGCGGAGTTCGATCCGGCGGTCCCAGTAGGTGAGTGCCCGAGTATCCTTTGCTTTGCGGAGTGTCGGCAGGATGGTTTTCTGAAAAATACCGTCCACATTGCCTGGATTCATCTCCCATTTGTCCGATCCAGTAAAAACTCCCTGCAACTGAAATGCCTGCGGGAAAATGCCCTCCGAAACGGAGCGTCCCATCCACTCGCGCTGGGCCAGGACTTCCGGGTCCGCCTTCCACACATCCCCGGTGTAGTTGATCAGATCCGGCACGAGTAACTCAGGCTTGCCCGAGCCGGCAGCCTTGAGCGTGATCGCCAGATAGGTCAGATGAAATTGCAGCGCAGTGGCGAAGTTTTTATCGCGGAGTTTGTTGGTCTCTTTCTCCTTCCACTCCTTAAACTTGCCGTTTTCACGGGTGAGTCCGGCGAATTGAGTGCCCATTACGGCCTGCTCGTAGAGATCTATCGCGGAGGCGGGTGTTCTCGAGGCATCCTGCACTTTTTTGATAACCGCCGAAACACCGGCCTCACGGGTTTCCCGGTGCTTTTGTTCCAGAGTATCCAGCGCCGCAAGGATCGAGGCTGCGTCCGGCGCCGGGGCATCGGCTGTTTGGGCGGCGGAGCAGGGGAGGGGGGAGAGAAATGCGAGAAGGACGAGAGCCAGTTTCTTCATGGGGGGCGGTGGAGGGGGGGGAATCTTGATGAGAACACCGGAATCGGCAAGATAATTCCAACCTGTCCGGGCGGCTGGCCCTCGTTTCCAAATCTTGTCGCCACGCTGGAATCGCTTCTTGTCCGGAAACCCCGTCCTCAGCGGTTTGATTCCGATGGGGGAGCCGGTGGGCGCAGAAAAAAGTACGAATCGCCCTCGCGGTGTTCGTCATAGACACGCTTGTCCACCCACACGTGATAGTCGCGGCCGGATTCCTTCACCCGCACGGTGAACCGGTATTCGCCCTCGCGATGGCGGGCGTCCACGCCCTTGGATCCAATGGTGATCTGGGTCTCGCGCATCGGGGTGAATTGCTTTTCGGTGATCACACCGCGCATTCCGTGTTGGCCGGTTTTTTTGTGGAGCGACCCCACGGCGGCGATCAGGGCGATCACGCAGGCGAGGGCGAGCAGTGCGGAGACAATAATTTCGCGGCGGTTCATGGGAGTGGGCTAGCAGCTTGTCGGACTAAAAAACGAGCGAAAAAAGCCGCCGATTTGCGATTTTTTTGGTTTGGTGATCACTTTTTGATTTCGGAGAGCCGGGGAAGCGGAACGAGGCTGAAGTTCGCTCGATTTTCGCTCGGCAAGGTCACGGGATGAGGGCGTTTCCCTCCTAGCAGGACCATGCCGGGGTGATATTTTGTGTTTTGATATTCACCAGGCGGTGGAGGCGGCGCAGATTGTAGGACACGCAGACCAAAGTCCATTCCAAGGCAACCTTTCCCTGCCCCTGCAGACTAAACCTGCGGAACCCGATGGCCTCTTTGATAATTCCGAAAACCGGTTCGATGGTCTGCTGCCTCTGCTTGTATCTTGCCCGCCCCTCTTTGGTAGCCACTCGATGGGCCATTTTCTCGCTGAAGCTGGCTTCTTCTCCCAGTGCGGGCGGATCCTCTTTTTTCTCCAAGTCGGCCACGCTGCGATGATGGTGCTCACGCTTGATGGCCGCGAGCACCACCGGGGCAGCCCCGCCATCTTCCCTCGAGCGTTCGACCTCTTGGATCGCCGCCCCGCTCACGAACCCGCTATCGATGAGCACTGTCCCAACACTTTGGATCACCGGGTCGATGGCCCTCACCTTTTTCACCAGTTCCTGCTTGTCTCAAGCGGCAGGGGGAAATTATTTCAAAAAAAAGATAAAAATTCTCTTGCATCAAAAAAACCGGTCCCTATATTCCGCGTTCCCCGCAACCGGCTCGCTTTGAAAGCAAACGCTGACAAGTTGGCCCGAGCGGGGTTTTCTTCCTCGTGACTTCGGCTCCGGAAGAGTGTCCGGCCAGAGACCGCCTTTAACATCAGGCGGGTTTGGCCGAGTGGATACTCTCCGTATCCGCGACACCGGGAAAGGCTTTGATTATGCGACCGCATGCAACCCATGTCAGGCGCGATTTTTGCCACACGAATAAAACCAATCCCTGATTTCAATGCCGACAATCAACCAACTAGTTCGCAAAGGACGGAAGAAAGTGGTCGTAAAGACCAAATCTCCCGCGCTCAGATCCTGTCCGCAGCGCCGTGGCGTGTGTGTGCAGGTGATGACGCGCACCCCCAAGAAGCCAAACTCCGCCCTGCGCAAAGTGGCGAAGGTCCGCCTCACCAACGGGGATGAAGTGATCGCCTACATCCCCGGTGAAGGGCACAACCTCCAGGAGCACTCGATTGTTCTCGTGCGCGGCGGTCGTGTGAAGGATCTTCCCGGTGTGCGTTACCACATTGTCCGTGGCACTCTGGACAGTCTCGGAGTGGATGGGCGGCGCCGCAGCCGCTCGAAATACGGCGCGAAGCGTCCGAAACCCGGCCAGGAAGATGCCGGAGCCAAGAAGAAAAAGAAATAACCATCCCGACTTCCAGGAGCCCCAACCTTTTTACAATCCATGTCCCGCAGACGCCGAGTCATCAAAAAAGAAATCCGCATCGACGGCCGCTACGCGAGCCCGCTCGTGGCCAAGCTCATCAGCACCACCATGCAGGATGGCAACAAATCCATCGCCGAGCGTATCGTGTATGGTGCGATCGAGAAGTCCCGCGAGGGAACCGATGTGGTCGATCCGCTGGAGACGCTCAACAAGGCCATCGAGAACGTGAAGCCGCGTCTCGAAGTCAAGTCCCGCCGGGTCGGTGGCGCCACCTACCAGGTCCCCATGGAAGTCGCTCCGGACCGCCAGATCTCGCTCGCCATGCGCTGGATCGTCGGGTTTGCCAACAAGCGCAAGGGGATTCCGATGGAAAAAGCGCTTGCCGCCGAACTTAAAGAGGCCGCTTCCGGCCAGGGCAACGCCATTAAAAAGCGCGATGACATGCACAAGATGGCCCAGGCCAACCGTGCGTTTGCCCATTTCCGCTGGTAATCCACCCACCATTTTCAACCCGCTCCCTACGATTCACACCGAGACGCCCCGCCAAGGGACCTGAACCATGTCAGCCAACGCACCCGCCAAGACTTCCGCGAATCCCAATTCCCCGGATCGAAATTTTCCCTTGGAGCGCACCCGCAACATCGGGATCGCCGCCCACATCGATGCCGGCAAGACGACGCTCACCGAGCGCATTCTTTTCTACACGGGAATGATCCACAAGATCGGTGAGGTGCATGAGGGCACGACGGTCACCGACTGGATGGAGCAGGAGCGCGAGCGCGGCATCACCATCACCTCCGCCGCGACCACTTGCAGTTGGCTGCAGCGCCCCGAGCCGGGCGTGTTCAAGCAGTATGAGGGCATCAACATGCGGGTCAACATCATCGACACCCCGGGCCACGTGGATTTCACGGCCGAGGTCGAGCGTTCCCTGCGGGTGTTGGATGGAGCCATCGCGGTGTTCTGCGGTGTGGCGGGTGTCCAGCCCCAGTCCGAGACAGTGTGGCGTCAGGCCACCAAATACGGGGTTCCCCGGATTGCTTTTGTGAATAAAATGGACCGCACCGGAGCCGATTTCGACGCGGCGGTGGAGAGCATGCGGTCCAAACTCGGGGCGAATGCCTGGCCGATTCTCATTCCGCTGGGCCGCGAGGATTATCTGAAGGGTCAGATCGACGTGGTGAACCAAAAAGCCGTCATTTACATGGATGACAACAGCATGGGATCCACCTACGAAGTGACCGAAATTCCTGCGGATCATGAGGACATGGCCAAGGCGGCGTATCAGGATCTCATCGAGCAGATGTGCGATCTCGACGACGAGGTGGGCATGCTCTTCCTCGAAGAGAAAGAAATCACGGTCCCGATCCTCAAAGCCGCCATCCGCCGCCAGACCATTGCGAACAAGTTCGTGCCGGTTGCCGGCGGATCCGCATTCAAAAACAAGGGCGTCCAGTATCTTGTGGATGCGGTGATTGATTATCTGCCCGGACCTCTCGATATTCCGCCCGCCAAAGGCCAGGACCCGGATGACGCCTCCGAGCGGTTCGCCGAGGCCGACGACAATGGCAAGTTCTGCTCGCTCGCATTCAAACTTTGGAGTGATCCCTTCGTCGGCAAGCTTGTTTTCTTCCGCGTGTATCGCGGCAAACTCAGCAAAGGCGATACCGTGCTCAATCCGCGCACCGGACGCCGCGAGCGCATCAGCCGCCTCATCCAGATCCAGGCCGACAAGCGCCAGGACATCGACGTGTGTTACTCGGGCGACATCGCCGCCATCGTCGGCATCCGGAACATCACGACGGGTGACACGCTTTGCGACGAAGATTTCCCGATCCTGCTGGAACCGCCCTCCTTCCCCGATCCGGTCATTTCGATGGCTATCGAGCCCAAGACCAAGGTGGATCAGGAAAAAATGGCGACCGCCCTGCAGCGTTTGGCCGAGGAGGATCCGACCTTCCGCGTGTTCACCAACGAAGACACGGGCCAGACGATCATTGCCGGCATGGGCGAGCTGCATCTGGAGATCATCCGCGACCGTCTCATGCGTGAGTTCAAGGTCGAGGCCGATTCCGGCAAACCGCAGATCGCCTACCGCGAGACGCTCACCGCACCCGCCAAGGGCGAGGGCAAGCTGATCAAGCAGTCGGGCGGACGCGGCCAATATGGCCACGTGATCGTTCAGATGACCCCCAACGAGCGTGGCAAGGGGCTCACCGTTGAGAACAAAGTCGTCGGCGGAACCATTCCCAAGGAATACATTCCGGCCTGCATCAAGGGCATCAATGAATCCATGCTCAACGGCATTGTGGGCGGCTATCCGGTGATCGATGTCCATGTGGACATCATCGACGGCAGCTACCACGACGTGGACTCCAATGAAATGGCGTTCAAGCTGGCGGCGATCTTCGCGATGAAAGACGCCTTTAAAAACGGCAAACCGATCCTGCTGGAACCGATCATGAAGGTCGAGGCCGTGGTGCCCGACGAGTATCAGGGCGACATCATGGGCGATCTGAACCGCCGCCGCGCCAAGATCGTCGGCATCGAGTCGAAAAACATTGTCAGCGCCATCAATGCGGAAGTGCCCCTGGCCGAGATGTTCGGTTATGCGACGGCGATCCGTTCGCTCTCCAAGGGCCGCGCATCCTACTCCATGGAGCCTTCGCATTTCGAGCAGGTTCCCACCCAGATGGTCGCCGCCGTGCTCGACCAGAAATCCTGATTTTCAACCCGGAAAGAACACACACCTATGACCACCGGCCAAAGAATCCGCATCCGCCTCAAGAGTTTCGACTCGCGCAGTGTGGACCAGTCCTCGCAGGACATCGTCGAGACAGCCAAACGCACGGGTGCGCAGGTTGCGGGACCCATCCCGCTGCCCACCCGCATCGAACGCTTCACCGTCAACCGCTCCCCGCACGTGGACAAGAAATCCATGGAGCAGTTTGAGATCCGCACCCACAAGCGCCTGCTCGACATCATCGAGCCCACGGCCAAGACGGTGGATGAACTCAAGAAACTCAACCTCCCCGCCGGAGTGGACATCAGCATCAAGATCTGACCGCCACTCTCCGCGCAGCACACACTTTCCACCCTGCCCAAAATATCATGAGCATCGGACTTCTAGGACGCAAGATCGGGATGACCCGCGTCTATGACGAGAGCGGCAACTCCACTCCTGTCACAGTGATCGAAGCCGGCGGCAACACGCTGCTTCAGGTCAAAACCGCAGACAAGGACAGCTATTCGGCCATCCAGGTCGGGTTCGCCACGCAAAAGCCCCAGCGAATCACCAAACCCATGGCCGGCCATTTCCAAAAGGCCGGATCCGAACCCAAAAAACTGGTGCGTGAATTTCGCCTGCCCGACGGCGCCGCCGTTGAGGAGCAGTTGGATCTCTCGGTGAACCGCTTCAAGCAGGGACAGTTCGTCGATGTGATCGGCCGCTCCAAGGGCAAGGGGTTCCAGGGTGTCATGAAGAAGCACAACTTCGACGGCCAGGGCGCCTCGCACGGATCGAAAATGCACCGCCGCAACGGTGCCATCGGCAACCGTTCGACACCCGGGCGCACCTGGAAAAACATGGGCATGCCCGGACACATGGGCGACCGCAGGGTCACGGTCCAGAATCTCCAGATCGTCGCCGTCCGCGAGCAGGACAATGTGATCCTCATTTCTGGCGCCGTGCCCGGTCCCAACGGATCGTATGTCGTCGTCCGCCCCTCAAAGAAGAAGCCCGTCACCCCGGAGGCCAAGTAATTTTCCATGAGCGCAACGCTTTTCACACCTGATCGGGCCCGCGAGGCCAAAATCGCCATCATTGAAAATGGCCGCGGCACACAAGCGGTCCACGACGCGGTGGTCGCCATGCGCGCCAACCGCCGCAGCGGCACCGCCAGCACGAAGACCAAGGCGGAAGTTTCCGGTTCCGGCGCGAAACCCTGGCGCCAAAAGGGCACCGGACGCGCCCGCGCGGGATACAAGTCCTCGGTGGTCTGGCGCGGCGGCGGAGTGGTGTTCGGGCCCCATCCCCGGGATTATTCCAAGAAAGTCTCCAAAACCGTCCGTCGTCTGGCTTTCCTCAAAGCGCTCAGCGCGCGGATTCTCGCCGGCGACGTGCTGCTCGTGGACGAAGTGGCCGTGAGTGCGCCGAGGACCAAAGACTTTGTGGCGCTGCTCAAGGGTCACACGGACGCCGAGAAAGTGCTGGTGATCGCATTGGCCTTCGATGAGGCGACCTACAAGGCCGCGCGCAACATCGGGCCGGTACTCCTCACGACGGCGGACGAAGTCAACACTGAGAATCTGCTCGCATTCAAAAAAATCCTCATCGCCCGCGACGCGCTGGGCAAACTCGCCGAAAGGACCTCTGACAAATGAACGACCCGGCCACCATCATCCGCCGGATCCGGCTCTCGGAAAAAGCCACGCTGCTGCAGGAGAAATCCAACCGCTACGTGTTCGAGGTCGATCCCCGCGCCAACAAGCTCCAGATCAAGGAAGCCATCCAGACGCTTTTCGGAAAGAAAGTCGTCTCCGTGAACACCTGCAATTACGCGGGGAAAGCCAAGCGCGAGCGCAAGGCCGATTACGGACGGACCAGCCATTGGAAAAAAGCCGTCGTCCAACTCAAGGAAGGAGAAAAGATCGATCTGGCCTGATTTTCAGCCAGGAACACTCGCGCAGAAAAATTTCTCTTTCAACTCCGTTGATTCACAGATAGATATCGCGCCCTTTTTCTCTCCTCCGCACCACCGAACCAGCCATGGCAATCAAAACTTTCAGACCGTTGACTCCCACGCAGCGCTTCAAGCAACTGCCCGCTTTCGACGAAATCACCAAGAGCAAGCCCGAGAAATCCCTTCTCGAGCCCCTGCACAAAACCGGCGGACGCAACAATGCCGGACGACTCACCTCGCGCCACATCGGCGGCGGCCACAAGCGGCATTATCGCAAGATTGATTTCAAGCGCACCCGACGCGACATGGAAGCCGTGGTGGTGGGGATCGAGTATGATCCCAACCGTTCCGCCCGGATCGCCCTCATTCAATACACGGATGGCGTGAAAGCCTACATCCTCTCGCCCGTCGGACTCAAAGTCGGAGCCAGGGTGAGTGCCGGCGAGAATGTCGCGCCGGAATTGGGCAACGCGATGCCGCTTTCCAAAATTCCCCTGGGCACCTCGATCCACAATGTCGAACTCACCCCGGGCCGCGGCGGTCAGATCGCCCGCAGCGCCGGTCAGCAGGTCATCCTGAGCAACCGCGAGGCCGGATATGCGTTGGTGAAAATGCCCTCCGGTGAAATCCGGAAGATTCACGAGACCTCCTACGCGACCATCGGCCAGGTCGGCAACACCGACCACATGAACGTCGCCTCCGGCAAGGCGGGACGCACACGCTGGCAGGGACGCCGCCCCCACGTGCGCGGCATGGTCATGAACCCCATCGATCACCCGATGGGCGGCGGCCAGGGCAAGAGCAAGGGCGGCGGCGGACGCCACCACCCGGTCAGCCCGTGGGGCCAGCTCGCCAAAGGATTCAAAACCCGCCGGAAACACAAACCCAGCAACAGCCTCATCGTTCAGCGCCGCAAGGCCAAGAAATAATCCCAGCAATCCGCCATGGCCAGATCACTCAAAAAAGGTCCGTTTGTTCCGAATCGCCTGCTCGAGAAAATCGACAAGGTCAACGAGGCAGGCGTCAAAAAGCCGATCAAAACCTGGTCGCGCAATTCCCTCATCACCCCCGATTTCGTGGGACACACCTTTCTCGTCCACAACGGGAAGGCGTTTCTCTCGGTTTTTGTCACCGAAAACATGGTCGGCCACAAGCTGGGCGAGTTTTCACCGACCCGCACATTCAAGAAACACGGGTCGCACACCGCGAAAGTAACCAAGTAACACAACTATGAAATTCACACTTCCTGCTGGTTGGGCGGCAGGGGGGATGTGTCTGGCACTGGCCGCAAGGCTCGCCGGACAAGGGACCAGTTCTTTGTCAGATAAAGAGATTGAATTTGCGGAAACGCGGCTCACGCTGCAGTCCGTGGTGCAGGACAACCAATCCCTGCGCCGCGAACTGGAGACAGCCCGGGAAACCATCCGGGCGCTCACCCACAGCGTCGCGTTTGCCAATCAGGAAGCCGAAGTCTTCCGCCGACTCACCACCGAGCTAAAACTCCAAATGGAGGCGCTCGGTTTGGAATCGGCGGACCCGGACCGAGGCCCTCTCGAACAGCGTCTGCTTGGCGCGGTGCGGGATTTGCAGCTCGAAAACGAGGAAAAACTGCGGATCCGGGACCGGCTGGTGCGGCTGGCCGAGGCGGTCGTGCGCTACCTTCCCACCGCCACCGGGGCCGACCCGGGGGCATTGCTCGAGGTCGAGTCCGCTCTCCGGGGCGCCAACGAAACCCTCGGTTCACCCGGTGGGGAAGTTGCCGAAGCCGCTCCGGTGGATCCCGGCCTCACCGAAGGCATGGTGATCAGTGTGAAAGAGGAATATTCACTGATCGTCGCCAACATGGGTGCCGGACAGGGGGTCAAAATCGGCATGCCTTTCGGGGTGTGGCGGGGCGACTCCCGGATCGGGCTGCTCCGGGTGGTGGATGTCCGGGAAAAACTCTGCGGCGCCGTGATTCAATCTCTCCAGTCCGACGACACAAAAATTCAAGTAGGAGACCGCCTTCGGGTGGAAACCAATTAAACATTATGCAGGTTCAAGCCATATACAGACACGCGCGCATCTCGGCCTTCAAAGCCCGGGAAGTGACACGCGAGATTCAGGGACTGCCCGTCGCGGCCGCCCTCGACATCCTTGCGTTCACCCCCAAAAAGGCGGCGGGACTCATCCAGAAAACCCTCAAGAGCGCGGTGGCCAACGCCGAGAACAACAACAACCTCAAGCCCGAGACCCTCGTGGTGAAAGAGGCTGTGGTTGGCGAAGGCGCCACCATCAAGCGCTTCCGCCCCCGCGCCCGGGGCAGTGCCGGCCCGATCCGCAAACGCACGGCCCATATCCGCATCACTCTCACCGACGAAATCCCGATTCCGGAACCCCGCAAGCGTTCCACCGGGAAGAAGAACACCACCCGGAAACCCCGCGCGACCAAGCCCGCACCGGCTCCCGCGCCCGCCGCAGCAGAGGCCGCCGCGCCCGCCGCCGCCGAAACCCAAGCCTGAACCAACCACCACCATGGGACAAAAAGTCAATCCGATCGGCTTCCGCCTTGTCGTCAACCACGACTGGCGTTCGCGCTGGTTCGCCACCAAAAAAGAGCTGCCTGAGTTTCTGCAGGCCGACCTCAAGATCCGCAATTTTGTGAAAACAAAACTGGCGGCCGCCGCAGTCTCCCGTGTTTTCATCGAGCGCGCCTGGAACAGCCTGCGGGTGACCATCTTCACCGCCCGCCCCGGCATCGTGATCGGACGCAAGGGTGCCGAGATCGAGAACATGACCCGCGAAATCAGCAATCTGGCCAGCGGCAAATCGGTCAAGATCGACATTCAGGAAATCAAGACCCCCGAACTCGACGCCCAGCTCGTGGCCGAGAACGTGGCCATGCAGATCGAGCGCCGGATTTCCTTCCGCCGCGCGATGAAAAAAGTCATCCAGACCACCATGGAATTCGGTGCCCAGGGCATCAAGATCCGCTGCGCCGGACGCCTCGGTGGCGCGGAAATTTCCCGCGCGGAATGGTATCGCGAAGGCAAGATTCCGCTGCACACGCTGCGCACCCCCATCGACTATGGGTTCGCGGAAGCCAACACTGTCTATGGCAAGATCGGCGTGAAATGCTGGATCTGCAAAAAAGAAGAAATCGAGAAGCCCGAAACCACCGAGTCCAAAGCGCCCATCGCCGAGACCGCCCCGCTTCCCGCCGCCTGATTCCGCCAACCCTTTCCAATCCAACCCAGATTTTTCCGGAGTAACACGCCATGCCTTTGATGCCCAAACGAGTGAAGTACCGCAAGACGCAGCGCGGCAGCCGCGCCGGCACCGCCTCGCGCAATGTGCGGATCGATTTCGGCGAGTTCGGTCTTCAGACCCTCGAACGCGCCTGGATCACCAGCACCCAGATCGAAGCGGCCCGTGTCGCGGTGACCCGCAACATGAAACGCAAGGGCAAACTCTGGATCCGGATTTTCCCCGACAAATCGGTGACGTCCCGCCCGCCGGAAACCCGGATGGGCAAAGGCAAGGGCCAGCCCGAGTACTGGGTCGCCACTGTGCGCCCCGGCAACATCCTCTTCGAACTGGACGGTGTTCCCGAGTCCCTCGCCCGCGAATCCCTCCGCCTCGCCGCCAACAAACTGCCGGTCCGGACGAAATTCATCTCCCGGCACCACGCCGCCGCCTGAGGCATCCCATACCCTGAAGTCATGAAAATCACCGAAGTCCGCGAACTCAGCAACGACGAACTGCTCGCCCGCAAACGCGAGCTCCGCCACGAGCACTTCAACCTCCGGGTGCAGAAGACCAGCGGACAGCTCGAAAAACCCAGCATCCTCCAAGACATCCGCCGCGATGTCGCCCGCATCGAAACCATCCTGAGCGAACGCCGCAACCAGGCCGCCGCCGCCCCGAAAGCCTGACCATGACCTCCACCGCCACCACCGAATCTCCCGCCGCCGCCAAGGATCGCGGCCTGCGCAAAAGCCGCGCCGCCACTGTCGTCTCCGTCAAGATGGCCAAAACCATCGTCGTGGAAACCGTGAGCCGCGTCCCGCATCCCCGCTTCGGCAAGATTGTCAAAAAGACCGTGAAATTCCACGTCCACGACGAGGAGAACAAAGCCCGCGTGGGCGATGTGGTCCGCATCATCGAGACCCGCCCGCTGAGCAAGCTCAAACGCTGGCGTCTGTTGGAGATCACCCGCGTGGCCAACCCGATTCTCGCCGCCACGAGCGAAAACGCCTGACCCTTTTCCATTCACTGCCATGATCCAACTTCGTTCCAGAATCGACGTAGCCGACAACAGCGGGGCCCGCATCGCCTCCATGATCGGCGTCATCGGCAAGGCCTCCCCCACGGCCCGTGTCGGTGACATCATCACCGCCAACATCAAGGAAGCCTCCCCCAAGGGGACGGTGAAAAAAGGCGACGTGGTCCGCGCCGTGGTCGTCCGCACCAAGGCGCCCATCAAGCGCGCCGATGGATCGGTCCTCCGCTTCGACAGCAACGCCATTGTTGTGATCGACAAGGATCAGAACCCCCGCGGCACCCGCATTTTTGGACCGGTCGCCCGCGAGCTGCGCGAAAAGAATTTCATGAAAATTGTATCCCTTGCCCCGGAGGTCCTATGAGCCGCATCCACACCCATGTGAACAAAGGCGACGAAATCGTCGTGATATCCGGAGCCCACAGGGGTGCCACCGGCAAGATTCTCCAGGTGATTCCCGAAAAGGGGCGCGTCCTCATCGAGGGAGTGCGCATGATCAAGAAGCATGTCCGCAAATCCCAGGACCACCCCAACGGCGCCATCATTGAGCGCGAGGGGCCCGTCCACATTTCCAACGTGAAAAAAGTGGAGGTCGTTGCCGACAAAAAGACATCCAAACCCGAAAAATCCGCCAAGGGCGCCACCAAAGACGCCTGACAAAGCCCAGGTGCCGCATTCGGCCCACGCATATGGAAACACTCCTCTACAAACACTACAAAGAACGCGTCATTCCCGCCCTGGTGGCGAAACACGGCTACCGCAATGTCCTGCAGGTGCCCAAAGTCGTGAAGGTGGTCATCAATACCAGCGTCGCATCCGCGCCCGAGGTGAAGCTCGCGCTGGACGAGGCCAAGAAGGAACTCGCAACCATCTCCGGCCAGAACCCCGCCGAGACCATCGCCAAGAAGAGCATTTCCAATTTCAAACTGCGTCAGGGACAGGCCATCGGCGCCAAGGTCACTCTGCGCGGCCGCCGGATGTATGAGTTTCTCGAGCGGTTCATCTCGGCGGCCCTGCCGCGCATCCGCGATTTTCGAGGGGTCTCGCCCAAAGCCTTCGACGGCAACGGCAACTACACCCTGGGTGTGAAGGACCAGAGCATTTTCCCCGAGATCGAGTTGGACCGCATCAAACGCAATATCGGATTCGATGTGAGCATCGTGACCTCCGCCACGACCGATGCCGAGGCAAAGTCCCTGCTTGCCGAGCTGGGTTTCCCCTTCAGCGACCGCCTGAAAAAAACCTCCAACGCCGCTTGATTCTCCGCTGAACCTGCCGCATACTCTCCGCCCTTTTTGACCGCACCCAACATCTGAATTCATGAGCAACGTCACCGATCCCATCGCCGATTTCCTTACCCGGCTTCGCAATTCCCGCAGCGCCCGTCTGGAAACGCTCCAGGTGCCCTACTCCAAGATGAAGGTCGAGATGACCCGCATCCTCAAGGCGGAGGGGTACATCGCCGCCTACGAAGTGGAGACCGGCGGCCAGGTTCCGCAGATCAGGATCACCAACAAATTTGTCAACCGTACTCCGGCGATCACCGGCATCAAGCGCGTGAGCCGTCCCGGCCTGCGCCGCTACGTCGGTGCCCAGGATGTGCCCCGTGTGCTCAATGGCATGGGCATCGCCATCCTCTCCACTTCCAGCGGCATCCTTACCGACCGCGACGCCCGCAAACAGAATGTGGGGGGCGAACTGCTTGCCTACGTCTGGTAATTTTCAACACCCAACCGATTCCCGAAACTCATGTCCCGTATTGGCAACAAAGAAATTCCGCTCCCCGACAAGGTGAAAGTCTCCGTCGGCGCACAGGGCGATGTCGTGGTCGAAGGGCCTAAAGGCAAACTCTCCTGGACGCTGCCCCGTGAAATCCAGATGGCAATCGAGGACGGCAAGGTGCGCTTCAGCCCCGCCGATTCGAGCAAGCGCACCAAGGCGCTTCATGGACTCTCCCGCAGCCTCGTCAACAACATGGTCACTGGCGTGAGCGCCGGATTCCGCCGCAACCTGGAAATCCAGGGCGTCGGCTTCAAGGCCGCCGTGCAGGGCAAGTTCCTCAATCTCGCCCTCGGCAAATCACACCCCATCAACCATCCCATCCCGGATGCGCTGAAGGTCGTGGTTGCCGACAACACCAAAATCTCCGTGGAAGGCACGGACCGCCAGCTCGTCGGCCAGTTCGCCGCCGATGTGCGCGGTTATTACCCGCCCGAGCCCTACAAAGGCA
The DNA here is from genome assembly GCA_020718605.1 of Chthoniobacter flavus. Classification (GTDB taxonomy): domain Bacteria; phylum Verrucomicrobiota; class Verrucomicrobiia; order Chthoniobacterales; family CAKUMP01; genus DYRR01. The sequence continues at coordinate 7,113 of DYRR01000020.1, read as the reverse complement.
AGGGTGTCCGCTACTCCGACGAAGTCGTCCGCCGCAAGGAAGGCAAGACTGTCCAATAACCCGATCCCACACCATGTCCGCCCGCAGCCAGCAAACCATCCGCCACGCACGCATCCGCAAACGCGTCGTCGGCACCACCGAACGTCCGCGCCTCAGCGTGCATTTCACCGGCCAGCATATCTATGCCCAGGTCATCGACGACACCGACGGGCGCACACTCGTCGCGGTCCAGACCACCGAGAAGGGCATCAAATCCGGAACCAAGGTCCGCCCCAACATCGGCGGAGCCGAGAAGGTCGGGAAACTGGTCGCCGAACGCAGCCTCACAAAAAATATCAAGAAAGTCGTGTTCGATCGCGGCGGACTGCTCTATCACGGCAAGGTCAAAGCCCTCGCCGATGCCGCCCGCACCGGCGGACTCGATTTCTAAACCCGCACGACACAAGTCCCAACCCAGTTTTTCATCCCGACCGCAACCGCAGACATTATGGCATCCGAACCCCGCACCGGCAGACCTTCCCGCCCCAACCGCTCCGACTCCGCGAAAAACAGCGGAGAACCCAAAAGCGATACCACCGAAAAAGTGGTGTTCATCAACCGATGCGCCAAGGTGGTGAAAGGCGGACGCCGATTCAGTTTCAGTGCGCTCATCGTGGCCGGGGATCACAAGGGCAAGGTGGGTTGCGGATTTGGCAAGGCGAACGAAGTCTCCGAAGCCATCCGCAAAGCTTCCGACGCCGCCCGCAAATCCATGAAACCGGTGGCCATCGCGGAAAACACCATCCCGCATGAGGCCGTCGGGGAGCATTGCGGCGGACGCGTTCTTCTGCGTCCCGCGTCCCCCGGCACCGGCATCATCGCCGGCGGCGGCGTGCGCGCTGTGGTGGAGGCGGCCGGAATCCGCGACGTGCTCGCCAAGAGTCTCGGCTCCAATAATCACGCCAACGTGGTGAAAGCCACCCTCGCCGCCCTCGCCACCCTGCGCGGACGCGATGAAGTGTTCAAACTCCGCGGCATCAAACGCTCGCAGCCCGCTCCGCAGCCCACAACTTCCAACTGATATCATGCGACTCCACTCTCTCCAACCACGTCCCGGCGCGAAGCACCGGACCAAACGCCTCGGCTGCGGTGAAAGCTCCGGCCACGGCAAGACCAGCGGCAAGGGTCACAAAGGCCAGAAAGCCCGTTCCGGCGGAAGCATCCGCATCGGATTCGAGGGCGGCCAGATGCCCCTCATCCGTCGTCTGCCCAAGCGCGGATTCAACAACGCCGCATTCAAGACGTTTTACGGCATCGTGAATCTGGATGATCTCAATACATTTGAGGACGGTGACAATGTCCACGAAGCCAGCCTTCGCTCCCGGGGGCTCGTTCGCGGCGACGTCGATGGAATCAAGATTTTGGGCCGTGGAGAGCTTCTCAGGAAACTCACCGTCGAAGCCGACAAGGTGAGCGAGGCGGCCCGTGAGAAAATTGAGAAAGCCGGCGGCACGGTCATCCTCCGCCCGGCCAAGGTCCTGCCCGACTCCAGGCCGGACAAAGCCTCCTGAGGCGGGTTTCCGTCTTCCGCTACCGATGATTTCGGCCTTCGCCAATTCCTTCAAAATCCCCGAGCTGCGTCGGCGGATCCTGTTCACCCTGGCCATTCTGGTTGTGGTGCGGGTCGGCGCGGCAATCACCTCTCCCGGGGTGAACGCCGGTGTGCTGCGCGAGTGGTTCACCAGCCAGGTGAACACCCAGTCGGGCGGCAGCGTGGCCGCCCTCTTCAACCTTTTCTCGGGCGGTGCGCTGGAAAATTGCGCCATCTTCTCGCTGGGCATCATGCCCTACATCAGCGCGTCGATCATGCTCCAGTTGCTCACGGCCGTGATTCCCCAGCTCTCGCGGCTGGCCCGGGAGGACGGCGGACGCCAGAAGATCATGCAGTACACCCGCTATGCGACGGTGTTTATCTGCATATTCCAGGGCTATCTGCTCGCGCTTTCTTTTGAGAGTCCGCAGGCCAATCCTTTCCTGCCCGGCATCACCGAGACGATCGAAAAACTCGGGATGCCCCTCGTCGCGAATCCCGGACTTGCCTTCCGCTTGCTTACGGTGATCACGCTCACGGCAGGCTCGCTGTTTCTCATGTGGCTGGGCGATCAGATCACCGAACGCGGCATCGGAAACGGTATTTCCATGATCATTACGGTCGGTATCGTGGCCCGCCTGCCCGCAGCGCTTATTCAGGCCTGGAAAACCTTTGTTCCCTCGGGCGACGCCGCCAGCAAGGTGAGTCCCGTGGTGCTGGTGTTCATGATCGCGTTTCTCCTGATTGTGATCGCGGCGGTCATCGCTGTCACCCAGGCGCAGCGCCGGATCAGTGTGCAGTACGCCAAGCGCGTTGTGGGCCGCAAGGTCTATGGCGGCCAGACCCAGTATATGCCGCTCAAGGTGAATTATGCGGGTGTCATGCCCATCATCTTCGCCCAGGCGCTGCTCATTTTCCCGTCCACCATCGCCAATCTCGCCTTCAAAAATGTCGGGTGGGTCCAGCAGTTTGCCCAGATGCTCACTTCCGGCTGGCTGCATTATCTGTTTTTCGCGGGGATGATTTTCTTCTTCAGCTATTTCTGGGTGGCCACCCAGTTCCAGCCGGTCCAGATCGCGGATGATCTCAAAAAATACGGCGGCTACATTCCCGGGGTGCGTCCCGGGCAGCCCACTGCGGATTATCTCGACCACACCATGACCCGGCTCACTTTTGCCGGGGCGATCTTCCTCACCGTCATCGCGGTGTTGCCCCAGATGTTGTCTCAGCAAATGCAGGTGCCCTATATCACGGCCCAGTTTTTCGGCGGCACTTCGCTCCTGATTATGGTCGGCGTGGTCCTTGACACCATGCGCCAGGTGGAAACCCATCTCATCCAGCGCCATTACGACGGATTCCTCCGCAAGGGCCGCCTGCGCGGACGCTTCGACCGCACCCAGGGCGGCGTGGGCTCCTCGGTCGGCAGCGATACGCTGCTCTGGCTCTATGTCACCATCGCGGTGATCGCCATCGCCGGGGTTGTGATTTTTGCCCTCGGCAATTTTGGCGGCACCTGAGGGATGCCGTGAACCAGCGACTCGTTCTCCTCGGCCCCCCCGCTTCGGGCAAGGGCACTCAGTCCGCCAGAATTTCCGCCGCGTTCGGAATCCCGGCCACCTCCACCGGTGCGATTCTGCGGGATGAATTGGCCCGTGCCACCCCGCGTGGTTTGGAGGCCGCAACCCACACCCGCCGGGGCGCTTTGGTGCCGGACGGGCTTGTGATGGAGCTTGTGGGCGACTGGATCGCAACCCGGGCCGATCGATTTTTGTTCGACGGATTTCCCCGCACCGTGGCCCAGGCGGAGCAGTTGGATCTCTTGCTGGAACAACTGGGGTCGCGTCTCGATGCGGTGCTTCTGCTGGATCTCGCTCCGGAGGAAATCCGGCGGCGGATGCTGGGACGCCTGGTGTGTTCGGTTTGTGGGAAGCTGGTGAATATCGGACGCCACGTGGCATCCGAGGCGGAGACCTGTCCGCAGTGCGGAGGAGTGCTTGCGCGGCGTGAGGACGACAACGAGGAGGTGTTGCGCCGCCGTCTTGAGGTTTACGAGGAGAAGACCGCCCCGCTCATTCCGTATTACCAGGTGCGCGGGGTTCTGCACCGGCTGGACAGCGCCGCAGGCGAGGAGGCCGTGTTTGCATGCGTGAGTCGCGTAGTGGAGGGCGGTGCGATATGATTCCGATCAAGAGTTTTCATCAGATCGAAAAAATGCGCGCCGCGTGCGGGGTGGCGGGCGAAGTGCTCGCGCGGCTGGTGGGCATGGTGCGCCCCGGAATCACCACGGGAGAGATCGACGCCGCAGCGGGGGATTGGATGAAGGAAGCCGGATGCCGCAGCGCGTTTCTGGGGTATCGCGGATTTCCCGGTCAAATCTGCATTTCCGTGAACGACCAGGTGGTGCATGGGATCGGAGGATCCCGAAAGATCCAATACGGCGAGATCGTGAAACTCGACGTGGGCGTCATCAAGGAAGGCTGGGTGGGGGACAATGCCACCACGGTCACGGTGGGGGTTCTGGCCCCGCGCACCCAGCAATTGCTCGAAGTGACCCGCCAGGCGCTCGATGCCGGGATTGCCGAGGCAAGGGAAGGCCGGCGGTTGGGGGATCTTTGCTCGGCCATCGAGGAGGTGGTGCTGGCCAATGGATTTACCGTGGTTCGGGAGTTTGTTGGACACGGCGTGGGCCGCAAACTCCATGAGGAACCCCAGATTCCCAACTTCGGCCGCCGCAACTCCGGGCCCCGTCTGCGCGAGGGAATGACCCTTGCGATCGAGCCCATGGTCAATGAAGGCCGCGCGGATGTGCGGATTCTTTCCGATGGGTGGACGGTGGTGACCAGCGACAACAAACCCTCGGCCCACTTTGAGCACACGGTGCTTGTGAAGAAAACCGGCCCGGAAATTCTGACATGGCAGGACACGAACGCATACAGCTTGAAGCCATGATTCTGGGGAGCCGCGGACAGGGTGTCTGGGACGCCGTGCTGGCCAACGGGCACCGGTTGCTCGCCCACCTGGAAACCCCGCGGAGGGGTGCCTCAAAAAAAATCCAAGATTTCAGCAAAGACTTCTTGCCAGGATGCAAAGTTCTGTTATCCCTTTCAACCCATGATTTTTCCCGGGGATGCGTCCTGCATCGTTCGGAAGCGTCGATGGAGAGCCGGATTGAGCCTGATGGTTCCTTGGTTGACAAGGAACCGGAGGGCGCGAAAACCGGCTCTTCTTCGCCTCGGGACAAATCTCCCGGGGACAAAATTTTTTCAACCAACAACATCCTGAATCCATGAAAGTGAGAGCATCGGTCAAACGGCTTTGTGAAGGCTGCAAGATCATCAAACGCAAAAACGTGCTGCGGGTCGTCTGCAAAAATCCGCGCCACAAACAACGCCAGGGCTAAGGCCCTCTGAAATCTCAAATCTGAAATCCCAATAACATGCCCCGCCTACTCGGTATTGAAATTCCCGGAGACAAGCGCATCGCCGCCTCCCTTCCCTACATCTACGGCATCGGACCCGCCACGGCCCTCAAGGTCCTGGACCGTGCCAATATCCACCCGGACGTCCGGGCCAAGGAACTCACCCCCGAGCAAGTGGGGCACATCGTGAGCGCCATTGGCGATCTCGGGTTGATCATCGAAGGGGATCTCCGCCGCGAAATCCAGGGCAACCTCAAGCGCCTTCAGGCGATCAACTGCTACCGGGGCATCCGCCACCGCCGCAGTCTGCCCACCCGCGGCCAGCGCACCTCCACCAATGCCCGCACCCGCAAAGGTCCCCGGAAAACCGTCGGCGTCCAGCGCGCCAAAGAGGTCAAGTCCGGCAAGTAATTTTAAACACACGAACCACCGAATCACAATCCAATGGCCAACGAGGAAAATCTGAACGAACAACCCGCCACTCCGGCTCCCGAGGTGGCAGCACCTGCCGCCGCCCCGGAAGCGGCAACTCCTGCCGTGGATGCGGTGGATTCCGTCACGGAAGTGGCGGCTCCTGCCGCCGATGCCGCCGCACCCGCTGCCGAAGCGGCCGCCCCGAAGGCGGAGAAGAAAAAAGCCGCCCCCAAGAAGTCCAAAAAGACTGCCGAAGCCGCCGCGGCCACCCCCGCTCCCGCTCCTTCGCTTACGCTCGACGATGAGATCGAGAAGGTGAAGATCATTCGTGCCAAGGGCGCAAAGAACATCCACACCGGCATCGCCCATGTCGTGGCCACTTTCAACAACACGCTGGTCACCATCAGCGACCAGGCCGGCAATGTGATCGGCTGGTCCAGCGCCGGCAAATGCGGCTTCAAGGGCTCGCGCAAAAGCACGGCCTACGCCGCCCAGATGGTTGCCCAGGACGCCTCACGGCAGGCCATGGGCCACGGCCTCAAGGAAGTCGAAGTTCGCGTGAAAGGTCCCGGTGCCGGACGCGAATCCGCTGTCCGCGCACTTCAGGCCATCGGCTTGGAAGTCACCCTCATCAAGGATGTGACTCCGGTGCCGCACAACGGCTGCCGCCCACCCAAACAACGCCGCGTCTGATCCCGGGGCATCGCATCTCATTTTCAATCAATTAAGTCATGGCACGTTACACAGGTCCCAAACAGAAGAAAAGCCGCCGTTACGGAGTTCCGCTTTTCGGTCCCTCCAAAGCTCTCGAACGCAAGAACTACGCCCCCGGAATGCACGGCCCGCGTGGCGGACGCCGCAAGCAGTCGGAGTACGCTCTTGCGCTCGCCGAGAAACAGAAGCTCCGCTATCAGTACGGACTGCTCGAACGCCAGTTCCGCCGCTATTTCGAAACGGCACTCAAGACCCGCGGCATCACGGGCGAGATCCTGCTCCAGCTTCTCGAAACCCGCCTCGACAACGTGGTGTTCAAGCTCGGTTTCTCCAACTCCCGCGATGGCGCGCGCCAGCTCGTGGGCCACGGACATGTCACCGTGAACGGACGCAAGGTCGATATCCCATCCTATCAGGTCAAGGTCGGCGACACCGTCACGATCAAGGACTCGCCGGCTTCCCGCCGACTCGCCGCCCACAATCTGGAACTCACCCAGATCGTCCCCGTGCCCGACTGGGTTTCCGTGGACAAACCCGCTTTCTCCGGCCTCGTTCAGCGCATCCCCACACGCGATGAAATTCAGCCGCTCGTCAATGAGCAACTCATTGTCGAGCTCTACTCCCGCTGATCCGCGACCGGCATAAATCCATTTCTCCCCACAATCGAAACCCCGGCGCGGCCCCCAATCCGCACCGGGGTTTCTTGCTTTCAGTCTAAAATCCGGAAATCATACCGCCATGAAAACACCCGCCGTCACCCTATACGACACCACCCTCCGCGACGGAACGCAGGGGGAGGGGATCTCTTTCAGCGTGGTGGACAAGATCCGCATCGCGGAGCGCCTCGACAGTTTCGGCATGCACTACATCGAAGGCGGATGGCCCGGATCGAATCCCAAGCACATCGCGTTCTTCGAGGAGGCCCGCAAACGCCGGTTGTCCCGCGCGAGAATCGCCGCCTTCGGCAGCACGCGCCGCGGGGATCTCGCCGTGGAGA
>DYRR01000148.1 GCA_020718605.1 Chthoniobacter flavus | reverse complement strand
TGAAACGAGCCGACATCAATTTCCGGGAGCTTTCCAGCCTGATCCGGATTCCGTCGGTGCGCGAGAGCACCCGCGCGCTCCGCATCGTCCTGGCGGACCTCCAGAGACGGCCGGAGGGGATTTTATCATGAGCATCAAGCAATCGGACTTCAGAGCACTTTGAATACCAACCAGCAATCGCGTCTCCCCTTCCACGACGGCGAATACTCCGTGAGCAGGCCCGGTGCCATCGCCTATCGGCGGACGCTCGCCCACTACCTGAACCTCATCATTCCCGAGTTCGCCGATCTGCTCGAGCTCGGCTGCGGGGACGGCACGCTTCTCGCGATGCTGGCATGCCGGTCGAAAACCGGGATCGACGCCTCGGCGAAGCAAATCGCGGCAGCCGAAACCCATTGCCCCGCTGCCTCGCTTGTTTGCGGCGACGCATGCGAAGCTGCGGTGGACGCCGCATTCGACATCGTGCTGGTGTCGGACACGCTGAACCATTGCGACGATGCGCAGGCGCTTCTCGAAGCCGCCGGACGGTTTGCTCGACCGGAAGCGCGGCTCGTCATCACGACCTACAACACGCTGTGGCACCCGGTTCTCTCGCTGCTCACGGTGCTCGGACTGCGCGCACCGCAGCCGGACCTGAATTGGCTTTCGGCCGCCGACACGCGGAACCTCGCAGAACTCGCCGGATGGGAAATCATCAAATCCGAAGGCCGGATCTTGGTCCCGACACCGATCCCGGTCGTTTCCGAATTTCTGAACCGCTGCATCGCGCCGCTCGTCCCCATCCTCTGCCTCACAAATATCATGGTCGCGAGGAAACCCCGAAAATTGCCGGGCAAACCGTCGGTCTCGATTATCATCCCCGCCAGAAACGAGGCGGGCAATATCCCGGCCGCGATCAAAAGGATTCCTCCGTTCGCGCCGGATATCGAATACATCTTCATCGAAGGCCATTCGACGGACAACACCTGGTCGGAAATCGAGAAGGTGAAAGCCGGACATCCGGATAAAAAGATTCGGATTGCCCGCCAGACCTGCCGAGGCAAAGGCGATGCGGTCAGGCTCGGGTTTTCGATGGCGACGGGCGACATCCTCATGATCCTCGACGCCGACCTCACGATGCCGCCCGAGGATCTCCCGAAGTTTTACCGCGCGGTGGTCGACGGACGCTGCGACTTCGCCAACGGGTGTCGGCTGGTCTATCCGATGGAGAAGAAAGCGATGCAATTCCTCAACCTCTGCGCGAACAAGCTTTTCGGAATCCTTTTCTCTTGGATCCTCGGTCAGCCGCTCAAGGACACGCTCTGCGGCACGAAGGTGCTCACCAGAAAAAACTACGAGGCGATCGCCGCCAACCGCGCCTACTTCGGCGACTTCGATCCGTTCGGTGACTTTGACCTCCTGTTTGGAGCGGACAAACTCAACCTCAAAATCCGCGACATTCCGGTGCGCTACCGCGACCGCACCTACGGGTCCACGAACATCAGCCGATTCCGCCACGGGATCCTCCTCTTCCGCATGGTCGGGTTCGCCGCACGGAAACTGAAATTCGTCTGACATCAATTCACTGACCGGCCGATGTTTCCCAAACCAATCATCGCAGTTTTTGCTTCCGCCATCCTCGTTCTTCTGGCGACGGTTCTGTCGTTTCCGGGAGCATTCGGGATATCCAAATCCGCGCCATTGATCGGCATTGAAACGGGAGCAGGCTTCCTGCTCACCGCCGAGCTGCCGCAGGAAATCGCCCGCCCGCGCGGCCGCAACTTCCTTTTCCCTGACGAACCGGTTGTCCTTGAGAACGGTTGTGCGCTGGCGCGACCGCGATCTTCCTCGAAGGAAATCGTCAACGCGGGCAGGGGACGATATATGGTCAAAGGTTCCAAGGCTGCCTTTTCGACATCCGACGGGGCGTCCGCTGCCGGGCGAACCTACACAGTTCGTGGGCCATGGTGGTCGCTTCACGAGTTCCTGCTGCTGGCGGCATGGCTCGCAGCGGCCGTCTCAGCAGCGGTCGCCGCGCGCCTAGCACCTCAGTACTGGGTCGATGGTTTGCGGAAATCTCCCTCACTCGCTCAATCCGTGCCCGCTCTCGCCGCCGCGCTCACCGCCGGAATGCTGATCTTTCCGTCCGCGGTCTCCGACAAGTTTTTTCTCGGGCTGCTGATCCCTGCAATCTGGGCGGTGCTCATGGGCGCGCTTGCGATGCAGAAGCGGTTTGCCGCGCGCGCCGGGCTCGTCATTCTGGCTCTGCTGCCCGCGCTGGCCGGCTATTTCTACTACGGACTCAATGCGGCATCCCACAGCTCGTTCCTTGTCGCCGGCATCATCCCCCGCAGCGACGCGTGGCTTCATTTCGTGCAGGCGGCCGAGATCTCGCTTCGCGGGACGACGCAGGTTCTTTTCAACGGCCGATTTCTCTACCCCGCATTTTACTCGGTGATCCTGGATGTCGCCGGGCTGAACGTTTTTGTTGCAAACCTTCTGGTTTCCTCGCTCGTAATGCTCGGGCTCGCAGCCACCGTGCCGATGGTCGCCCGCCGGATCGGATTTGCGGGAACCGCCGTCTATTGCCTGCTCTTCTGGCTCTATTTCCGCGCTCACGGCTGCGGGTTGCTGATGACTGAAAACCTTGGCCTTCTGCTCGGTGTGCTGGGATTCGGGTTTTTACTGGCGTCGGTGGACACCAATAAAATCTGGCCGGTTTTTGTATCGCTGGTTTTTTTCGGGCTCGGTTCGGCTGCGCGGCCCGCCGCTCTTTTTATTCTGCCGGCACTGGCGGTTTACGCGGGGGGCCGTGTCTGGATCGCCTCGCCCGGACGGCGGGGGATTTTGGCAGCCGCCGGGGCGTTTGTTCTCGGCTTGATCATCGTCGCCGGATGTTTCGCTGCAAACAACCTGGTGATGAAATCGCTGTCGAGCGGCGAGGGAAAAGCCTTCGGAAATTTTGCGTTCACGCTGCACGGACTCCTCAATGACACGAAGTGGAGCACAAGCGCGGAAGAGTTTCAGTGGGATTCTTCGCTGGTGATGCAGCACAACATCCGGCAAATGAAAGAATCCCCGGCCTGTCTGGTCCGCGGAGTAATGCGGGCCTACGGCGACCTCGTCAGGAAAGGATTCCTGTTCCGTTTCGGCAATGAGCGGCGATTCGCGTATATTGGCACCGCGATGTTTTTTCTTGGCCTTCTGGCCTGTTGGCTATGGATCCCGCTCCGGCCTGACGCCTGCTGGATTATCCTCATGGGGCTGGCAATCCTCGCCTCGATCCCGTTTGCCCCACCGTGGGATGCCGGGGAGCGCCCGTATGCCACGACACAACCGGTACAGATCTTCCTCGCATCGGCCGGGCTTGCCATGTTGGTTGCGCTCATGGGCCAGTTGGCTGGCCGGACCGCACGGACAGAAAATAGTGAATCGTCAGGAACGCCGGGAGCAACGCGCGGACTCGTCACCCTTGCGACACTTTGCTTTGCGCTTGCTTTTCCCATTCCGCTCGCCGTCCGGGCGATTGGTTACAGGCATTCGCTCTCCCCGCTGTCACATGGATTTCTGCGCGGTTCGCAGATTTTTGTTGTCAGCGACGGCACCTTGCTCGAAGGCGGAATTCCGCGTGAAACCTATCTCGACCGGCTCTCAGATCTCCAGGCACTCCACCCGGAAGATGCCTGGTGCTACGCCGAGCAAATGCCGAATTTTCTTCTGGCACTTGATTGGAAAACCCTTGAAGCGACTTTTGTTCGTCTTCCGGATAGCCAGTGGATTCAGCATTGATATGGGAATAGTCATTTCAAGAGTGCGCACCATGATGGTCGCTTTGCCTAGCTGGCTCCGGCAGGGCGGATGGTTCGACCGATGGCTGCTGGTTGCGCTAGCTGCGGGCATTGTTCTCGGCGCACGGGGAATGACATGGGGCGAGTACGACTGCCTGAACCTCGACCGGATGGCACTCAAGAAAATGCTCGTCAAGTCGCGTCCACCTTTTCATCCGGGTGCATTTGTCAAGCCTCCATTCTACACCTACATGAACCACTTTGTCGCCCATGTCCCGGCATCGGCAGTTGCGGGAAACCTCAAGTGGATAGAGTCTTCCCAACGTTTCCAGATCTACCGCCACCTTCGGCTTGCGCTGGCGCGATCGCTGAACCTTGCGCTCTTTGCGGGCTGCACGCTGATCGTGTTCGGGCTGGTCCGCAACGCATGGGGACTGGCGTCCGCCCGCATGGCTGCGCTGCTGTTGGCGACATCCGCCGGTTTTGTTCCCTATCAGGTTTTTCTCACGACCGATCTCGCGGTGGTCTTCATGATGCTGACCTCGTTTGCCTGCGCGGTCGGGGTTGCAAAATCACCCGGCATGGGCGTGTCGGTGGCGGCCGGGCTGCTGGCGGGTTTGGCGGCCGCGACGAAATACAATGGTCTCATCGTGGCGGCGGCTCTCCCGGTCGCCCACCTCCTTGCCGACCGAAAGAATCCTCTGCTAGGTAGCCTGAAGCGTCCTGCCGCATGGGTTTGCGGCATTTGCGTGCCGGTCGGATTTCTCCTTGGAAATCCGTATGCCGTTCTTGATTGGCCGCTCTTCTCTGCGGACTTCATGTATAACTACCGGGCCACACCGGTTTACAACGGAGTGACCGCTGGGACTGGCTACGTCGCTTTCTTTCGCGCGTTCCTTGAAATTTTCGGCATGCCTGGTTCGGCGGTCGTCCTTTTCGCTTCAGCAGCAGGCTTGGTTGCGATGCGATGGAGGCCATCGAAAGCCGGCGTGAGTCTTTGGATTCTCTCCGCTGTCGTCTTCTCTGCCTACACATGGAAAATTGGCTTTTTCCCGCGTATGGAAACCCGGTTTGTCCTCCCCGCAGCGCCGTTTGCCATCTTGCTGGCGGCAGCGGGATTTCCCGTCCTGCTCCGCGCAAAGTGGCTTGCGATTCCCGTGCTGATGCTGGTCTTGTCCTACAATGTTGCGTGCGGATGGCAGGTCGGGAGCATGTTCCAGCAGGATCCCCGGATGCGGGCACTGGCACTTTTCAGAACCCAGATCCAAAAGGCGGCGACCATCGAGGCGAGCAAGTCGGTCCCTCGGCTGCAGGACCTTCCGATCAGGGATCTCAAGGTGGTCCGAATGCCAAACTGCATCGAGATCAGCTCAAATTTCGTTCAGATATTTTCCGGCGATTCGGAGATGGAAAAAAATATGGAGCGCTGGCTGGCCAAGGATGGCCCGGAATGGTTTTCGGCGGAGGCGCGGGAGGAAAGAAATCCCGACTGGATATTCTGGTCAACGATCGATCTGGAAGGCGTGGTGAAAATCCACTATGAAGCACTTTTTCGTAATGACAGCGGCTACGAGGTTGTCTTCGATGAAACATCGCCGAAATTCCCGCGATGGTCGTATCCGCAGCATACCGAGTTCATAAGAAACCGGCTGACCGTTTGGATGAAAACCACCCCTGCGTCCCCCAGCCCGCTTTAGCCATGCCGCCCTG
>DYRR01000019.1:17814-21510 GCA_020718605.1 Chthoniobacter flavus | reverse complement strand
AGGAGGAAAGGGTGTCGTCAAGAAATATGGACAGGATTTGGCAGCGATTGACCCTGCACCAAAAGCCTGATACATACCTGGCAAAGCAACCATCCCTTCGCACCACTATTATGGCCGACAACAGACAATCCGACGACGCACTATTCGACCTGGAAAACGAGCCCAACTCTTCCGAGGAACTGCAGGATCAGGTTCAGAAGGCTCAGGAACAACTGCTGCAACTTCGCCGTCAGCAGGAGAGCATTGAGAAGCAAAAAAAGGAGCTCGAGGAACTCAACCGCCGCCAGAACGAGTTCGAGGAGGGCAAGGCGGAGATGACGGAAAAAATGAACCGTGCGGTCGTGGTGCTGGAACGGGCGATTTATGAATCGCAGAAACGAACCGAGCAACTCACGGCAACCCGGGTGTCTTTTCTTCAGCATCTGGATTTGCTGGACAGCATCAATCCGAAGACTTGGGACAAAGCCACCCTCGCGAAGGAACTCAGCCGGGGGTTGTGCGCCGTGGACGAGGCCCGCGGGGATTTCTCCAAATCGCGGGCGATGATCAATGCCGACTCCGATCAGGAGATCATCGATCCCGAGATCGAGAACGTGACCGGGTACGGTGTGCACGGACATGAACACGATTTCCTCTACTGGCTCAAGGCCGGCGCCGCCTTCACCCTGCCTCTGGCCCTGCTTGGCGTGGTTCTTTTGATCCTTCTCTGGACCCGTCTTGTGGGATAACGTTCCAACTTCATTCGATATGTTCCGAGGCACGTACACAGCATTAGTCACTCCATTCCGCAGCGGCGCGGTGGATTCTCCGGCGTTTGCCGCACTCATTGAGGCGCAGATCGCGGGCGGCATTTCCGGCATAGTGCCGGTGGGAACCACGGGCGAGTCACCCACGCTCGATCACGCCGAGCACCTGCAGGTGATCCGTCTGGCGGTCGAGACCGCGCGCGGACGCGTGCCGGTGCTGGCGGGCACGGGGTCAAACTCCACCGCCGAAGCGGTCTCTCTCACCCGGGAGGCCAAAAAAGCCGGTGCGGATGCGGCGCTCATGGTGGCGCCCTACTACAACAAACCCTCCCAAGAGGGCGTCTTTCTGCATTTCCAGGCTGTCGCAACCGCCGTTGATATTCCGATCATGCTCTACAGCATCCCCGGACGCTGTGGGATCGAGATCGGGGTGGATACCGTCGCCCGCCTCGCCCGGGCCTGTCCGAGTATCGTGGCGATCAAGGAAGCCGGGGGCAATGTCGAGCGCGTGAGCCTGTTGCGCCAGGTGTTGCCGGACACCTTCGACATCCTTTCGGGCGACGATTCTCTCACGCTGCCCTTCCTTTCGGTCGGTGCCTGCGGGGTGGTGAGCGTGGCGTCCAATCTCATTCCCGCCGGGGTGTCCGCGATGGTCGCCGCGGCGTTGGAAGGGCGCTGGGACGAAGCCCGCGCCGATCATCTGCGGCTGCATCCACTTTTCAAAAATCTCTTTATCGAGCCCAACCCGGTGCCCGCGAAACAGGCACTCCACTGGGCAGGGGTCTGCGACCCCGACGTGCGGCCGCCCCTGTGCCCGATGTCCGCCGCCAACATGGAAATCTTGCGCTCCACATTGGCCGCACTGGATCTGCCCCACGGAAAATGAACACCCCGCTCCGCCTTCTTGTCAACGGATCCAGAGGCCGCATGGGGTGCGCCATTTTGGACTGCGCCGCCGCCGACCCCGGGGTCGTTGTCTCCACCGCCTTGGATGTCGGTGACGATCTCGCCGCCGCGCTTGGGGACTGCGATGCGGTGATCGATTTTTCCCATCACTCGGTCACGGGTTCGGTTGCCGACGCCTGTGCCGGAGCGGGCCGGACGCTGGTGATCGGCACGACTGGCCAGAGCGATCCCGACCGGGCCCGGGTGGCTTCCGCCGCCGCGTCGATTCCCATTGTGTTTGCCCCGAATTTCAGCGTGGGCGTGAACGCGCTCTTCTGGCTCACCCGCAAAGCCGCCGAGATTCTGGGGCCGGGCTTCGACCTCGAGGTGGTGGAGATGCATCACCGGCTAAAAAAAGACGCTCCCAGCGGCACGGCGCGCCGTTTGGGCGAAATTCTGGCCGAGGTTCGGAAGCTTTCCTACGAAACCGACACACGCCACGGGCGCGTGGGGATTACGGGTGAGCGCACCCCGCACGAGATCGGGATGCATTCGTTGCGTGGGGGCGACGTGGTGGGCGATCATACCGTTGTCTTCGCCGAAAATGGCGAACGCTTGGAGCTTTCCCATAAGGCGTCCAGCCGCCAGACCTTCGCCTCGGGTGCCATTCGCGCCGCCAAATGGGCATGGGGGCGCACTCCCGGACTCTACGATATGGAGGATGTGCTCGGCCTGCGCTGAGCACTGTCTCTTTTCCGATCATGCGGGCATCTGCGCGCACCGCCATTGCACTGGGATCCAACTCGGGAGACCGACTCGTCCTGCTGCGCGCCGCCACACTCATGCTCCGCCGTTTGGCGGGACCCGGGGTGGATTTTCGGGCCTCCCCGATCTACGAAACCGCCCCCGTGGATTGTCCGCCGGGCAGCCTGCCTTTTCTCAATGCGGTGGTGAGCTTTTCGTATGCCGGTGCCTCGGAAGTGCTCATGGAAAAACTGGCGGGTTTTGAGTCCGCACTCGGCAGGCCCGGATCCCGCCTCCGGAATGCGCCCCGGACGATTGATCTCGACCTGCTGTGTTTCGGCGGGCAGGCGGTCCATACCGGGACGCTCACGCTGCCGCATCCCCGGATGACCTCCCGTCGCTTTGTTCTGGCGCCTCTGGGGGATATCGAGCCCGACATGCGGCCACTGGCCGACGGGCCCACCGCCGCCGCGTTGTTGTCCGCACTGCCGAAGGACGACTTCATGCGCCCGATCCCGGCGGTCCTCGACGATGAATCTGCGGGGCGTCGTGCGATGGCGGATTTTCTGAAAAACCGGAAGGCTGCGGGGCCCGCTGTGACCGCGCTTACGGCCTACGATTATCCCGTGGCCCGGATGTTGGACGAGAGCGGGATCGATGTGGTGCTGGTGGGGGATTCGCTGGGGATGGTCGTTCTGGGTCACCCGGATACCACCCGCGTCACGCTGGACGATATGCGACATCATCTGCGTGCGGTGCGGGCCGGAGTATCCCGGGCGCTGGTTGTGGCCGACCTGCCAATCCACACCTGCGACACTCCGGAGGCCGCTGTCTCCAATGCGCGCATGCTGATCGCCGATGGCGCGGATGCCGTGAAACTCGAGGGCGGCGTGAGCGTCGCACCGCAGATCGCTGCGCTGGTGGCGGAGGGCATTCCCGTGATGGGTCATATCGGAATGCTGCCACAACATGTCCTCGAAGAAGGCGGTTACAGGAAAAAAGGCGTAACACCCGAAGCGGAAGCGCTCCTGCTCGCCGACGGTCGGGCGGTGGCCGATGCCGGGGCGTTTTCCGTCGTGCTGGAAATCGTGGAGGCCGCCGCCGCCGCACGGATCACAAAGGAAATTCCAATCCCGACCATCGGAATCGGGTCCGGTGCCGGATGCGACGGACAGATCCTCGTCACACACGATCTTGTGGGGCTTTTCCCCTGGTTTACGCCGCGTTTTGTGCGGCCCGAGGCGGATCTCGCCGGCGATTTCCGCCGGGCCGTCGAAGCTTATATCCGCCGTACTCAGACGGGTGGCTGAAGCAAAAAAAC
>DYRR01000019.1:0-17714 GCA_020718605.1 Chthoniobacter flavus | reverse complement strand
TTCCAGCACATTCGCGGCGAACAACAGGCTCGTGACAACCGCAGGAGGAAGCGCCCTCCACAAAACGGTCGCCGCGCCGAGCGGAGCCGTGAGCGTTCCCAGCGCGAACAGCACTCCGATCACGCCCGATCTCGCCGGAGAAGGCCGGGGCTTTCTTTGCCAGAGAAAATAGAGTCCGCACATTATGGCGACGACCACGGCAATCCCGAGCGTGGTTCGCGGTACTGCCGGGATGCATCCCGCCACGCACCCGAGATTTGCAACGGCTAGCAGGAGGAAAAGCGGGCACCATCTCCGGGCCGCGCGATGCCGGAGCGAAGGCAGCGCGGCGGCGGACATCCGCCCCACATCCCAGACCCGGTCCAGAAGATAGATGGCCCAGACCAGGGAAAAAATCGCGACCCGCGCGGCGGGCGTGATCGAAACGAGCAGTTCCCGTGCGGCGATTTCCTGCCACAACACCGCCACGATCGCGGCGTCCAATCCGAGAATATGCGGCCCCAAAAGAAGCCTTCCGAAAAATGTCCCCGGGACGCCGGATTTCAGGGCCGGAGCCATTCAGAGGGCCGTTACTCCGCGCCCTGATAGACCAGGCTGATCGTGGTCGTGCCGTTTTCGGCAAGGATATTGGCGGAGATCTGGCTTTCGGGCGGTCCGACCTTGGTGCCGGTCACATTGGCGATTGTTTTGCCGTCATTTTCGAACGTGGCGTCGGTGACTTCGTAGCCCGCTTCCTTGAGCTTGGCTTTGTAGTGGGCAGAGACGGTTGCCAGGGAGTCGGTGGTGGTGCCCGAGATCGATCCCATCCGTTTTCCGCCCTGGCTGGTGGAAAAATCGTTCTTTGTGGAACTGGAGTTCGGATACAGCATTTCAGAAACCCAGACCGGGAGGCCGGACTTGGCCGCCTCTCCTGTTTGGATGGTCGTTTTCTCTTCGCCCGACCGGATCACCACCGACCCGGCACCGTCGGGACCGGGGGCCGCATTCACGCTGATTTCCCGGCCATCGGCGGCCATGGTGAGTTTGCCCTGCGCGATGTCGTCGTAGGAGAGGGTGATTTCTTTGCCGGAACTTTTTTCCCGGAAAGTGATGCGCCCGGTCTCGTCATCCGACTTGATCAGTTCGATCTCGGGATTGAGTTTGACGGCCATTTCGGCGGCGAATTTCGCGGGGTTTTTTTCCGCTTCGGCGGCCATTTTTTTGAGCTTCGGACCGAGGAACAGAGTGGAGGCGATGATCGCCACAATCCCCAGAAGAATGATGCCGCCGCATCCGATCCCGAGCCAGGCAAAAAGCCCGAGACCTTTTTTGGGGGGAATGGCACCGGGAACGGAAGGAGGAACGGATTGGCTCATGGCCGACAGGTATAATCCGACATCCGCCGGCGGGCAAAGCAAAAAGAGGCGCCGGTTCACTCCAGCAGCGAGCGGAGATCTTCCATCGTGAGCGCGTCGTCAAAGGTTCCGCCGGAGCGAAGGATGGCTTCGGTCTGGGCGCGTTTTTTATTCTGCAAGTCGAGGATTTTTTCCTCCACTGTCCCACGGGTGATGAGCCGGTAGCTGGTCACGGTGTTTGTCTGGCCGATGCGATGGGCGCGGTCGGTGGCCTGGGCTTCCACCGAGGGATTCCACCAGGGATCGAAATGGATCACGGTGTCCGCCGCCGTGAGATTGAGCCCGGTGCCGCCCGCCCGCAGGCTGATGAGAAAGACCGGGATCTCGGGTGTGTTCTGATAGCGGTCCACGACATCCTGCCGGTTCTTGGTATCTCCGTCGAGGTAGGCATACGCGATGTCGCGCTCCGCGAGGCGCGCACGAAGCAGGGTGAGCATCCGCACAAATTGGCTGAACACCAGCACGCGGTGACCGCCGTCGATCGCTTCCTGCAGGAGTTCTTCGAGCAGGGGAAGTTTGCCGGACGCGCCCGCAGGTCCGGTGCCGGGATCGAGCAGGCGGAGGTCGCAGCAGGTCTGGCGAAGCCGGGTGAGCGCCGCGAGCAGGATCATCCTCGCCTGGCCTTTCCCCGCCGTGCGCGTGGCTTCGTCGGACTTTGCGCGGCTCTGTTCCAGCACCGTGCGATAAACCGCCTCCTGTTCCGGCGTGAGATCGGCAAGCAAAGTATTTTCGATGCGCTCGGGCAGATCGGGCGCGACCTCCGATTTCATCCGGCGCAGCAACAGCGGCTTGAGACGGCGGGCGAGCCGCGCATGGACGCCGGACGCCGCGTCCCCCCCCTCCCGGATGGGTTTTTCGTAACGCTCCGCAAAGTCCTTGCGCGAACCCAGGTAGCCGGGCACGGCGAATTCCAGGATGGACCAGAGATCGCGCACCGAATTTTCGATGGGCGTGCCGGTGAGCACAAACCGCGCGTCCGCCCGGATGGAGGAGGCCGTGCGGGCGTTCTGGGTGTCGGGGTTTTTGATGTGATTGGCCTCGTCGAGGACCGCCGCGCGGAAGGTGGTGGCGCGATAGCGTTCGGAGTCCCGACGGAACAGCGCATAGCTGGTGATCACAAGGTCCGAGCCCGCGATGCGTTCGAAAAGGGATTTCCGCGCACCGCCATCGATGACAAGCACCCGGAGGTCGGGCGTGAATTTATGCGCTTCGTTCTCCCAGTTCCGGACGAGTGAGGAGGGGCAGACGACCAGTGCCTTTCCTCCCAGCGCCCGCAGGGTGGCGAGTGTCTGGAGAGTTTTGCCGAGCCCCATGTCGTCCGCGAGAATTCCGCCCAAGCGATTGGACGCGAGGGTGAACATCCAGCGGACGCCCTCCTTTTGGTAAGGGCGCAGCACTTTTTCCAGAGAGCCGAGGGAAGGAAGCGCGGCGGATTGCAGGCCGCCGGCTTCATGCAGCCAGCGCGCCCATCGGTCGCCGGTCGCCGCGCCCAGTGCCGCCACGGTCTCCGCGAGAGCGGACGCCTGCACGGATTCGAGACGGAAAACGCCCGGGGAAATCTGCCGGGGATCGGCTTCCGCCAGCGCGTCCCGCCACTCGAGGACGGCCTGTTTCCGGATGAGCGCGATGCGTCCATCGGGCAGGCGCAGGTGCGCGCCGCCCATGCGCAGGAGACGGTCGGCTTCGACCGGATCCAGCAGGGTGCCATCTGTTGTCCGCAGTCCGGACGAGAGTGTGAACCAGTCGGTGCCCCAGCTCTGGATATCGACCGTGGGCTCGACCCGCACGAGCTGATGCGAGATATGGCGGAATTGTTCGCCGGTGCCGCCATTCCAATCGCGCTCCAGGCCGGGCCAGCCTTCGGCCAGAAAATCGAGAATCCGGGGCTGCGTTTTGAGAACAAACTTGCCTGCGGACGGCTGAAATCCCCAGCGGGCCAGCCGGTCCCGGGCGGTCTGTTCGAACACCGGGTTGCGGGCGCCGGCCGGCGTTTCGGTTGGATACCGGAAATCCAGCGACGCCACGAGCTGATTGAAGGTGCCGTCCAGGGAAATGAAAACGTCGGGGATCGTGGTGACTGCGGCGGGCGCCGGGATGGCCGATGCCGGGGAACGGGGCGCGGCGGGTGCGGTCGTATCGGGACGTGGCGGTCGGCGGTCGGGCGCGGTGTTGCGGCGGATCACCGCCAGACCGAGGGCGAGGGAGTGCGCACAGAGAATGCCCGATTGTCGCGACTCCCGGCAGGTGCAGAGATTGTCGATATCGGTGCCCGATCGGATCACCATTCCCGCCCGGTATTCCCGTCCGGCGTCCCGCACCAGTCCGCGCAGGACGGGAGGATTGTACTCCGCCGAAATCACGCGCCCGGTATCGTGCAGGGCGCGGGCTTCTTTCAACGCCTTCCATCCGCCCGCTTCGAGCAGCAGCCTGTCTGTGATGGGGAGCAGACTCAAAGCGTCGTCACTTCGAGCGGTTCAGGAGTTTCTTCACTTCCTCTTCCGAGAGGCCCGACTGCGCGGCACTCTGGCGGTCCAATGATCCCTGGGCCTTTCCGGGGACCTTGAATTTTCCCACATCGGAATAGGACTTGGTATCGACAGTCCTGTCCGCATCGTGCGCTGATTTTTCGGTGACGGTGTCCGTGGCATACTTGCGATCCGCCCCCTGGGCGGACTTGGCCGAAATTCCGACGGCATTCTTGGTGTCGGCCTTTTTATCCGCAAATGAGGAGGTCTTGGTGGCCTCGTAATTTTTCGTGCCGGAATAGGCGCCGGTGGAGAAGGATTTGGACTTGGAATTTTTATCCACGAAATAATAGCTCTTTCCGCTTTCCGAACTGCTCTTGGTTCCATACTTGGAGGGCATGGAAAATGTCTGGTTCTGATAGACGCTCTTTTTGTCCGGGGGCGGATTCAGAATATCGGTGAGCCGTCCCTGCGCACGGACGCAATCCGTGCCGGAAGCAAGGACGACAAGAACAAGGGAGCATAGAAGCGCGGGGCGCACACCGGTGTTCTCGCACGGGAGGGTGGCATTGTAAAGCATGCCCATCCGCAATGCCGGTTCGGCAATAGATCGGGGCCGCGAGTGGAAGTGGTCGGGGCTTGATCCCGCAGCCCTGGCATTTCGGATGTTCGACACAACGATCGCCAATCAACAATCAAAGGTGTTTCTGAACAAGAGGCGGTCTGGTTGGCGGCATCCGGCCAGGATTTACGCGCCTTTGACGCCCGGAAAATGTGTGTCAGGATCAGGGAGAGGTGATTCTCATTCGGATAAAACGCCTGGGGTTTGTATCGGAGGTGGGAATGTTGTCCCGGACCTTCAACTGGGTGGCCGTGTCCGCGAGGACTGTGACCTCCGGGGACCATTCCGAGAGATCGCCGCTGACTTCTGCGATGTAGGTGATGTCGGTTTTTTTCTCCGTTCGAGGTATGGTGAGGGTGAGGAAGGAGGAGACGCCGTCGGCCTCGAGGCTGCCCGTGGGGACAAGGGTTGGATCGGTGTGAACGGTCGGATCGGAACCGATCCCATACTCCACCAGATTCGCCAGCCCATCGGTGTCAAAGTCGTTTTGGTCGGCCGCATCGCCTGCATTTTCGGGGGTCTGGAAGTAGTCGTTTCTCCATGACTCAAGCTCCGTATAAGTTGTGGCGGTTGCCGTCGCCGCATTCGACTCTCCGGCGAGTGAAGATGCGGTCACGCGATAAAAATAAGGCGTTCCCGGATTGAGGTTGGTATCGGAATACGAGGTCGCGTTGGCACTGACCGTCCCGATCTCGGAAAATCCGGAGTCCGAAGAGAGACTGCGGGAGATCCGGAACCCTGTTTCGTCGGTCGAATTGTCGGTCCAGGTCAGGTTGATCTGTGATGAGGAGACGACGGTTGCAGTCAGACCTGTAGGAGTTGCAGGCACGGGCACCGGTTCGAAGGCAAACGCCAAAGCGTAGGTTTCGGAAGTCGTGATTCTTCCTGAAGCGGGCTTGTAAACCTGCAAGGCATACCGTCCGGCGGGAAGGTTCGCGATGGAGAGATGCTCGACGTTATCAACCGTGCTGGTGCTGCTGGCCACCAAGGCGTTGGTGGATGCGTTGTAGAGGAAAAAATCGGGATTGTTGATTGAAGACTCCCCGTCCAAACGATGCCAGACGAGGGTGCAGGTGGCGTTGTAGGCACCGCTGGTGGATGCGGGCAGATCGAAGAAGTAATCGTGCGTCCGATCTTTGTAAGCTCCGGAAATGCGGAAATTCGTGATGGTTTGGTAATTCCACCCGATCGGGGATGTTACGTTGTCCGAAACTCCGGATGGGGGCAGGTGGGGGGTGCCAGAGTTGGTGTCTGTCGCTATGGTTTGAGAATGATTCCCGCCCGAAAGCTGGAGGTGGGAGCGATTGATATTCAGCACACCGGCTCCGAAACTCCGATCGAGCGGTTCTGTACCGGTGCGGGTCCACGTGGAGGGTTTCACCGCGCCGTTGAGAAGAAGCGCCTTCACCGTGCGTGGGTCCACGGAAGTGGTGGTGGTTCCAACGCCTCCATCCCCGCGCTTTCCGGCTTGGATGAGGATAGCCGCACTGCCGGAGACATAGGGAGTCGCGTAGCTTGTCAGAGAAGAAGGTGCCACGATATCCGGCTTGGACCGACCATCGAGGGTTGTTGGTCCAGTGCTGCCTCCGCCGCTGACAAGACCGACGGCGATCCCGTTATACATCGTGGCGGGAGAGGGCGGTGCGGTGGTGCTCCCGTTGTTCACGCCGTTGACAAAAAGAACTTTGTAGCGGTCGGCGTAGTTGTCGTAGATTTGGTCAGTGCTTGAGGACTGATTTCCTGTGATGAAGCTTTGGTTGACCAGAGTCAGGGTTGCGTTGGTTCCGGTATTGATGATGTTGTTCAGAAAATAATTGGCATAGAAAACGTGGATCGAAGCGACGCCGGGAGCCACGCCGCTGGAGCCGAAGAAATTATTACCCACGCTGTTGGCGTGCCAGGATTCAAACGACGGGTTGAATGTCGCGTTCCCGGTCGGGTAAGGTGCCGCGTTGTCAAAAAAGGTGAATTTGGTGGCACTCTGGGAAACCGTTGTGGGATTGGGCTGATAAATCGTGGCGTTGGTGGAGACGGACGCCTCCGCCATCGCAACAGAAACCCCCGAGCCGGTGAGCGAGGAGTCTCGGGTGCGCAGCGTGGTGAGCCCGATGGTGTCGAGGTCTCCGGCCGATCCACGCGCAAGGCTCCAAGCGGTGATGCAGGATATCGCTGCAAGAGTTTTAAAAAATGAGGACCGGGATACCGATGGCATGGTTTCGTGGAATGAGTTTCGAAATAAAGCTTCGCCTCCGGCCTTGCGCAACCCGTTATTTATCTCGGCTCACACTTCGCCGGAGACGGCGGGTGACGTGGTGCCGGCTTTCCGCAATTCCAGAAGCAGGAGCCATGCCACTATGAAGAAGGTCGCCCCCCCCGGCGGCAATGCAGCCCGCGAGCCAGGCAGCCCGCATCGCAAATCCCAGCCCGGCCAGTGCGCGGCGGTCTGATGTCGTGTTAAAAAACGCGGACAGAATGAGGTTGTTCCCATCGTGTGCGTCATGCGGGGCTTTTTCAGAATCAAAACGTCTTGACACTTTCTGTAATTGTATTACGGTGTCATACATGAGTGCAATGCTTACAATCCGACTCGATGACAATTTGGAGATGCTTCTCGACAAAGCTTGTGACTTGGCGGGACGCACCAAAAGCGATTTGGCCAGGGACGCTCTTCGACGGCAACTTGCGCTGGTGAGTTTTGAAGAGTTGCGCCGCGCCGCAACCCCACATGCCTCCAAGGCTGGCTTTGTGACGGACGAAGATGTTTTTGAGGCCGTCTCGTGAAGGTGGTTCTTGATTCCAATGTGATTATCAGTGCTTTTGCCACAAAGGGAATATGCGCCGACCTTTTTCGTGACACGCTCAACAGTCATGAATTGCTAGTTTCTGAGTACATATTGAACGAGGTGTCCGAAAAGCTGCTTTCGAAGCTCAAGATTCCCGCTTCGACAGTGAATGGTATTCGCCATTTATTGGGCGGCTTTGTCGTGGATTCATACGATTCGCCCGAAATGGATGTCCCGATCCGAGATCCGGATGATGTGCCCATTGTTGCTTTTTCCGTGGCTGTGGCGGCAGATGTTTTGGTTACGGGAGACCGTGATTTATTGGACATCGCTTCCAAGCTTCCAGTGAAAGCCATTTCGCCCAGAGAGTTTTATTCACGCCAACAATCCTTCTGACCATACTCCGCTGCGGCCATAGCCCGCCCCTCATTTCATCGTAGAATGCCTGGGTTTTCTCCTTGGTAAACTTCCTCTTGGCGGCTATCGCTTTATGGCCAGGCGATCCGGGCTCACCCGCGCCGGAGACGGCGGGTGACGAGAGCGGTGGCTTCCCGCAATTCTTCCACGCGCAGCAGCCAGGCGGCACCGAAGAATACTCCTCCGCCGATGGCGATGCAGCCCGCGAGCCAGCCGACGCGCATCGGGAATCCGAGTTCGGCCCATGAGGGGCCGATCCATGCCAGCAAACCCCAGCAGACCGCCGCCAGCACCGCACCGGCGGCGAGCAGTTTCGCAAGCACCCCGCACATCCGCGCGGACTCCAGTCCTCCGGCGTGTTTTCGCATGATGGCGTAGAGCACGAGGAAATTGATCACGGCCACCATGCCGGTGGACAATGCCAGTCCACAGTGGCCGAGCCCGAGCCGGAAGGTGAACCACCCGTTGAGCGCCGCGTTGGTTGCGATGGAGAGAAAGCCCACGAACATCGGGATGTTTTTGCGGTCCACGGCGTAAAATGCCGGCGTGAGCACCTTGAGGGCGCTGTAGGCGACAAGTCCGAGCGCATAGAACCGCAGCGCCCCGGCGGTTTGCAGGGTCATATCCGCATCGAACCGGCCCCGCTCGTAAAGCACCGAGATGATCGGCTGCGCCAGCACCGCCAGGCCGATGGCGGAGGGCACGGTGAAAAGAAACGCCAGGCGCATTCCGCGGGAGAGGGTTGCCCGGAACTCCGCCGTATCGCCCAGGGCGGCACTCCGGGAGACGAGCGGCAATGTCACCGTGCCGATCGCGACGCCAAACACGCCCAGGGGCAGTTGCATGAGCCGGAAGGCGATTTGCAGCCAGCTTACCGCGCCGTCGCCCAGGGACGACGCGAAGATGCCGTTCACCAGCACATTCACCTGCACCGCGCTTGCGGCGATGATGGCCGGTCCCATGAGGGAGAGGACTTTCCGCACGCCGGGATCGCGCCAGTTGAAATCCGCCCGGAACCGGAACCCGACCCGGCGCAGCGAGGGAAACTGAACGACGAGCTGGAGAAACCCCCCGAGCAGCGTTCCCAACGCGAGGCCGGACAATGCGCGCGGACCCCAGGCGGGATCGAGCAGCCAGCCAAAGCCCACGCCGCCAAGGATGGAGCCGAGATTGAAAAAACTCGACGCCATGGCCGGCATTCCGAACACGTGTTTGGCGTTGAGCATTCCCATCACCAGCGCCGCCAGGGAGACGAGCAGGATGAACGGATACATGATCCGGGCGAGATGCACGGTGAGCGCGATTTTTTCCGGATCCCACCATGGCACGAGCAACCGGATGATCCAGGGCGCGAAGGCGATTCCCACCAGTACCACCGCGCTCATGAAGACCGCAACCAGTGTCGCCATTTTCGAGGCGAGCGTCCATGCGGAATCATCGCCTTCGGTGGCGATCTTTTTGGTGAATGTGGTGACGAAGGCCGTCGAGAGCGCCCCTTCGGCAAAGAGATCGCGCAGCAGATTGGGCGTGCGGAATGCCATGAGAAAGGCATCCAGACTGCGGCCCGCACCGAACAGCCCGGCGAAAATCATCTCCCGCGCAAGTCCCAGGATGCGGCTGCACAGGACGGCCGCCCCCACCACGCCGGCGGCGCGTGTGCTGCTGGTTTTCGGTGGATTACTCATGGGAAACGCGGGATGTCGCGGCGGCGCGCAGGAGACGGTCGTTGATGGCGCGGCCCACGCCGTCCATCGGGACCTGCTGGGCGAGAATGAGATCCAGTCCGGCGGTGTCGAGTCCGCGCAGCGCGGAGAACAGACGGGCGGCGGCTTCCACGGGATCAAGCCGTGCGCTCAGGTGCTCCACAGCGGCGAATCCGTCGCCCGTTGCATCCCATGCCAGCAGTCCGCAGCGCAGCCCCGGCACGGGGAGCGGTGTTTCATTTTTCGACAAAAACCGCAGGGGCGTCTGTGGGGCGTAGTGCGAGGCGAGCCGCCCCGGTGATTGCGGGGCGGCGTCGTCCGCGCGGGGCGCGTCGCAGACCGGAGCGAATTGCGCGAGCGTTTCCCGCGATACGGGACCGGGCCGGAGCAATTCCAGGGCATCGCCCGAGGGGCGGACGATGGTGGATTCGATGCCGTGGGGACAGGGTCCGCCGTCGAGAATGAGGGGGATGCGCCCGCTGAGTTCCTCCATCACATGCGCGGCGGTGGTCGGGCTGATCCGGCCGAACCGGTTCGCGCTGGGGGCGGCGAGGGGACCTCCGAACCGCATCAGGACGGCGTGAAAAAGCGGATGTGCGGGGCATCGCACCGCCACCGTGGGCAGGCCAGAGCAGGCCAGGTCGGGCACGGAGTCCGCGCGGGGCAGAACGAGCGTGAGCGGTCCCGGCCAGAATGCGGACGTCAGTTTATCCACCAGATCCGCCTGCTCTTCCGGGATGCGCACAACGCGATCCAGCCAGTCGAGGCCCGCGATGTGAAGGATGAGCGGATCAAAAAACGGGCGCACTTTGGCCTCGAACACGCGGGCCAGCGCCTCGGGACGCAGCGCATCGGCGGCCAGGCCGTACACGGTCTCGGAGGGGAGAGCCACGGGAAATCCATCTTCCAGCACGGCGGCGGCCGCCTCCGACGCGGCGGGAAACAGGGCGGGATCCTGTGCGGCGACGATGCGGGTATCCATGCGCTCGGGAAGTAACTCAGTCCAGCGTGCTGGCGAGCACTTGTTCCGTCTGACGCTGGCGGAAGGATTCGAGCGTACCACGGATTTGGGCATCGTGTGTGGCGAGAATTGCGGCGGCCAGCAGGGCGGCGTTGCGCGCTCCCGCCGGGCCGATCGCGACCGTCGCCACGGGAACCCCGGCGGGCATTTGCGTCATGGACAACAGCGAGTCGAGCCCGTTGAGAGTGCGCGATTCGAGCGGCACACCGATCACGGGCAGAATGGTGTGGGAGGCAATGAGGCCAGGCAGATGTGCCGCGCCGGATCCGGCGGCGATGATGACCCGGATGCCTTTGGACGCGGCCTCTTTGGCAAACCCGGCGACCAGATCGGGAGTGCGGTGCGCGGACATGACGCCGTATTCGCTGGGAATGGCAAATTCATCCAGCACGGCCACACACAGGCGCATCGTCTCCCAGTCGGATTTGCGGTCCACGATCACGGCAACAAGCGGAGTTTCAGTTTTCACAGAGTGCGCAATCTATACGAGGCCCGGGGGCGTGTCACTGTCCAAAACAAAGGTCAGGCGGGACGCTGACCCTCCATGGGGGGCGCGGTCAGGCGGGACGCTGACCCTCCATGGGGGGCGCGGTCAGGCGGGACGCTGACCCTTGGGACGGGTGCAATCGCCCGCCTGTTGGAGGGACATCCTCCGGCATGTCCGGGGATTTTTGGGATTTTGGCGCGTCCTACCGGGGCGCGGGATCGGGGAGGCGGTAGAGGCGGATGTCGGGGTTGTGTGTTCCGATTTTCAGTCTTTCACTTTGCCAAACCAGTTCGCCTTCCGTGACGACGGCCCCGTAAAAAGCGCGGCGCTGCGCGAAGAGTTCCGCTTTGCTGTCCATCGGTTTCGCGCCTTTGCGCAGGTATCGGGCAAACTCGTCCGACCCCATCGCCACATGCGTCACTCCCTTGGCGCGCAAGTCCTGCGGGGTATCGGCAACATTGGCGATGTATTGGGGCGCGCAAAGAATCTTCCGCCCGGCGGGAATATGCCACGCATCGCGGTATTCGTTGTCCGGGGCCGGCAGGTTCACCTTGCGCCCCTGCATGATCACCGCGTCGGAAGGAAGTTTTTCATTGATGAACAACAGCAACTGCTTTCTCGCGTCACCCTGATACCCTTTCCAGGGCTCCCGGAAACGTTCCAGCGCCACCGTGCCGGCATAGGCCCCGACCAGCACCGCGACGCCCCACACCGGTGCCGCAACGCCTTTTGCCCGCAGCCATGCGGAGACCCAGCGCGCCGTGGCCGCACACCCCAGGCCGAGGGTCCATCCGATGCCGAGCGCGGCCGGGAGAAAGTAGCGGCCCGAGTCTTTTGCGGAAAAGGAAAGCACGAGCACGATAAGCCATGGCATGGAGACCAGCACCCATGCGCCCGCATCCATGCGGCGGCGCTGGGACCACAACCATGCCAGTCCGGCCGCGTAGAGTGGCAGCAGCAGACCCACGCGCTGGAAAAACCGCTGCACAAAACCGATGTGCGGAATATCCCGGGAGATGCCCGCCTGTCCCTTGAGAACCAGATTGGTCTCACGTCCGAACGACGTGCGGACTTCCTCCAGGTTCATGAGCATCGGGGCGTTGATGACGGCAAACACGGCGACCGCCGCCAGCAGTGCCGCCAGAGCCCGTCCGATCCGCACCCGCACCGGTGCCGGACCCTGCGCCAGAGCAACCACGATCACGGGCAGCAGAAACACAGCCCCCACATATTTGCCCGAAGCCGTCAATCCCGCCGCCGCGCCGGCACATGCGATCCGGAAAACATCCGGCCGCCGGGCGAATGCCGAGATCCCCCAGAGCGTGAGCGCAACGCCCAGCGCCATGAACGGATCTTCCTTGAGATAATGCGCCAACTCAAACACATCCGGCTGCACGCAGAGCAGCAATCCCGCAAACACCCCCGCGAGAAGTCCGCCATAGGCGATCGCGAGCCCCGTTGTCACCGCAACCGCCGCAGCCATGAAGATCGCCGCGCAGCGCCGTCCGAATTCCACGACGGACTGCGCTTCCATGGGAGTGCCGAACGCGAGCAGGGCGGTGTCCACCGTGTCCAGCATGAGAACTGGATGATGAAAATTCCAATCTCCCGAGATGATCTGGCGCACCTTGATCGGCTCGTCCGCATGATAGAAATACGGAAAATCCAATCCCGGCCAGACCGGGGCGAGTGTCAGGAAAAATACCAGTGCGACCCAGACCGCGCTCCATGTGCGTCCGGCACGGGACGACCATCCGGAGCCGGGGATCATTGTCCGGGCACCGGGGGCAGGCCGGCCAATGCCATCGCGATCTCGTGTTCGGGGTAGGCGTAGTTCTCCAGTTTGCCGGCGAAATAATTGATATACGCCTGCATGTCGAAGTGTCCGTGTCCGCAGAGATTGAAGAGAATGGCTTCCGATTTTCCCTCTTCCTTGCAGCGGATCGCCTCGCGCAGGGCGCCCGCCACCGCGTGCGATGCCTCGGGTGCGGGCACAATGCCCTCGGCCCGCGCGAATTGGATCCCGGCGGAAAAGCACTCGAGTTGGGGAAGGCCCACGGCTTCCGTGAGACCAAGATCCTTCACCAGGCTCACCAGCGGAGCCATGCCGTGATAGCGCAGCCCGCCCGCATGGAAACCCGCCGGGATAAAGGTGCTGCCCAGCGTGTGCATTTTCACCAGGGGCGTGAGCTTGGCCGTGTCGCCCCAGTCGTAGGCATAGCGTCCGCGGGTGAGCGAGGGGCAGGCTTCGGGTTCGACCGCCACCAGACGCACGGGGCGTCCGCCGCGCAGTTGTTCACCCAGAAACGGGAAGGCGATGCCCGCGAAGTTGGAGCCGCCGCCGGTGCAGCCCACCACGGTATCGGGATAATCATTTGCCATCGCCATTTGCTCCATCGATTCCAGCCCGATCACAGTCTGGTGAAGCAGCACATGATTGAGCACGCTGCCCAGCGCGTAGTTGGTGTCGTCGCGTCCCGCCGCCACTTCGACGGCCTCGGCGATGGCGATGCCCAGCGAGCCGGAGCATTCCGGATCGCGTGCGAGGATTTCACGACCCGCCGCGGTTCGCACGCTGGGACTGGCGGTCACTGTGGCGCCGAAAAGCTCCATGAGCGCGCGGCGATAAGGTTTCTGGTCGTGGGACACGCGGACCATGAATACCTCGCACTCCAGGCCGAACATCTGACACGCCATCGCCAGCGAGGATCCCCATTGCCCCGCGCCGGTCTCGGTGGCCAGACGGCGGATGCCGGCCTTTTTGTTGTAGTAGGCCTGGGCCACGGCGGTGTTGGGCTTGTGCGATCCGGCGGGGCTCACGCCTTCGTATTTGTAATAAATCCGGGCGGGGGTATCGAGCGCCTTTTCCAATCGGCGGGCGCGGAACAGCGGACTGGGCCGCCACAGGCGCAGGATGTCGCGGACCTCTTCCGGGATGGCGATGTGCCGTTCGGCACTCATTTCCTGCGCGATCAATTCGTCGGGGAACAATGCCTGCAACGCTTCGGGCGGGAGCGGTTCCAGCGTGCGCGGATCCAGCGGGGGCGGGGGCGGCACCGGCAGGTCGGCGGCGATATTATACCAGGCTTCGGGGAGACGGCTTTCGTCGAGGAGATATTTGAGGGGGTCGGACATGGGATCGGGTTGGTTGGAAAAGCTGCCGATGATACCCGCCGCCGGGCGGATGAAAAGTCCCGATTATCTAAAAACCGCGAATGGACGCCAATGAACGCGAATAAAGCATTGAAAATAAGTAAAATACAACGACGCAACTGTTCACCCGGCAGATGAACGATTCACCTTTTGTAAGTCATTGGTGATTAGCCTCCATTCGCGTTTATTAGCGGTTCAACTGCCGTATTTAGGATTATCGGATCTTTTTTTCCAACAGCCACATCACGGCCTGCGAGAGAATATTTCCGACGTCCACGGGGCTCGCCATGGGTCTGTTCTCCTCGCGGTCGGCCTGTTCCCGCAGCAGCTTCACTTTGGCCAGCGCGACGGCTTCCCGGGCTTTTGCGTCCAATTCCGGTTCTGCGGATGCGTTGGGCGAGAGGATTGGCAGTTGCGCCGTCTCCGACTCGTCGAACCACAGAAACTGGCAGGTCTTGCAGGCATCGATCTGGAACCGTTCCCCGACGCCGTCGGCACCGATCTGCAGCATCGGGTTGCGGCAGGCGGGGCACAGCCTTCCACCGAGATGATTTCCGCGGGGTGTGGAGCGCACATCCTGCCAGAGCCGGTTCATGAAATCGCGGTCCACCTGACGGCGCAACAGAGCCACAGTGACCGCGCGGCCTTTGCAGAACTCGCAGGCCCACAGCACGCCGAGATCCGTGGTGATCTTGTGCAGGGGTCGGGAGCAGGAGGGGCAAAGGTTCTCGGGCATGACCCCAGAATCCTGCCATCCTTCGTCGGATTCAAGTGCGGAATGCCGCGCCATGTGACAGCAATTCTCATTTTGATTCCAAGACCGATCATTGCGGAGGATCGTGGAGGGTCAGACTCCTGTCCTGACCTGGGTTGGAGCCACGGTCAGGCGAGGACGCTGACCCTCCAGGTGATGCGACCCCCACCATTCAAATCAAAATGAGAATTGCTGGCCGTGCGAGTCCCATGCTTGACTCCCCCGAGGAGCGGCGCGTAGCATTCCCGCCATCGAACCAATCCACCCCGAACCAAGGAGTCCGCTTTGGAAATCAAAGAAATCAAGGCCATCATCGACCTGATGAAGAAAAATGACCTCGCCGTCTTCAAGATGGAGCACGAGGGATTCAAGCTCACCCTGAAAACCGGTGGTTCCATCCAGGTGACCGGTGTCGCCGCCGCTCCGGTGGCCGCCGCGTCCGCACCCGCCCAGACATCCGCCGCTCCCGCCGCGCCGGCCCTGGAACCGGCGGAACCCTCAAAGGAAATTCTCTCGCCCATGGTGGGCACGTTTTACCGGGCCGCCTCCCCGGAATCGCCCGCATTTTCCGAGGTCGGCCAGACGGTCGCCGCCGGAGATGTGGTCTGCATCATCGAGGCCATGAAGGTGATGAATGAAATCAAGTCGGAGATTGGCGGCACGATCGTCGAGATCCTCGTGGAAAACGGCAAGACGGTCCAGTTCGGCCAGGCTTTGTTCCGACTCAAATAACCCGTCCCGCGCCTCCTCTCCGGAGGCATCCCGCATCATGTTCAACAAAGTATTGATCGCCAACCGGGGCGAGATCGCCCTGCGCGTCATCCGGGCCTGCAAAGAACTCGGTGTCCGCACGCTCGCCGTGTACTCGGAAGCCGATGTGGACTCGCTCCACGTCCAGCTCGCCGATGAGGCCATCTGCATCGGACCGCCGCCCAGCCGCGACAGCTATCTCAAGATCGACCGCATCATCAGCGCCGCCGAGATCGGCGATGTGGACGCAATCCACCCCGGCTACGGGTTCCTCGCCGAGAACGCCCATTTCGCCGAGATCTGCCAGAGCTGCAACATCAAGTTCATCGGCCCCCCGGCGTCCGCGATCCGGGCCATGGGTGACAAAAATATCGCCCGGGCCACCGCCCGCGACGCCGGTGTGCCGGTCACCCCCGGCAGCGACGGCATCGTCGAGAGCGAACAGGAGGCGCTCAAAATCGCCAAGAAAATTGGCTACCCGGTCATGATCAAGGCGGTCGCCGGAGGCGGCGGGCGCGGGATGCGCCCCGCGCACAACGACATCAGTCTCGTGCAGGGCTACCACGGTGCGCGGCTCGAAGCCGAGAAAGCCTTCGGCAACCCGGCGGTCTATATCGAGAAACTCATCGTCAATCCGCATCACATCGAGTTCCAGATCATGGCCGACAGCCATGGCCGCGTGGTGCATCTCGGCGAGCGCGATTGCTCCATCCAGCGCCGCAACCAGAAGATCATCGAGGAATGTCCGTCCCCGCTCATTGATGCAGAGCTGCGGAAAAAAATGGGCGACGCCTCGGTGCGTCTCGCGGAATCGGTCGGATACGAGGGTGCCGGCACCATGGAATATCTCGTGGACGACCACGGCCATTTCTATTTCATGGAAATGAACACCCGCATCCAGGTCGAGCACACGATCACCGAGGAATCCTACGAATGCGATCTGGTGAAGGCCCAGATCCAGGTCGCGGCGGGCGAGCATCTCCCCACCCACATCGTCGAGGCCAAACTCAGCGCCCATTCCATCGAGTGCCGGATCAACGCCGAAGATCCCGCCAACAACTTCATGCCCTGCGCCGGCACCATCGATCTGTTCTACGCACCCGGCGGACGCGGGGTCCGCGTGGATTCACACGCCTACAGCGGTTACACCATCCCGCCCTACTACGATTCGATGATCGGCAAACTCATCACCATTTCTTCGCGCCGCGAATCCGCCATCACCCGCATGCAGCGCGCACTGGGCGAGTTTCTCATCCAGGGCGTGAAAACCATCATCCCCTTCCAGCTTCAGATCATGAAGGACGCGAAGTTCCGGCAGGGAAAATACAACACGGGATTTGTGGAACAATTTCTGGCCCACACCAACCCGCGCCCCCGGAAATCCAAATCCGCCGGTTGAGCCGTGCGCGATACAAGAAGAGAAGGGAACTGCGAATGGACGAATTAACGCGAATATGGAATGGATGTCACAAGATGTGACGTCCAATTCCAAAACGCTTCAACCTGAGACGCCCGGCGGCGGCATATTTTTGACCATGATGAAAACGCTCCCGCCCGACCATTCGCTTCTTTCCAGTTTTATTCCCGTCCATTCGCGTTCATTCGCGTTCATTCCTCGGACTCGGGGAGATTGCATATTTTTTTCTTGCGCCCCCGTGCGGAAGGGGGCAGTTTGTTGACAGAAAATGTCAAACGCCCCCCTTTCTGAACCCGGCAGTTTTGCCGAATGGTTGCGCGTCGAGCGCGACGCGGACGGGTTGGTGCTGCGCGACGTGGCGGAGGGCACCGGGCTTGACCTGACGCTGCTTTGCAGGCTGGAAAGCGGCGACCGGCTGCCGACCGAGGAGCAGGTGGACGCACTGGCGCGGTTCTTCAAGGCCGATGCGGCGACGGCTCACGCGTTGCGGATTGCCGGGCAGTTCCGCCGGAAATATGCCGACCATCCCGCCGCCCACGAGGCAATTCTCCGCCTCGCTGAAGAGGAAGGCATCTACCATGCGAAGAAGAGGGAAACCCGCGAATCAACGATATCGGGAAGAGAAAAAACCGCTAATGAACGCCAATGAACGCGAATAAAACACCAACTTCGGCACGTTCTCCATTCGCGTCTATTCGCGTTCATTCGCGGTTAATTTTCCCCTCATCTCCACCATTCGCGTCCATTC
>DYRR01000270.1 GCA_020718605.1 Chthoniobacter flavus | reverse complement strand
GCGTGTCAAGCTGAAATACTGGCGCGGCATCAGTACTATCAATATGTTAAGATACTCATAAAGCTCGATGAGAACATCTTTTAGCTCAAATAATCTGAAGTTTTTCCGGTCGGGTTCCTCGGCGTCATTTCCGACGAAGAAACAAAACGCCGCCGGATTCCGATCGTGGCGCCCGCAGGCTTCATGGAGGAGGCGACAAGCGAAAATGTGCTGGTCGGGAAGGCCATGGGGCGGCGCGCCATGTGGCAATTCGGAAATCAGTTGCCGGCCTCGGCCCGGGGGCTCGTTGATTGCGGCATCGGGAACGCCGTTGGTCTGGGCGAATTCGGCATCCTCAAGCCCACCGCCATCGTCGATCATACCCCCCAGGAGATGACCATTGATGGTATCCGCTTTGTTTTCCAGAACATCCCCCACTCGGAGGCGCCGGCCGAAATGGCGTTTTATCTCCCCGATTTCAAAGCCTATTGCGGCGCCGAGATTCTCAATCAGACATTGCATCAAATTTTGACGCTGCGGGGCGCCAAGGTGCGCGATACGCTGCTCTGGGCGGGTTACATTGACGAAGGCCTGCGGCTC
Organism: Chthoniobacter flavus; assembly: GCA_020718605.1. GTDB lineage: Bacteria > Verrucomicrobiota > Verrucomicrobiia > Chthoniobacterales > CAKUMP01 > DYRR01. The sequence continues at coordinate 621 of DYRR01000270.1, read as the reverse complement.
TTCGGCAAGGCCGAGGTCTGTTTCACCCTCCACAACTGGCCGGTGTGGGGCAATGGCCGCGTGATCGAATTTATGAAGATGCATCGCGACACCTATAAATACATCCACGACCAGACGGTGCGGATGATAAACGTCGGGATGAGGCCGGACGATATTGCCGCCGCAATAAAGCTGCCGGCATCTCTCGAAAATTTTTTCGCCGTCCGCGGCTATTACGGAACGGCGCGGCGCAACGCCCGGGCCGTTTACCAGCACTACCTGGGCTGGTTTGACGGGAACCCGGCCAGCCTGGATCCCCTGCCGCGTCAGGAAGCCGCGAAACGTTATCTGGAGCTGATGGGCGGCGGCGAGCAGGTGTTTAAGTCCGCACGGGAGGCCTTCAACCGCGGCGAATACCAATGGGTCGCGGAACTCCTGAACCACGTCGTCTTTGCCAGGCCCGACTGGAATCCCCCCAGGGAACTGCTGGCCCAAACCTACGACCAGCTCGGCTATGGCGCGGAGTGTCCACTCGATCGCAATCTGTACCTGACGGGGGCGCAGGAGCTCCGTTCGGGTAAAAGCGGCCCGTCTCCTGATCCCGCCAAAAGCTGGGAAGTGATGGCCCGGATGCCGATAGAA
>DYRR01000269.1 GCA_020718605.1 Chthoniobacter flavus | reverse complement strand
CCCGGGCCTTCAGGCGCCGCCCGATTTCGCGGGCTTGTTCGGCCTTGCCCTCGGCTTTGCCCTCGGCTTTGCCCTCGGCCTTGCCCTCGGCTTTGCCTTCGGCCTTGCCTTCGGCCTTGCCCTCGGCTTTGCCTTCGGCCTTGCCCTCGGCTTTGCCTTCGGCCTTGCCCTCGGCTTTCCCTTCGGCTTTGCCCTCGGCTTTGCCCTCGGCTTTCCCTTCGGCTAAGCCGGTTTTTTTGGCGTAGGCGACGACGCCCGCCAGATCGCGGCGGTACTTTTCTCGCCGCTCTACCCAGGAACGGAGACCGAACATACCGGTGGCGAACATGGCATACCTCCTGGCCGCCAGCGTTATGTCCGGGTCCTGTCCCGCCAAGGTTAGGGCCAGGTCCCGGTTCCGGCCGGCGCTACTGATGAATTTGCCCCATAGTTGCGCAGGAATCAAGGGGGTGTCGGCGATCTTGGGCAATTCGACGGTGCAGATGATCAAATGGTCGCTGTGGTGCAGTTTGTCCACCGTCAGCCATTCCGTATCCGGGTAGTGCACGTAGTCCAGCAGATTGATGCAGATGACCGGCCGCAAGCCGGTATAGTCCGATCCCCGGCGCAGCTGGCCGGAAAACAGGCGGCTCCAGTAGTAGAGGGACCGCTCCAGGTAAAAATCCTGCCGGTAGGTCTGGATCTCGACGTCGATAGACCGCCCGGAATCATCCCGAGCCAGCACGTCCAGATACACCGTCTTGTCCCGGGACCAGCGGGACCCCAACCGGCCGTCCACCACGTCGATGGCCACTACCGGTGGAATCCCCAATTCAAGAAAAAACGCGTTCAGCATCGCCTGCAGAATGGGAATGCTTTCTTTTTCACCGAATACGTACTTGAACGCCGCATCCGACACCAAGGGAATATCCTTGCGCTTTAGATTTTTCATCGTGTGCCTCCGCCCTGGTACGGGGCGGAGATGCGGGGCGCTTCAAAGAATGAGTCAACTCTAAAAACTTCAGTTTTTAGAGTTGTTCCGTTTAAAGAATACCTATATTTTTGTCCGAACAACCCTTTTTCCGAGTCGGCAGCAGGAAAGTCCAACGCCGGATATCCGTCGGGTTTTAGCGCCCTCGCCCTACAAGGCAGCTATTTCTTCCTCGCTCAAGTCGGTCAGTTCGGCGATCTCCGCCGGGGACGCGCCCCGGGCCTTCAGGCGCC
>DYRR01000147.1 GCA_020718605.1 Chthoniobacter flavus | reverse complement strand
AGAGGCCAAAAGAACAAGCCAGGTTGAAACCTTTATTTGTTGACGGCTCCTAAGCGGCATGCGGTTGCATGCACGCGGAGGTTGACCGAGGTCCGATGGTTCTCCATATTGGCGGGCTTCCATGGCCATCCACCGCATCCGAAATTTCTGTATTATCGCCCACATCGATCATGGGAAGACCACGCTTTCCGATCGTCTGCTGGAAACCACCGCGACCATCGCGGACCGGGAGAAGCAGGATCAGTTGCTGGACTCGATGGATCTCGAACGCGAGCGCGGCATCACGATCAAGGCCCATCCGGTGACGATGAAGTATCGGGCGAAGGACGGGCACGAGTATTCGCTGAACCTTCTGGACACGCCCGGGCATGTGGATTTCGCCTATGAAGTGTCGCGCAGTCTCGCCGCCTGCGAGGGCGCGTTGCTCATCATCGATGCGGCCCAGGGGGTGGAGGCGCAGACCGTGGCCAATGTCCACCTCGCGCTCAAACAGGGGCTCACCATCGTGCCGGTGATCAACAAGATCGACCTGCCCAACGCCGATCTCCCCAGCGTCCATCACCAGCTTGAGGACATCCTGGCCATCCCGGCCGCCGAAGCCATCCATGCCAGCGCCAAGGCCGGCATCGGCATCGTGGATATCCTTGAGGCCATCGTGCGCCGCATCCCCTCCCCGAAACTTTTTGGCGATTCCATTCTGCGCGGCCTCGTGTTCGACTCGGTGTTCGACATCTATCGGGGCGTGGTTTCCTACGTCCGCATGTTTTCCGGAGAAGTGGAGGCGGGAACCGGGGTGAAAATGATGAGCACCGGCAAAACCTACGAGATCAAGGAGGTCGGCGTGTTCACCCCGAAACCGCTCGCCGTGCCGCGGTTGCGCGCGGGCGACACCGGTTATTTCATCGCCAACATCAAAACCACCGGGGAAGTCAAAATCGGCGACACGCTCACGGATAAAATCAATCCCAGCAAGGAGGCGCTGCCGGGATTCCAGGAGATTCATCCCATGGTGTTCAGTGGGATTTATCCCATCAACACCGCGGACTTCGAACACCTGAAGGCCGCCCTGGCCAAGCTCCAGCTCAACGATGCGGCGTTTGTCTATCAGGCCGAGAGTTCTGTGGCGCTCGGGTTCGGGTTCCGGTGCGGATTCCTCGGTCTGCTCCACATGGAGATCATCCAGGAGCGGCTGCGCCGCGAGTACAACATGGACATCATCGCCACCTATCCGAGCGTGGTCTATGAGATCATCAAAACCAACGGGGATCGCCTCGAAGTGGACAACCCCGCGCACCTGCCCGACCCGAGCGTGATTGAGGAACTGCGCGAGCCGATCGTGGAATGCACCATCATGGTTCCCAACGAGAACATCGGGGACATCATGCAGCTCATCCTGGAAAAACGCGGCGACGTGCAGCACACGGAGTCGCTGGACACCCGCCGGGTCATGTTGGTCACGAAGCTGCCTCTCAACGAGATCCTGGTGGATTTCAACGACAAAATCAAAACGCTCACCCGGGGCTACGGCTCGATGGATTACGAGCACAGCGGCTATCGCGCCGCAAAACTGGTGAAGCTCGACATGCTGGTCAATGGAGAACCGGTGGACGCATTCTCCAGCATCGTGCACCGCGACAAAGCCGAGGCCCGCGGGCGCATCCTCGCCGCCAAGCTGCGGGACGTGATTCCCAAGCAGCTTTATCAAGTCGCCATCCAGGCGGCCATCGGCGGCAAGATCGTCGCCCGCGAATCCGTGAGCGCGATGCGCAAAAACGTCATCGCCAAATGCTACGGCGGCGACATCACCCGCAAGCGCAAACTTCTCGAAAAACAGAAGGAAGGTAAAAAGCGCATGAAAGCCATCGGACGGGTGAACATCCCGCAGGAGGCATTCATCGAAGTCCTCAAAAGCAGCCAGACCTGATTGCTCTTCAGAACCGCAGGACCAGCAGCACCATCACCACGACCGCGATGATCGTGAGAAGGGCAAGGATGCCCCGCATGACCCGCGGGGAGATGCGGCGTTTGTTGTGGCGTTTTCTGCCGTAGGTCAGGGAGTGGGCGGATATGGATCGGGCCGCCCCTCCCGCGACCGAACCCGCCAAACTCTCCTGAGAGGGGCGCGGCATTGGAGGGTCCATGGATTTCCGTCCCCGGAACAGCCCCACAACACGCCCCGGACGCACCCGGACATTGAGACGCGGTTCCATTTTGTATGTGTTATTTCCGTTGGCCATGAATTGGGAAAACTCCCCGGAAGCCCCGACAGTTCCCATGGAGCAAAACCCCGGTGAGCCGCCGTTCACCGGTTGCATATCGGAACATTTCCGACAGAATTGCGGGGAAGTCAAACAGGAATGGCGTTTTGGATTTCCGGCATGACAAGGCGGGTCCGGACGGTTATCGTGCCACCATGTCACGGGTCGCCCTGTTCACCGCATTGCCAATCGCCCTTCTTGGGTGGGGATTGGTTCATGCGGCTCCCCCACCCCCCACCCTGCTTTCTCCCGGGGAAATTGCCTCGGCGGAAATATCGGACCCCATTTCCATTCCCACGCCCGGTGAGTTTTTTGCCGCCTTCCAAAAACACGGCCGTCCGGCATGGAACACCCGCTACCGCAAAGACACTCCGACCACCTTCACCAGCCGCGCCCAACTCGCGCTCAATCTCGGCATTCTTGTCGCCGATGGTTTCATCGCGGTCGAAGCACAGGACAGTCAGCAGGTGAAAAACACCGGACGCGACATCATCGATCTGGCCAAGGCGCTGGGACTCAGCCAGCGCGTTCTCGGCCGGGGAAACACCATCACTTCCTTTGCCGAGAACAACGAATGGGACGCGCTCCGCGAGGAAATCGAAGCCACCCAGAACGAAGTCAAACTCGCCATGGCCGAACAGCAGGATCAGGATCTGGTCACTCTGGTGAGTGTGGGCGCGTGGATTCGCGGCACGGAGATCGTGGCGGGATTCATTGCGGCGGATCACACCCCCGACAAAGCGATGCTGTTGCGGCAACCCGCGCTGGTCGCCCATCTTCGCGGACAGCTCGCCGTGCTCCAGGCGAAGACCTCCGGAGACCCGCTGGTGACAAGCCTTCTCTCCAAGTTGCCCGCACTGGAAACCCTCGTGTCTTTTCCCAAAGACGCTCCCTCCTCTGTGACCGATGTCGGATCATTGCGCGACCTCTCCGCAGCGATGGTCGCCGAAATCGCCACCCGCCCCGCTCCCGAAACACCGTGAACCCATCCGCCCGCCCGCCGCTTGCCGCTCTGCTTCTGGTGTTGCTCACCGGATTGACGCCGCACCTGCGCGGCCAGACCGATGACGCCGCCACAGCCCGCGCTTCCGCCCTCGAACTAGCGGGGGCATTCTCCAACGACGGATTCAAACTGCGGGATGGATGCTGGGCCGTTCGCATCGAACCGGGAAAAAGCCGCATTCTTGCCGTGAATCTTTACAGTGGAAACAGTTATTGGTTTTCTGCGGGATCGGACCAGACTGCGGCCATGCCGGCACTTGAAATCTTCGACGAAACCGGCACCCCGATGAATGTCGATCACTTCCAATCGCCGGGCCGCGCCGCAGCGGGCTTTTCGCCCGGGGCCGGCGGCAAATACCTTGTTCGAATCACACTGATCGAGGGTCCGGCATCCGCCGTGTGCCTCGTCTATTCCTATCGCTGACCATGGAACTTGCCACCACCCGCACCACCGAAAAGACCGGAGGCCCCAAAGTGCCCCAGTTTTCCGTCCACCTCCAGAATCGCGTGGGGGCGCTGCAGGACTTGATCCGGCTCATCAACGATCACAACGTCGAAGTGGTGGCCCTGAGTGTGCAGGACGCCACGGACTCGGCGCTGGCCCGGCTGGTGGTGACCGATCCCGATCTGGTGCGGTCGCTCCTGAATGGGCATGACCTCTCCCACAGCGAGGTCTCCGTCCTCGTGGTCGAACTGCAGGAAGCCACCCAGCTCGGCGCCATGCTCACCAGCCTTCTCAAAGCCGAGGTGAACATCAATTTCATCTATCCCATGATGATCCGCCCCCGCTGGCAGGCGGCCATGGTCGTGCATGTCGAGGACAACGAATGCGCCAGCAACGTGCTCGCCGCCGACGGATTCAATCTGCTCACCCAGGCGGATATCTCCAGATAAACATCGGCGCATCACCCGTGTGATGAAAAGCTTTTGGTAGCCGTTCACGGGGTATAGAAGCAGAAGTTGCGACAATCGCCACAGCACAAGTCACCAGCCAGCGTGAGTCGCGTTCCTCCAGCCAGGGAGCGATGCGTTCGGAGTCTCCCCGGCATAACCAGCGTGTCGCACTCCGCGATGAGTTTCCGCAGTGCCTTTTGACGGTTCTTTGTGGGCTGGCAGACCGTATCGACGAAGCGCACCTCGCTGGCCGGGCGCGCCGCCCGAAGCATCCCGACCAGGGCCTGCACTCTTTCCAGCGGCTGCGTCGTTTGTGATATCACGCCGAAACGTTCGCCATCGGGCAGTCGTGAAATATCCTCCGCCGTTTCCACCACGCAGGCTTCCGAAAAATCGCCGGTCAATCCCACCACCTCGACATGTCCCCGCATGCCGATGACGACCGGAAAATACCCAAGCTGCACCAGCAGCCGCAACTGGTCGTGCGCATGGCGCACCAGCGGGCAGGTTCCATCCGCGACTCCATACCCCGCCATTCGCCATTCTTCGCGCTTCCGGTCGGAGGCGCCGTGCGCGGTGATCATCACCTGCCGGGTCAGTGTTTTGTGGAGTCCGGGGTGCGGCCAACCTTCACGATCTGCTCAAGGATGGTGAGGTAGTCTTCAAATTGCCTGCGGCCGTTCGCGGTCAGCGCATAACTCGTCTGCGGACGGTCGAGAACTTCCTTGGTAACGGAGACATATCCATGATCGTGCAGTGTGCGCAGGTGGGTGACGAGGTTCCCGTCGCTGAGTTCCAGCTCGGCTTTGAGATCCTGAAACGTCCAGTTCGGTCTGGCGACGAGAAGTGTCATGATGCCGAGGCGCCCTTTTTCATGGATGAGCTTGTCAAGTTTATCGAAGTCAAACATCGGTTCATGGGGTCGGGTTCTTGTCGGCACGGCCGCACGAAAAAATGCAGACGCCGTAAACGAGATGGAAGACTCCGAAGGTCAGGCCCATGATAGGGCTGGCCATTCCGAACCGGTTCAGTTCCGGGAATCGATCCAGCACCGGGTTGCTTGCGATCAGCATGCCGCAACCGGCCGCAAAGAAAGCGCGTCCCAACCATTGGATTGACCCCGGGGCAAAATGACTTGCGGAGAGGAGGCTGAGGCCGTAGCAGAGCACCCAGAGCATCGCAGTGAGGACGGGTCCGCCTTCAATCAACGTGCACAGGCCACCCGCAACAAACCCGGGAACCATCGCCCGCAACGCCAGCTTCATGCCGGGGGAAACAAACGGCTCCCTGCGGCGGCGGGCATCCCGCCAGAGCAGCCCTGTGTTGACGATCGAGACCACCACAAGAAGCGAAAGCCAGGCGGCAACGAATGGAATCGTCCGCCCATCCAAACCTCCCAACAAACCGAGTGCGTTCCAGCAGGTGATTGAGCAACGCGGGTGGAATATTCCGACGACGAATCCT
>DYRR01000268.1 GCA_020718605.1 Chthoniobacter flavus | reverse complement strand
CTCGCTCTTCTCGGTGGCCCCGCTATTGCCGCTGCTCCAAAAACGCCAAATCCAACTGCTCGAACACGGGGGCGGCAACTACCTTCTGCCCGCCTCACCCGTCTATGACGCCATTTCGGCCAATGCTATGATGAGAAAAAAGTTCGCAACAATCCTATTTACTGCCAGAAAGTGTCAGGAAAATTCCCCTGGCGGCCGGTCGGGCCCGCTCCGAGCCCGGTTTTGGGTCTGTTGCGGCGTGAAGAGGGGCCTTCGCGGGCAGCGCGGGCAGGCGGCCGTCGCCAGTGCGGAAATTGGCGGATCGCAGGCGCGAAGGGATTTGCCGTTGTGGCTCAAATGTGTCACACTCTGGCCATGAGTGAAATCGCCAAAAGCCGGATTGACCCCAACCTGAAGCGCGACGCGGAAGCGGTGTTGCGGGAAATCGGCATGTCCCCACGGGCGGCCTTGGAAGCGTTTTACGCGCAGATCATCAAGCTCCGGTCCTTGCCCTTTACCCCGTCCCAATTTCCCGTGTTGCAGGAATACGGGGCCACCATGGGCCAGGTGGAGGCCGCGGAAAACGAAGCCCTGGCGGAATTGCGGGGCGAACTGGCGAGTGGGACCGCCTATGTATTCAAGGGGAAGCTCCGCAGATGATCCGGCTCGTCATTGGGGCGCGGGTGGGCAAAACGCTGCAACGGCTCGGGCCGGAAATTGCCGCCGAAACGGAAAAACAACTCGCCAAAGTCGCCGCGCAGTTTGGTCGGCCGCACCGACACTCCGGGCTCGGCTTGCGAAAAATCGGACCGCGTTCTTACGAAATCCGCGTGTGGCGCCAGTGGCGCGTCATTCTCATTCAGGACGACGCAACCCTGTTCGCTTACGACGTGATGAATCACGACGAAGTGGAATTATGGTTGAAGCGCAGACGCTAAACCATCTCCCCCCGGAGGGTCGGAGGGTCGCCGAGGCGCGCGCTCTGACCCCATTCGCATTGGAGGAAAGACTGTGACCGGCCACTCCATTAAGAGCGCCATCGGCACACGCTGGTCTCGCGAGCAAATCCGCGCCGCCAGGTTGGCCCCGCTATTGCCGTTGCTCCAAAAACCTCAAATCCAACTGCTCGAACACGGGGGCGGCAACTACCTTCTGCCCGCCTTCCCCGACCTCATCATCAAGGATGGCTATTGGCGCTGGCCCCAACGCAACCTGGCCGGCAACGCCACCTGC
>DYRR01000018.1:1277-21805 GCA_020718605.1 Chthoniobacter flavus | reverse complement strand
GCCCGCGAACCGCTGCTCCTCTCTTCCGAGTTTGTGGACAGCATTCATCGCGACGGCGGCACGGCTCTGGGCACCTCCCGCGGTCCGGTGGATTCCTCCATTGCGGTGGATGAACTCATCCGCCGCGGCATCAATATTCTGTTCACCGTGGGCGGGGACGGAACCCAGCGCGGCGGCAACGCCCTCTTTCAGGAGGCAAGAAAGCGCGGGCATGCGCTCTCGGTGGTGGGCGTCCCAAAGACGATCGACAATGATATTTCCTTTGTATCGCGGACCTTCGGATTTCTCACCGCCGTCGAGGAGGCGGCCAAGGTGCTGCAATGCGCCCACACCGAGGCGCGCAGTGTGGACCATGGAATCAGCATCGTGAAACTCATGGGCCGCCACGCCGGCTTCATTGCGGCCGGTGCGTCGTCGGCCAGTCAGGACGTGAACTTCTGCCTGATCCCGGAGGTGCCCTTCAAGCTCGACGGGCGGCACGGGCTTCTCGGGGCACTGGAAGACCGGATTGTCGCGCGCGGGCATGCGCTGATCGCCGTCGCGGAGGGGGCCGGCCAAAGCCTCCTCGAAGGGGTTCCCACGGAAACCGATGCCTCCGGAAATCCCAAGCTTCAGGATATCGGGATTTTTCTCCGGGATCGGATCGGGAACTACTTCAAGGGGCGCAACATCCCGGTCACGATTCGCTACATGGATCCCAGTTACAGCCTCCGCAGCGTGCCCGCCGATGCCGAGGATTCAATCCTGAGCGATCTTTTTGCCCGCAATGCCGTGCATGCGGCCATGGCGGGAAAAACCGGATTGGTTGTGGGGCTCATGCACGACCTCTTCATCCATGTCCCGATTGAGACACTTGCCGCCCGGCAAAAACGGGTGAATCCCCAAAGCTCTCTTTGGCGGTCTGTGCTGGCGTCCACCGGCCAGTCCGATTTTTCATAGGGCCAATGCCTTTCCGGGAATTTTGGAATCTGGAACAGTCCCGGAGGGACATCGGAAAATAGCCGGTGGTGGCAATCACCGGGATTTCACCCCCCGCTGGAACCCGCCCCGGCAGGGGCGGAGGAAGGTTCGCGGGGGAATGACAGCCACGAGCGGTCCGCCGCCCCTGCCGGGGCGGGTCGCGCGGGTTGGGTTTCCGGTGGTTTCGCTTCGCTCCACCTCAAACTTCGAACATCCAACTTCAGACCTCACTTTTAGGGATCTATGAGAGGATTGTTGTCGCAAGTTGGATTGCTGATTTTTGGGTGATGACGAGCTGAAAATTTCGTCGGCCCTCACCTGGCAGTCTCGGGGCGGATTGGTTGAACTTTTCCAGCATTTCCCTCAAGACTCTCAAGACGGGTTTCGGTGCTTCCTCGATCCCGACCAAGTGGCATCGCAGCGAGCGATCCGCCAACTCCTCAAGCACTCCGCCGATCCTGAGGATGTGCCGGAACCATAAATGGTCATCGCGGAAGTTGTCGTAGCCCTTGATGAATGGCTCGATCACTTCGTAAAATCTTGGGAATTGATTGGAATAAAGCGTTTCCGCCGAAGTCGAGTGTGGGGCGGATGCCGAGGATGTAATGCATGGCCGCGATACGACATGGATTTCCACGGGGCAACCCCTTGCCCCAGCAATTCTCATTTTGGACCCAAGCCCGATCATTGCCGAGGAGCCTGGAGGGTCAGACTCCAGTCCTGACCTGAAGCCCCGGTCAGGCGAGGACGCTGACCCAAGGGAAGTCTCCTTCACCATTCAAGTCAAAATGAGAATTGGTGGGCATTTTCCGCTGGCAATATCACACGGGCAGACTAATCGTGTATCCGTGAAATTCAGGCTCCTTTTCTTCGCATTTCTTGTCGTACTCGGGATCTCCGGCTGTGCGACCACCTCAGCTCCGAACTCTGCCGCAAGGGCGGCCATGCTGGCGGCTATTCCGAACGAGGCGCCCGGCAACTACTACATCGGACGCCGGTTTTACAAGGAGGAATACAAGTTTTGGGGATACGTGCGATCTCCCCGGCAGCCGTGGACGACCGCCAAGATGGTGATGCTCAACGAAAACCGGATGCTCGCCCCCGATCGGGCGAAATGGAGGATCGGCAGTGACAACGGCTACGAGTACAAACTACAGGGTTATTTTTCCGGCGACACGGTGTATGAACCGGCGAGCAACGGGTTCTATCCCGAGTTTGTGCCCACAGGTATGGAGGTCGTGAATACCGCTCCCGGCGCGATCTTTCGCACCCGCGAGGCGCTCAATCCCAAATACCGCCAGATCGCACAGCCCTATTGAGTGCTTGTGATTTCCGTCCGATCCGGACCGGAATCAGGACAGGAATGTCCAAAGCTGCACGCCGATGGCGGCAAGAGAGACGACCAGAGCGGCAATGGCAAAGAGATTCATCGATCCATCGGCGGCCTGTCCACCCGCATTGATTTGCGAGGTTGCGCCAGCCGCCGGGGAGGCGGTGGTCACCTGCGCCGAGGGAGGCGCGGAGAGGGGGCGGGTTTGCGTCATTTTGACCGTGGCCTTCGGCAGGCCCTTGGGTTCCGGAGGCAGTTGGATGCGGGCCGTTTCCTTCTTGGGCGACGAGGCTTTCATCGTGACCGGTGCGGGCACTGGAACGGCGGCGGCCGGACGGGCGGCCGGAGCCGCAGGGGCTGTCGGTGCGACGGGTGCCGCAGGTGGTCTTGGTGGGGAGGGGGGGATCGGGGAGGCGGGGGGGGCCATGGAAGTTGGCATGGTGGGTTTGGCGGGTGGAACGGATGGAGCGGAGGGTGGGGTCATCGGCGTGGTGGCCGACGGGGATTTTGGAAGATTGACCGGGGAGGCGGGCTTCACAGCGGCGCCAGCCATTACTGCCGGGGATGCCATGGCGGAACCGACTTTGGGCGGGATGTTGATGCGGACCGTCTCACGCTTTACCGAAGGCATCACTCCGGTGGATGTCGCCGGCTTCTGCGGCAGGCTTATGCGGACGGTCTCTTTTTTGAGCGTCAAATCTTGTTCTTGCGGGGAGGGGGAGTTTGGGTCGGCCATGGTGGATGAAGAAGTGGCCGTCATCATTAATTTTTAATTAAAAAATCGTCAATACTAATTATGGTTGCAGGAACGGAAAATATCCACGATATATCCCGCTCCTTCTTTCGCGTCCGTAGCTCAATGGATAGAGCGTTGGCCTCCGAAGCCAAAGGTTGTGGGTTCGACCCCCGCCGGGCGCAGTTTTTTTCATACTTGCGAGGCATTTGTTGCCAATCACGGATTGCGTGCTACCGTTCCGGCCTATGGGCGATTCAAATCCGAAAAATAAGCAGAAACAGCAGACTCAGCACGACGCAAAGAAGGCCGGAAAACAAAAGAAGGCGGCCGTGTCCACATTCCAGGCCTCGGGCAAAAAGAAATAGCTTCCCCTAACGGGATTTTACAGGAGCAGGGACATTGGATCTTCGATGCCTTCCCTGATTCTCGCCAGGAATGTGACGGCTTCCTTGCCGTCCACCACGCGGTGATCGTAGGTGAAGGCCAGATACATCATGGGTCGCACCACCACCGCGCCATCCACGGCGACGGGGCGGTCCTGAATTTTGTGCATACCCAGGATGCCGCACTGCGGTGGATTGACAATCGGGGTACTGAGCAGGGAGCCATAGACGCCGCCGTTGGAGATCGTGAACACGCCTCCGCGGAGGTCGTCCAGGGTGATCCGCCCTTCCCGGGCGCGGGTGGCGTAGGCTGCAAGTTCCTGTTCAATCTCTCCGAAACTCTTGCGGTCGGCGGCGCGCACCACGGGGACGATCAGTCCGCGTTCCGTGCCGACAGCCACTCCGATGTCGTAGAAATGGTTTTGCACGAGATCCTCTCCGTCGATGCGGGCGTTGATTGCCGGAATCTCCTGCAATGCGTTCACGACAGACTTCACAAAGAAGGACATGAATCCCAGCTTCACGCCGTGACGGCGCTGGAAATTTTCCTGCATGCGTTCGCGGACCGCTTTAATGGCGGTCATGTCGCATTCATTGAAGGTCGTGAGCAGTGCCGCCTCGTTTTGCGCTTTCACAAGTTGCTCCGCGATTTTGCGGCGCAACGGGGAAAGGCGTTTGCGGGTTGAAATGGCGTCACTGCCGGATGTCGTGGCGGGAGTGGAAGACACCGGCGCGGCCAATTCGGTGGATTGGGTTGTGGGACTGGCTGGCGGGGGAGAAGCCGGTGCCGGGGCCGCAGGTTCGGGAGCCGGGATCGGTGTGGGCTCGGGTGAGGGTGCCGGTTCGGGAGCCGTGGGTGCGGCGGATTTGCGGCGGGATTCGATGAAGGCCTGGATATCTTCCTTGGTGATGCGTCCGCCGGGTCCCGAGGGAGTGACGGCGGCTGTGGGGATGCTTTCTTCCTCCGATAACCGGCGTGCCGCAGGGGAAAGGACGGGAGGGCCCTGGTGTTGGGGTTGCCCAACGGAAGGTGGGGTCGGGGCGCTCATTGGTTCAGGGGCGGGTGGCGCTGGTGGTGCGATTGCTTCAGTCGAGGCTCGGGCCGTGTGGAGAGGCGGACCGGGAGGAGGCGCAAAGGCCGTGTCGGCGGGTGCCGCGACCGGTGGGGAGAATTGGGCGGCGGCGATGCGTCCCACTACTTCGCCTATTTTCACTTCGCGGCCTTCCTCGACCAGAATCTCCAGTACTCCGGAGATCTCCGCGGCGACTTCGGAGGATACCTTGTCGGTTTCGAGTGTGAGCAGCGTCTGGCCGCGTGTGACGGATTCTCCATTTTTTTTGTGCCATACGGAGAGGATGCCGCTGGTGATGGACTCGCCGACGGATGGGATTTTTACTTCGGTATTCATAATTGGAATGCTTCCTCGACGACTTTGATCTGGCGTTTTTTGTGCAATGCGAGAGAACCGCCGGCGGGGGCGGGACTGGGTGGCCGACCCGCGTAGCTGATTTCCTTGTCCAGCAGGGCACTCAAGGTGAGGCCGATATGGTTCCATGCCCCCATATTCTGGGGTTCCTCCTGGCACCAGACCACGCGTTGCATGTCCGGGTAGGTGGCGGCGACCTGCAGGATTTGGACTTCGTTGAGCGGATAGATTTGTTCGAGGCGGACGATGCCCGTGTTGCGGATGTTGTTGTCCAACCGGTATTGGAGCAGATCGTAATAGATCTTGCCCGTGCAGAAGATCACGCTCTCCACCGGCTCGCTGCCTTCCATGCGCGGGGAGTCCAGAATCTCGCGGAAACAGCCCGAGGTGAAATCCGCGATCCGCGAAACACACAACTCCGAGCGGAGCAGGCTTTTGGGGGTGAAGATGATGAGCGGTTTGCGGAATGGGCGGTGCATCTGACGCCGGAGCAGGTGGAAATACTGGGCGGGAGAGGTCGGGATGCAGACTTGGATATTGTCGTCGGCGCAGAGTTGCAGAAACCGTTCCGGGCGTGCGCTGGAATGTTCGGGTCCCTGACCCTCGTATCCGTGCGGCAGAAGCATCACCAGGCCGCTGGGACGCCCCCACTTGGATTCCGAGGCGGCGATGAACTGGTCGATGATCACCTGGGCACCGTTTGCGAAATCGCCAAACTGCGCCTCCCAGATGCACAGCATGGAGGGGTAGTCCATGGAGTATCCATAATCGAATCCGAGCACAGCCGCCTCGGAGAGCAGGCTGTTGTACACGCAGAACGTGGCCTGACCAGGCTCAATATGCATGAGAGGAATGTGGCTCCCGCGGGTGTTGAGGTCGTGCAGCACGGAGTGGCGCTGGCTGAAGGTGCCCCGGCGGCTGTCCTGGCCGGAAAGCCGGACGGGAATATTTTCAACCATCAGGGATCCGAAGGCCAGAGCCTCCGCATAGGACCAGTCGAAGGGCCCGCCCTCCGCGAGCACCCGTGCGCGCCGGTCCAGCAGGATTCTCCGGATTTTTGGATGCACATTGAAACCTTCCGGAACCTGACTGAGGGCGCCGGCGACCTTCTCCAGCATTTCCCTGGGAATCGCGGTCCGGACCGGTTCGTGGGAGTAGGGGGGCTGGAAAATGGCCGAGGATTCCGTGAACCCGCCGTGGTCCATTTTCCGGGTTTCCTCCTCGATCTCGCGCACCTCCTGGAGCGTGGTTTCGAGGCGCTGCTGGTATTCGTCGTCGAGGGCTTCCGCCGCATCTTGGGAAAGCACCCCCGTCTCCACGAGGTGACGTTGATAGACCTGGGAGGGCGTCGGGTGGCTCTGGATGGATGCATAGAGCTTCGGCTGGGTGAAGCCCGGTTCGTCGCCTTCGTTGTGTCCGTGCCGGCGGTAGCAGTAGAGATCGATCACCACGTCCCGCCCGAACTGCTGCCGGAAATCCAGCGCGATGGCCGCGACCTGCATGGCGGCCAGCGGATCGTCGCCATTCACATGGAAGATCGGCGCTTCGATCATTTTGGCCACATCCGTCGCATAGGAGGTTGAGCGCGCGTCGGCGGGCATGGTCGTGAATCCGATCTGGTTGTTCACGATCACATGCACCGTGCCGCCCGTCCGGTATCCCGGCAGTTGCGACATGTTGAGAACTTCCGTGACAATCCCCTGTCCGGCAAACGCCGCGTCCCCGTGGATCAGCAGCGGGAGCACTTTCTTGCGCTCGGCCGTGTCCTTAAGAATCCGCTGGCGCGCGCGGGATTTTCCCTGCACGACAGGATCCACCGCCTCCAGGTGGGAGGGATTTGCGGCCAGGCGGATGGTGACATCCTCACCGCTGGGAGTTTCCCGGCGGGATTCATAGCCGAGATGGTATTTCACATCGCCATCGCCGCCGACCAGATTGGGGACGTAGTTTTCACTGAACTCATTGAAGAGAACGCGGAAAGACTTGTGCAAGAAGTTGGCCAGCACGGTGAGGCGCCCGCGATGGGCCATGCCCATCACGATCTCCTTGATGCCGGATTCTCCGCAGTGCCCAAGCACGGTCTCCAGAATCACCATCAGGGATTCCCCGCCTTCCAGTGAAAAGCGCTTCTGACCGACGTATTTGGTATGGAGGAAATTTTCAAACGACTCCGCTTCGAGCAGGATCCGCAGAATTTGTTGTTTCTTGTCGGCTCCGATCGAGGACTCATGGGGACGGGTCTCGATGCATTCCCGGATCCAGTTGCGGATGCGCCGGTTGGTGATGTGCATGAACTCCACTCCAACCGTCGAACAATACATGGAGGTGAGGCTGGCGATCATCTCGCGCAGCGGCATGCGTTTTCCTTTGAGATAATACTGGGAGCCGACGACACGGTCCATGTCCGTTTCCGTGAGCCCGAACTCCTCAAGGGAAAGAAGTGGTTGGGCGTTCGGGGTGGGGGAGATGGGGTCGAGCCGCGCGAGGGTGTGACCCAGATCGCGATAGGCGTAAATGAGCAGATCGACCCTGCGCTGGAGCACGGGGTCTTCCGCCGCAACGTTCTCCGGAGGCGCAGAAACTTGGCCGCGAATCGCCGGAACGGGTGTGGGTTCCGGAGCCTCGAGAGATTCGCGGACCACCCGGTCCTGATGGATGCAGCCCAGTTCGAATCCCTCAAAAAATGAGCGCCAGGACGGGTCCACAGAATCGGGATCGTTCAGCCACCTGGCATGGTTGGCGTCAAGCAGGTCGGCGTTGTCGAGGCTGATGGTGAAGTGGCTCATGGCGCTTTGCGGCGGACGGTCGTGCGATGGTGATGGTGTCCGGTCACCCCTGGGACATTGAGTCGCGGGCGCGGGCGGATCCGGAAAAGCAATACTTGCCAAGCAAACTCTCCCGCGTCAAATACGGCGTGGAAAAAAATCGACGTTCCACGCAAACCCCGATTCCAGGGGGGAAGGGCTACCACCAAGTCTGTGGCACCAGGATGTCGTCACCCGGCTTGAGCGGGATGTCCAGGCTGGGATCTTTGCGGATCCGCTTCACGTCCACCACCATTGCCTCCTTGCCGCGAAGCAGGCGGACTTTCTTGGAGTCACTGTACTCGGTGAAATCTCCGGCGGCGATGATCGCCTTGTGCAATGTCAGGTCCGCCGTGTAGGCAACGCGCTGGGGGGCCTTCACTTCGCCGCCCACATTCACGGTGCGGGCGCTGCCCTGTTGGGAGATGATGATGGTGGGGTTGGTGTAGATCTCCGAGCGTTTGTAGGCGCTTTCGATGGCCGTCTGCAACTGGCCGGCGGAGAGTCCTCCCGCCTGGAGTTTGCCAAGATGCGGCAGATTCACATTGCCTTCGGCGTCCACGGTGTAATCCGCGCTCACTTGGGCGACTTCCTCCCCGGGAACGCCGCTGATCCGCAACTGGATGGTGTCGCCGATCCGCAATGGGGCGTCCTGGGCCAGAATGGAGATGGGGAGGATTGACGCAAAAAAAGCGGTGATCAGAGCGGCAAATCGGAGAGAGGAAGGCTTCATTGGGTCAATATTCATCGCCCCCGGTGGCGGCAAGGTCCGGAGTTTTGGGGGCTGGGCTCGAAGATCCGCGGGAACGTTTGTCGCGCGGACCGCTGTAGTAGTATTTGTAGTAGCTCGTGTAGTACTCGTAGCCCTGATCGTGGCGGACATCGACATTGTTGAGAACCACCCCGAGCACGGTGCCACCGACATTGAGCACGGCGTTCTTGACCCGCATGAGCATGGACCGGGGGAACCGGCGGTGCTGGACCACGATGATCGTGAGGTCCACCTCACTGGCAAGCACCGAGGCGTCACTCACCCCCAGAATTGGAGGGGAGTCGAAAAAGACGATATCAAAGCGGCTTTTCAGATCCTGAATGAGGTCCGACATGCGCTGGGAGTTCAGAATGCCGACCGCGTCGGAGGGAAGAATACCGCTGGGCATCACGTAGAGATTGTCCACCGCCGTAGGGACGATCACCTCCTCGAGTTTCATATCGGTGGTGAGGTAGTTGGTGAGACCCACAGAATTGTCAAGATCCCAGAGCTCGTGTTGCACCGGACGACGAAGGTCGGCGTCCACCACAAGCACGTTGTATCCGCCTTGTGCGCAGGTGAAGGCGAGGTTGCACAGGGTCGTGGACTTGCCTTCGCCCGGACCTCCCGAGACCACGGTGATGGCGTTGGAGTCGGCGCTTTTTCGGTTGAATTCGATGTTGGTCCGGAGAATCCGGTAGGCTTCCGCGTCCGGCGTGTCGCTGGGTTCGCGGTGCAGGAGACCGATACTTTTGGGAATCACCGCCAGCACGGGCACTTCCAGAAAACTCTCCACGTCGTCGAGAGTCTTCACACTGGTGTCCAGATACTCGATGAAGAAGGCCAGGCCAACCCCCACGATGAGCCCCACGAGCACTCCCAGTGCCATGTTCACCGCGACTTTCGGTTTGGAATGACCCGACGCAACCTCCGCTTTCTGCCAGACCTTGGCCGGGGTGCGTGGCATGCCCAATTCCATCACCTGGGTCTGGTAGCGCATCTGCGCCCCCTCGAGCACTTTCTTCGCCTGGATGTAGTTGTTTTTGGCCTCGGTGTAGTCGCTGCGGCTGGTGCGCGCGTCGAGCTGTTCGCCGCGTTTTTCGCCGAGGCGTTTTTCGATGTCTTGGAGGGTGCTTTCGGCAATTTTCAGGTTGATGGCAAGCGAAGTGCGAATGCTGGCCACGCCATCTTCCAGTTGACGGATATACACCGCTTTTTGGGCGCGCAGGGAGCGGACGCTGGGATGGTTCCGCCCGAGTCCGGAGTTGAGCATGTTGGCTTCCGCCGCTTCGAGATCCTGGTATTGTGGAAGAATTTTCAGTACGGAGGGATCCTGAATCTGCAGGGTGGTCAGCGCCCGCATGAGTTCCTCGCCCTGGAGTTTTTCGATCTGGTCGATTTTGGTGCGCAGAGCGGACACCTCCCGGCGCGCTTCGTCCGCCTGCTGCTCCTGGCCCATCAGGAGTGAATCCACAGGGTCGGTCACCCCTTCATTGAGGTCTGCGGACAAGTCGCGCACTCCCGCTTCCCGGCCAACCCGGACCATTTCGGTGAACCCCTTTTCCACTTTCTCCTGTTGTTTCACAACCTCCTCCTGCATCTGGGAGAGAGCCCTGTTGTAAAGGCCGTCCTGCTCTTCGATGCGCTTGCGCTGGTAAACTTCCGCGATGGTGTTGGCCGTCTCCGCCGCTTCGACAGGGTCCCGGCTCATCACGCTGACGTCAATGAGGTTGGTGTTGCGCACTTCCCGCACGCCCATCATGCCGCGCAACATGAAATAGCATTGCTGGAGGGGGAGTGGACTGGAACCGCTGGACCACTTTTCCTGGAGTTTGAGCTGCTCGATGACCGGATAGAGAATCTCGGTTTTTTGCAGAATCTGGAATTGCGTGGGGGCGAAACGCGGGTCGCCTCCAAACTCGCTGCGGCTCGGATCAAAGATTTTCAGATTGGCCGAATCGGGCTGCACTTCCATCGTCACCACCGACTCGTATTGCTTGGGGGTGAAATAAGTCGTCACCCCTGTGGTGATGAGCACCAGAAGAAAGGCAAGGATGATGATTCCCAAACGGACGCGAATGACGCGCCAATAATCCAGAAAGTGCAGTTTGATTTCGCTCGACTCGGCAGTGCTCATAAATCAGTGAAGTAAACAAAAAGGCTCCTCTGGGACTCAGGGGAAGTGTGGCAATCTGCACTCTGTCCTCGCAGAGGGCAAGCCGGAATCGAGAAACCCGTCTTAGAAAGTGGCGCCCAACCCGATATAAACCTGCTGGCGGTCGTATTCCCGAACCGCGCTGTCGGAAAGCAGCTGGGTGTATTCGTACCCCGCGCGCAGATTCAGGTTGCGATGGACCGCAAAACTGATGCTTGCGTTGATGTTGTATGTATCGTCTGTCAGGTCGGCGGTGTCGTTGATGTCTGTCGCGGAGTCGGGGAATCCCTTATACTGGGTGTTCTGGTAGTAAACACCCAGGTTCAGACGAATCCGTGCGGTGAGACCGTGGTTGATGTTCAGCCCGGTGCGCAGCGTCATATTGGTCGTGGAATCGCCGATCAGATTGCTCTGCTCGGTGCCGTAGCGGGCGGTCCAGGAAATGGTGGAATTCTTGGCATAGCTGTAGGAGAGCGTTCCTTCGCCGTAGGGTCGGGTGTCTCCGGCGCGGTTGTCGTATTCAATGAACTGGATGCCGCCCCGCACCGAGGTCCGCAGACGCGGGGTGAAGTTGTGGTCCACCCCCAGCAGGGCGTAGTTGCCCAGGGAATCCTGGTCGTTGTTTTCGTTGTAGGTGACCATCGCCAGACGGTATTCCGCAATAAGGGTTGTGCTGGGAAGCACCAGGAACCGGATGTCCTGGGAAAAATATCCCTCGCTGCGATCCTCGGTCTCGGCAACTTCCTGGTCATCATAAAACACGCCCACGTAACTCAAAGAGGTGTTGGTGGATAGCTTGTTGGACCACTGGTATCCCATCGATATCGCACTGTTGGAGTAGAAATAATACCCGCTGTTGGTGGAAAGCCCCAGTGTGTTGGTCCAGTCGGGTTGGATCTGGTAGGTCGTGTAGGTCTTGGCGTTCAGCGTGATCTTGCGGTTCAGATTGTGGGTGAGGTTGAATCCAAGCGTCACGTAACCCTGGTTTGGATCGTTAATGTCACCTCCGTAGTAGTAGTTTGTGCCTCCGGTAAGGGTTGCGAGAAGCTGGGTGCGGGGCTTGCCGATGGTCATGGAAAGCGTGATGTCCCCGCCGGTGAACGCCGAACTTTGCTCGTCGGTGGAGGATGTATTTGGGTTGCTGTCCCAGCCCTGCCGGATGTCGGCGGAGATTTTGAAGGGCCGATTCTCAAACTTGCCCGCAGAAATGCCACCGTCCGAGGATTCCGCGAAGGAAAGGGATGGAATGGCAACCACGCAAAGCGCACACGCGGTAACTTGGGAAATCTGCCTGAAACTGAAATGGGTTTTCATGGGGAATTATGGTTTTGAACTGAATTGAAAAGATTCGGATCACTGATTGGTTACCTGCGTTACGGGTTGCGGCTGGGGACGAGAGCCACCTTCGCCGCCAGAGCCCTGGTCCGAGAGGGCCGCGCCCTCATTCACTCCCGTGGTGGCGGTGGGTGGAGTGGAGTATTGATAGACGGGAAGCGTGCGCAGACCCGAAGACTGTGAGTCCACCAGCGCGGCAACGCCGGGGGGAAGCCCGCCCAGGACACCCTCGTAAAGCGTTGCCCCGAGGCCTGCCATGTCACTCGGGATGCCGAACATCATGGCTTGGAGCACTGCGGAGACCAGAGCTGGGTTCGGGTTCTCGCCTTCCGGGGTGGCACCCCAGATGATGGCGTCGGCGTACTCCTTGAGGGCATTGATTTTATCGTCTTCGGACATGGGGCTGCCTTTGAAGTCGCGCACGGATTTTCCGTCCGACGGAGTGCTCATGGTGGTTCCCTGACCGTCCAGCACCGTCCAGCGCTCTTTAACCGCCGCTGCCGCGATGTCGATCGCGGCGTCGGGATTGGCGCGGGCCGCAGCCTTCAATGCGGCCAGCATCTGCTCATGGGATGCGCTGGCGATGGTGACTCCGGAGGGAAGCTGCTCTTGGATGGCGGCGGCACCCTCGGGAATGCCGGCTTTGGCCGGTGTGATTGCGATCAGCGAAAGCAGGCATCCCAGCAGTCCGGAAAGGAGGGTCTTGGGTGCTGCCACAAAGGACGACAGGAGGGAGATTTTCATGGTTTGATTTTTGTTAAAAATGAAAAAAGCGCAGTCAAGATCGGCGGATGGGAGCGGGTAGAGGGAATCGAACCCTCCTGGCCAGCTTGGAAGGCTGACGCTTTACCACTAAGCTATACCCGCTTTGTTCAGAAGGCAATCTAGCCGTTGCGGACGTAAAATTACAAGAAAAAAAATAAAATAAAAAAAATAAAATTTTGAGGTGGCCCTTTGGGGTTTGTTGGTGGATTTGTCTAACTAATTCAGGGTGTCGATGTGGATGACTGTGTCTGTTCTGAAACGGGGTCTGAAACACACCACATCCTGTCCGGGAAAAAGCACTCCGGGCAGGATGGGGCGGGGTTGCGGGACTTTTCAGGCGTGGCGGAACCTGCGCATTCCGAGCTGAAGCGCGATACCGAAGAGAATCATCGGGATGGTTCCCGGTTCCGGGATGGGCAGAGTTGGCAGGATTGGGGTGAGTTCGTCATCCGCCACAGACCCGATTTCGGTGGCCAGGATCACGTCTTGAAAGCCCGGGTTGCCGCTCGCGCCGTTGCCCGTCGCGCTGGTGAGCGCCCATACCGCAATCTGTAGGTCGAAGCACTGATGGGTTCCTGAATTTCGCTGCAGAATGAGGCGATGGGGCTCATGGCCACGCTGGCACCGTCCACCGTGTTGATCTTGATCTGGAATCCAATGGCAAATTCCGAGGCGGTCCCGGCTCCGCTTGCATGAAAGCCGTTGTAGGAAAGGCCGCCGTCTTTGCTGGTATTCAGGCTCAGTGTGAAATTTACGATCGCCGCCGCTTCGGCTTCCGGGGTTGTGCCCGGAAGAAACTGAAACGCCAGCGCAAGCACCGAGGTAAGGATGCAATGTTGTTTTTTCATGGTTTTGATCTGGTTGGTTTGCGTGTCGGGAACTTTATCCCGACCCTGCGAAAAGTGAGAAAGCAGAATGCGTGCCAGCTCTTTTTTAAATATTTTCACGGTCGAAAACGAAAGCGGGTGGGGAGGTGGGGCTTGGGATCGGCTTGTCGTTTGCTTCCCGTCCTGATATCGCCTGTTCCCATGAGTCCCGATCTTTTGAAAACCCTGGCTGCCCGCAGACCACTCCCGGTGCCGCTCATCCGTCTTGCCGTAGCCGGACTGGTGGATGAATCGGTCCCGGACGAAGAAAAGGCCGCCTTCCTTGAGGCCCTCGCCGCCAAGGGGGAGACGCCGGAAGAAGTGGCGGGGTTTGTGAAGGAAATGCTGGCTCTGGCGGTGGATCCGGGTCTTGAGCGCACGGGATTGCCCGGCCCCACGATCGATGTCTGCGGCACCGGGGGGGATCGGATGGGGTTCTTCAATGTCTCGACCGCCGTGATGTTTGTCGCGGCGGGTGCCGGAGCCTGTGTCATCAAACACGGCAATCGCGGCATCACCAGCCGCTGTGGCGGGGCGGATGTCCTGGAAGCCCTCGGGGTGCGGATTGATCTTTCCCCACAGGATTTTCGCGATATGGTGCGTCGGTCCGGTGCGGGCTTCCTTTTTGCGCCCCACTACCACCCGGCTTTCAAGGCGGTCGCGCCGGCGCGCAAGTTGTTGGCGGAACGGGGGGTCGCCACGATTTTCAACATGCTGGGGCCGCTGCTCAATCCGGCGCGGCCGGAGTTCCAACTCACCGGGGTGTTTCATCCCCGTCTGCTCGATATTTATCCGGCGGTGTTTGTGGATCTCGGACGCCGGAAAACCTGGACGGTGCATGGGGCCACGCCCTCCGGTCCTTTGGATGAGGTGTCCACGATGGGGATCACCCGGGTGGCGCACACCCGGGGCGCCACGCGGGAACACTCACTCATTGACGCGCGCGATTTCGGTTTTGACATTGCCGATCCCGGGGTGCTCCGCGGAGCGGATGCCGGGGCCAATGCCGCAATCATCACGGCGATTCTCGATGGGTCGGATCGCGGGCCCAGACGGGATATTGTGGTGTTGAACGCCGCCGCCGCGCTTTGTGCGGCGGATCTCGCGGGCTCGCTCGGGGAGGGGATTTTCCTCGCGCAGACTTCGGTGGACTCGGGAGAGGCACACTCCCGTCTGCAGCGGATGCGCGGGTGAATTTACCAATCCGGATCTTTCCGGGGCAGGCCGTCCTCCGCCGGAGTCGGCATGAGAGGAACCCGAATTCTGACGATCCATCTGCCCGTGGAGGGAATGGGTGCAGAGTGGCAGGGGCAGCTTGCCCCTGATCGTGCAGGGAGCCAAGCCCGGAAGTTGACGTGTCAAGTTTCAGATCGTCAGGATTCGGGAGAGGAAGATTTCCGATTGAATGCATGGGCGAACCGTTTACTCTCCCTCTTCCTCAATGGCACAAAAACCCCACAGCAACGGAATGCACGAAGTGAACGGTCTAATCCTGCTCGGGTTGGGCACGCTGCTTTTCCTTGCCCTTGTTTCCTACCATCCGGCCGACACTCCGCAATGGATGCCCACCAATGCCATTTCGCCCCAGAACGATCCGATCCACAATTTCATCGGCCCCGTGGGCGCGATTGTGGCGAATCTGAGCTACTTTTTCTTCGGCGCGGCGTCCTACCTTATCGCGGTGCTCCTGCTGGGTTTCGGTGGTGCCAAATTGTTGACGGACCGTGTGCGTTTTATTCCGCAGGCTCTCTGGGTGGTTCTCTTTGTGCTGGCGGGTGCATGTCTGCTGCATCTTCAGGGTTTTGCCCTGGCCTCCTGGAAGAATGAAATGCAGATCCAGGGCCCGGGTGGCTGGGTCGGCAGTTTTTTTGGTGAAAAAATCCTGCACCGTGTTCTCGGTCCCGTCGGGGCGGTCATCCTCGTCTCGGTGGCGTACCTTGCCAGCATGATCCTGCTGGCCAACATCCATCCCGTGCTCATCATCCGCAGCCTGCGGAAATGGCTTTCCGAATGGGGAGTCCGCCGCGAAGTCCGTCTCCGGGAGCGGGCCGATTTGGAAAAGCAGCTCGAGATGGACCGCAAACGCATCGAGCGCGAGCAGAAGCGTCTGGAAAAGGAATTGCGCAGAAAAAATGTCGATCTGCCGCCGCTTGCCGACAGCACGCTGCCGGCGGAGACTTTTCCCGAGCCCCGCATTTTCGACGCCTCCGCAGTGGTTCCTTCCAAGGCGAAACCCAGGACACCGCCCGAAGAGTCCGCGCTCAATCCCGCAGAACCCGCGCACTACGAGAACTACCAACTGCCCGATGTGGAACTGCTCAACATGCCCGACATGCTCAACCGTCAGGCGGCGGACGAGGACGAGTTGCGCGCGATCCAGGCGACCATCATTGAGACGCTGAGCCAGTTCAACATCTCGGTGAGCCCCGGCGACATCACGCGCGGCCCCACGATTACCCGCTATGAGGTGTACCCGGCCAAAGGGGTGCGCGTGGACAAGATCACCAGCCTGGAGCGCGACATCGCCCGTGCCACCCGTGCCGAGCGCATCAACATCCTCGCGCCCATCCCCGGCAAGGACACCGTGGGCATCGAGATCGCCAACAGCCGCAAGGTCACGGTCACGCTGCGCGAGATCATCGAGTCCGACGACTGGACCTCGTGCAAACACCGCATCCCGATCGTGCTGGGCAAGGATGTGTATGGCAAAACCATCCTGGCCGACCTGGCCCAGATGCCCCACTGTCTCGTGGCCGGCACCACCGGCAGCGGCAAGAGTGTGTGCATCAACGCCGTGGTCGCGAGCATTCTTTACCGGTTCACTCCCGAGCATCTGCGCTTCATCATGATCGATCCCAAGGTGGTCGAGATGCAGATCTACAACACCCTCCCCCACCTCGTGGTGCCGGTGGTCACCGATTCGAAAAAAGTCCTGCTGGCCCTGCGCTGGGTCATCAACGAGATGGAAAAACGCTACAAGATTTTCGCCAAATCCGGCGTGCGCAACATCGTGAGCTTCAACGCGCTCGCCGCAAAGAATGCCGAGGAACGCAGGAGTGCTCCGCTGCCTCCCGAGCCGCCTCCCGTGCTGGAAAGTCTGGAAGACGAGGAGCTTCCCCCGGATGACGAACTGCCACCGCCGCCCATCCGCGTGCCGCGCGATGAGGATCTCATCATACCCGATCATCTGCCCTACATCGTGGTGATTATCGATGAGCTGGCGGATCTCATGCAGACCGCGCCGGCCGATGTGGAGTCGGCCATTGCGCGCATCACCCAGATGGCCCGTGCGGCCGGTATTCACATGATCGTGGCCACCCAGACGCCGCGCGCCGATGTGATCACGGGCGTGATCAAGGCCAATATTCCCTCGCGCATCGCGTTCCAGGTCGCCTCGAAACTCGACAGCCGCGTGATCCTCGATGAGAACGGCGCGGAACGCCTGCTCGGCCAGGGCGACATGCTCTACCTGCCTCCCGGGACCAGCCGTCTGGTTCGCTCGCAGGGAGTTTTGGTGACCGACGATGAGATTCACAAACTGGTCGGGTTTGTCTCCGCGCAGAATCCGCCCAACTTCGACGCAGACATCCACGGACAGCTCAACTCCGAAGGTCCCGTCGAAGAGGAGGTGAGCGAGGAGGACGAGGAGCTTGTGACCAAGTGCATGGAAGTGATCCGCCAGGAAAAACGCGCCTCCACCTCCATGCTCCAGCGGCGCCTCAAACTCGGCTACACACGGGCTGCCCGAATTGTTGACATTCTTGAGCTGCGCGGCATTCTCGGGCCCGGCGAAGGGGCCAAGCCCAGGGAAATCCTCGTGGACCTGGATGACCCGGATTCCGACCATTTGGGTTGAATCCGGCGGTCCCGGCTCCACTATTTTTTTATCATGGCAACATCTCCGGGAAAACTTCTTGAACGGGCGCGGCGGGCCAGGGGTCTGTCGCTGGAGGACGCCGCCCACGCCACGAAAATCCGGGCCGTCAGACTCGCGGATCTTGAGCGGGACGAACTCGGCAATTTTCCGAGCATTGTCTATGCGCGGGGATTTTTGAATCTCTACGCCCGCTACCTCGGGGTGGATGTTTCGGAGTATCTGGATCAATTCGAAGGCAGCTCTTCGGTAAGCATGGAGGGCTACAGCTACCTGCATGCCGATCGGGCGCCCACCGCCAAGCGTTCCGCCCCGGCGGTTCGTGAAAAATCCGGGATGGGTGGATGGTTGGCGGGATTGTTCCTGCTGTTTCTGCTGGTGGCGGGAGGCGCGGGTTGGATGTTTTTGGAAAATCTCAAGCGCCTCGGAGGAGATGCCGAACCGGTTGTGCAACTCGACCCGACTCCGGAGCCGGTGGCACCCCCCGATCCCTCCTCCGGGATTTCCGAACCGGCCAGGCCCGCCATTTCCCCCATGGAAGCCGGCACGGCTGCGGCGGACGCCGTGGCACTCCTCACGCCACTGCCCACGCCGGTTTCCGATGCCATGCCGGAGGTGCGGCGCGCAATCCCTGTCGAAGCTCCGGCGGTGCCCGCATTGGTTGCGGGCTCCTCGCCACCGGAATATGAACTCGAGGTCCGTCCGCTCGGGACCGCAAAGGTGCGCGTGGTGAAAAATCATCCGGACGCGGATCCCGCGTTCGATGGCGGGTTGTCCACCGGCTCCGAATCGCTCATCTTTCGCGGCAACCGATTTTACCTCACCGTGGACGACCCCGCCGCAGTCGATGTCCGCCGCAATGGCCAGCTGGTTCCCGTGGTCGCGGGCGGCATGATCATCGAATAGCCCATGAAATCCCACGCCAAACCCCCGACACCGCCGCGTCCCGTGAAGGTGGGAATGATCAGTCTCGGGTGCGCGAAAAATCTCGTGGATGCGGAGATCATGCTGGGTTCCGTGCTTTCGAGGGGCATGGAAATCACCAACGACGCGGCGGACGCCGATGTGCTCCTGGTCAACACGTGTTCTTTCATCGACTCCGCCAAGGAGGAATCCATCGAGGCAATTCTTGAGGCGCATCAGCAGCGCGGTCTGCGTCGGCGGCCCGGACAGAAACTCGTGGTCACCGGATGCATGTCCCAGCGGTTTTCGAAGGATCTCGCCTCGTCCATGCCCGAGGTGGATGCGTTCCTGGGGCTGGATCAGGTGGCCGATGCCGGGCGCATCGTCGCGGAACTCATGCAGGCCCCGTCGCCGCTCACCGACGACTCCTGGCAGCCCCTGGATTTTGTCACCCGCCGCCCCGTTTATATTCCCGACTACGACACGCCCCGCTTTCGCCTCACCCCGGCCCACACCGCCTACACCAAGATCGCCGAGGGCTGCAATCATCCGTGCAGCTTTTGCGTGATCCCCCAGATGCGCGGAAGCCACCGCAGCCGGCCCATCGGGTCCGTGCTGGCCGAAATCCGGGCGCTCGTCGCCGAGGGGGTGCGCGAAATCAATCTCATCAGCCAGGACACCACGTTTTACGGGATGGATCTCTGGGAGAAAAAAGCCGGTCCCCGGCAGGGCGTGGATTCCTCGCGCGGCCCCGCGCTTTCGGCACTGCTGCGCGAAATCGAAAAGATCGAAGGCGATTTCTGGGTGCGACTGCTCTACACACACCCGGCCCACTGGAGCGCGGAACTCATCGAGACCATCGCCGCGTGCCGGAAGGTGGCCCGCTACATCGATATGCCGCTCCAGCACATCCATCCCGAGATGTTGCGGCTCATGCGCCGGGAGACGTCCGCCGAACATATCGTGAGGCTCCTGCGCGATCTGCGCGCCGGAATTCCTGGGCTCGCGATCCGGACGACTTTCATCGTCGGATTCCCCGGCGAAACCGGGGAGCATTTCCAGTTCCTCCTGGATTTCATGGAGGAGACGCGGTTCGACCGGCTCGGGGTGTTTTCCTACTCGCAGGAGGAAGGGTCGCGCGCCGCCAAAATGGAGGGGCAGATTCCCTCCGCCACCCGCGAATCCCGCCGCCGCCGCGCGATGAAACTCCAGCAGCGCATCGCGGCGGAACGTGCCTCCGCCATGGTCGGGTGCCGGATCCGCGTCCTGGCCGACCAGCCGCAGATCGCCCGCAGCGAGGCCGACGCCCCCGACATCGACGGACGCGTGCTGCTCGACAGCCCCGTGCGACAGGGGGATTTTCACGAGGTGGAAATCACCGGAGCCCAGGTCTATGACCTGCTCGCCCGTCCCGTGAATCCTTGAGACCGGTTTCTATCGCGCGAACTCCGACCACGCCTCGGCAGGAGTCACCACGCGCACGGTCTTTCGGCTCACTGAAGGGAAGTGTTTTGTGTTTCCGGTCACCAAGGTTTTCCCCTCACTGGCGGCTGCCACTTCCAAAAATATCGTATTGTCGGGGTCCGAAGCCTTCAGCCCCGGCACCGGGAAGGCGCTCACAGGGATTTGAAACGCCATGATGCGGAGAAATGTGTTCACCCGATCCGGATCAAACCGGAACTTCGCACGCGCCAAAACCTCGCGGTATTCATGCAGAATCCGGTCGTCAACCACGACCATCAGCCTCTGTGCAAGAAGGGCGTCGATCAATCGCCCCGGAGGACCATTCGGTGAGAGCAGACCAGAGATCACCACATTGGTATCGATTACCCATGAAACCATCAACGTTTGAGGGTCTTCCTCTCACTGCGGCAAGCCCGGATCTCGGTATCAATTTCCTCCATGCTCATCCGGCCTGCCCCGGTCGCGGCGGACGATTTCCGGATGCCTGCCACTGCATGTCGAGCCTTGGCAAACGCTATTTCCCGCATGTCTTCCAGCAGAGTGGCAGGACTTGTCGGAGTGATGATCCCCATTGGCAGTCCGTCACGCGTGATGACCACCGCGCCTTCCACCTCCAACTCTGCCCACACTGCTCCCGGTCGTGCCGAGAGCTCACGAGAAGCGATTATTTTCATGCTCAACACTTGCACGACACGCGGCAAAGAGTCAAGAGGAATGCTGCACGCCCCACCAAGTGATAA
Organism: Chthoniobacter flavus; assembly: GCA_020718605.1. Lineage (GTDB taxonomy): Bacteria > Verrucomicrobiota > Verrucomicrobiia > Chthoniobacterales > CAKUMP01 > DYRR01. The sequence continues at coordinate 1,312 of DYRR01000018.1, read as the reverse complement.
AACAAATACATCGACTCCGGGATCAGGCATGCCTG
>DYRR01000018.1:0-1177 GCA_020718605.1 Chthoniobacter flavus | reverse complement strand
GCCTGTTTTTCAGGCAGAAGAACAGCAGCACGAGGATGAGCACCAGCGGCACGACGAACAGGAGGCGTTGGTTCGCGCGGCGCTCCATGTTCCCGAACTGCCCGCCCCATTCGATGGTGCAGGGGCGTCATCACTGCGCAAGCGCATCGAACAGAAGCCCGCCGCCGATGGACAGAAGCAGCCACGCGCCGACATAAATGGCGGTCGCCCAAGCGCCGATGATTCGCCGGGCCATCAGGATCGTCGGCAGGCAGGTGCCCACCGACGAGAGCAGAAAGGCGAACGCCGGGCCGGGGCCCGCGCCGAGCTTGAGCAGCGCGAGCGTGAGCGGAATCTCGCCGCCGTCGCACACGTAGAGCGGAATGCCCGCCGTCGCCGCGATCAGGACCGCGCCCGGGCCGCTGCCGATGGTGCGCGCAAGCACCTCGTGTGGCACCAGCGCTTCCAGTAGCGAGACGGCGAGGAGGCCGATGAGGAAATACGGCAGCAGTTCGCGCAGGGAGCGCCAGACATCGGCGGCGAAGGAACGGCGCTTCGCGGCATCATCGCAGCCGCAGTCTGAGACTGCTCCCTCATGCCCCGGTTCGTCGCACCCTCCGCAGCACGAACTGCCGCCGGGTTCATCCGCGCCACTTGGCGTGAAGACCTGCTCCCTCCGCGCTGCGAGCGCGTTGAGTGCCCAGCCGAGCGCGACGCTGAGGAACAGCGGCAGGACGATGCGCCCGGCCGTCATCGGCCAGCCGAGCATCGCGGCGTTCAGCACCAGCGTGTGCGGGCTGAGGATTGGCGCGATCATGATGAACGCCGTGAGCGTCCCGACCGCCGCACCCTTCCGCTTCAGCGACGAGGCCATCGGCACCGTCGCCATCGCGCAGCCTGGCAGCAGTGCCCCGGCCACCGCCGCCGACAACACCGGCATCCGGCCTGTTTGCAGCCAGTGCTCCGCCCACTCGGGTTTCAACCAGCGCTCCAGCGCGATGCCCGCCACTGCTCCGAAGGCCAGCCACGGCGAGGAGTCCGCGACGTGGTGCAGAAAATGGCGGACGGTGTCGGCAATCCAGTTCATATCGGATTATTTGGCGGCTGCTGTTTGATGATTTTCATGGTTGTGTTCATGGTTTGGTGGTTTGGGTTTCGGGTGAATGGAAGTCCTCGGGTTTCAAGTCGCCGTGGCGGT
>DYRR01000267.1 GCA_020718605.1 Chthoniobacter flavus | reverse complement strand
AAAAGCAGTCAGGCCGTAGGCGGTGTTCAACTCGCCTTGCAGCCGGGCATAATAGTTCTCTCTCTTTTGCTCAAAATTGCGGTGACTCAGGAATGCCGCCATACCGGCTGACAATAGAAAAATGGCGAGAAAAGCAATGGGAATGGTTATTTTTTTGCGGTTCATTTTTTATTTCCTTTCTTGACGGCGAACGCGGCAGTTGTTGGCGTTGTTGTTCCAGTTGCCGCCACGTTTCACCCGGTTCGAGCCCGACGCCGGGCCTCGCCCGTTTCTCCACGCGCCAGTATTCGTTCTATCGCTACGCCTCCAGTCCTTCGGGCAGGACGCCCTTGATCCCAAACCAGGACAGAATGCCCTGCGCCGCTCCGGCGCTGCGCGCAAGTTGCTCCGCGGTCCATTGGCCCGCAACGAAAGCTCTCTCCCTGCCTCGCATGCGCCGACGCGTGCGCAGGAAGCGGGCACGCTGCAAACGCCATGTGCCCGGAAAGATGCGCAAACCGAGAAACGGAATCCCTTCCGCGCACGGCGCAAGCGCGGTCGCCAGCGATTTGACGGCCAGGGCGCGGTTGCGGTCCAGCCATGCGGCGATCTCGTCGTGGGCGGCCCAGAGAACGGATTTCGAGTCGGCGAAGAACAGCATGTCGTCCATGTAGCGTATGTATCCGGGTGTTCGCAACGTCTCCTTGACGTGATGATCCAGTGCGTCGAGGTACAGGTTCGCAAACCATTGACTGGTCAGGTTGCCGATCGGCAGGCCCCTGCCGTCCGTGCAGCCCGAGGGCGACGAGCGCACGATGACCCCAAGCAGGTTCAGCAGGCGTTTCTCGCGAAACGTCCGGCCCAGCAGATCGAGCAGGATCGCGTGGTCGACGCTGTCAAAAAAGCCTGCCACGTCGAGCTTGAGGAAGTAGCGATAGCGCCTTGCCAGTTCCTGTGCCCGTGCGGCGGCCCGATGCGCCCCCTTTCCGACCCGGCAGGCGTAGCTTTCAAATACGAAGCGGCGCTCCAGCAACGGTCCGATCACGTCACACACGGCGTGATGGACCACCCGGTCCCGGAAATCCGCGCAACGGATCGTGCGCGGCTTGGGATCGTGAATGCGGAACTGCCGGCAGGGTCGGGGGCGGTAAGACTCGGATATCCATTCCACGATTTCCGCTTTCATGATTCGATGGGGGCTCTGCCCCCATACCCCCGCCGCAAAGCGGATCAGGGGCTTCGCTA
>DYRR01000146.1 GCA_020718605.1 Chthoniobacter flavus | reverse complement strand
CGCTTGGTGGAGAAAGCGGGCGAGACGCCCACGCTCCCTTCACGAAGCGTCTTTGTAACTTTCGGAGAGGCAACCTCCAGGGCGCCAAGCCCATCGCGGTCACTGGCTGGACAGGAGGCGGGCGAGGGCGGCGGCCATGGTCGTGAGGGCTTCGGTGTTGGGGAGTTTCAGATTCAGGTTGAAACTTCCGTCGGCGTTCGGTTCGGCGCATTGCTCCAGCCCGCTCCGCAGTGCGGCCACGGTTTCGGGTGCGGGGGCGGTGGTGGTTGCGGGCAGCACTTCGCCAAGGAAACTGAAAGCGGAGGCGAGGAGTTGTCCGCCGGCTTCGGCCACGCGGGATTTTCGTTCGGCAATGGCGAGGGTGTCGGCTTCGACCTGCCGTTGCAGGCTCACATCCTGATCCGCCTCCGGTTTGGCGCCGAGCAGGATTTCGAGGCGGCGTTTGAGTTCATCCATGCCGCTCACGAGCTGCACTTCGCGCAGGTCGCTGTCGGGATCGAGAACCGCATTGGCGAGTTCATGCTTCGCCGCGATGGTGGCGAGCAGGTTCTCCTCGATGGTGCTCTCGGTGATCATGAGATACACCTGCACCTTTCGCTTCTGCCCCATGCGATGGGCGCGGGCGATGCGCTGTTCGAGCAGGGCGGGATTCCACGGCAGATCGACATTGATGACGGTGTCGGCGGCCTGGAGGTTGAGGCCGGTGCTGCCGGCGTTGGTGGCGAGGAAACAACGGCATTCCGGATCGGTTTGAAAACGCTGGACAATGGCGTTGCGCTGCTTTTGCGGCACACTGCCGTCGAGACGGACAAAGTCGGCCTTGAGCCGTTTCAGAATGGGCTCGATGAGATTGAGCATGCTCGTCCATTCGCTGAACAGAATGATTTTTCGCTCCGGCTCGGCGATGAGCTGGTCGAGGAGTTCGGCGAGCCGTTCGAGTTTGCTGGAGAAACCGTCGGGCTGCTTGTCCACAAGCTGGGTGCTGTCGGCGGTCATTCGCGCCATGAGCAGTGCCCTTTGAAGGCGCAGCAGGTCCATCTCACTGATAAACGCCTTGCGCGTGATGGTCTGGACGACCTGCATGTGGGCACTGTGAAGCTGTTTTTGCTCGTCGGTGCAGGGGATGCGGACGATCTCCGTGCTGCGCGGGGGCAGGTCGAGGCGGATGCTCTGGCGGGTGCGCCGCAGCAGGACGGGGCGGAGGCGTTCGCGGAGTGCGTCAAGATTTTTATAGCCGAGGACTTTTCCCTTCTCGTCCACGACCCGGTGGCCGTGCATGAAGCGGTAGGCCGGACCGAGCCGCCGATCATCGATGAATTCCACCACGCTGTAGAGATCGTCGAGGCGGTTCTCCAGCGGTGTGCCGGTCAGGATGAGCGCAAACGGACTGCGCAGGCTCTTGATGATGCGGCTGGTCTTTGCCTCCCAGTTTTTGATGCGCTGGGCTTCGTCCAGAATGATGAGATCCCAGTTTGTGCGTTCGATGTCGAGGTAGTCGCGCAACACCTGCTCGTAATTCGCCACAGTAAAAAAAGCACCGCTGGCATATTGCGTGGTGCGTTCGGCGGTTTTTCCGGCCACGATCTGAACGTCGCGGTCGCAGAACCGCGTGATCTCGGCGCGCCACTGCGATTTGAGGGAAGCCGGGCACACCACAAGGACGCGCCGCACATCGGCATGTTGGGCAAGGAACTCCGCCACGCCCACGCCCTGGATGGTTTTGCCCAGACCCATCTCATCGGCCAGCACCGCCCGGCCCGCTCCCGCAGCAAAGGCGATGCCGTCCAATTGGTAGGGCAGCAATTCCGTATGGAGCAGTGTTTTGCGCAGAGGATGTTCTGCGGGAGCTTTGCGGATTTCCGCGACGAGTTCCGTCATGCGGTGGCGATGCACGGCTTGGTTGATGATTTCTTCCGCGTCGGGATAGACAATGAAATCGGCGTCCGCCCGGGAAAGCCGGCGGATGGTGTCGAACAGACCGGCGATTTCGCCGTCGGTGCTGGCGCAGCGGTCCGCCCATTCCGAAACAAGGCCGCTCACGTTGGCCTTGAGCCGCGCGGGCGCTTCCATACAGAGCCGCAAATCGCCGTCATACCGCGCAAAAATGGCGATCCGGTCGGGGCGGGCGGGCTGATTGAGCGCGGCGGCGGGGAACTTTTTCTTCACCCAATCCTGAACCCGGATCACATGTTTGCAGAGTCCGAGCCGGTTCTTGCGGAAATCCGGACAGGAGCAGTAGCTTTGTCCGCGCTGCGGACCGCGCAGTGCCACGCGGTAGCTTTTTCCGCTGATCGCGCTGGAGACGGCATAGTCGGTCCATGGCGTCGTTTTGTCCGAAGCTTTGATTGTCATTTTCTCTTCCGCAGCGCGCTTGGCGCGTTCGGCGATGGCGCGTTCCTCCAGCGCACTCTCGGGCAGTAGTTCCCAGGGGGTGTTTTCGTCCGGCGGCAGGGAAAGACCGAGCGCGAGTTTCTCCTCCAGGATGAGGGAGATGACGGCCGCGCGGTGGTAATCCGACGTGTCGCCCTCGTGGCTGCAAGCGATTTGCAGGCGGTCCCGGTAGCTCGGATGCAGCGACAGCGTCACGACGACCTCCGAAAGTGGGAATACGACCTGGAATTGATCCGTTGTGAACAGCACCTGATTTGCGATGTCGATCTCCTCCTGGCCCGCTTTTGGCAGAAGCGCCGCAGCCGCAGGTCCCAGCAGTTTCTTTGCCTGGACGGGGCTGAGCCGGGAGAGTTTGTCGTGCAGTGTAAGTTGGTGCGAGGGTTTGGTGGGCATGGCGGTGGCATTAAAACGGGGTCCGTCCGATGACGCGATATTTTTTTGTGCCGGAGCGATGGCGGACGGCGTATAAATCCCGTAATGCAATCCAAACCCAACAGTGCCCTGGTGATCGTCGGGCACGGATCGACGGTGAATCCCGACTCGAGCGCGCCCACGCATCTCCACGCGGATGCGATCCGGGTGCGCGGTCTTTTCGGCGAAGTCCATTGCTGTTTCTGGAAAGAGGAACCCTCCGTGCGCGAGGTGTTGCGGATGGTGGACCGGGACGACATCTACATCGTACCGAACTTCATCAGCGAAGGTTATTTCACAGACAATGTGATCCCGCGGGAGTTCGGGCTGGAGGGGCCCATGACCGTGCGGGGCGGGCGGTTATTGAAATATTGTGAGCCGGTGGGGAGCCATGCATCCATGACCCGAGTGCTCCTGCACCGGGCGCGGGAGGCGACACCCGGAGTCGATCCTGCACGGACCGCATTCTTGATTGTGGGCCACGGGACCGGGCTCAATGACAATTCGGCCAAGGCCGCCAAGGAGCAGGCGGCGCGGTTGCGGACGGAGACGGACTACGCCGAGGTGCTCAGCACCTACATGGAGGAGCCGCCGCTGGTGGCGGATTGGGCGACACTGACCTCGGCGCCGAATGTTGTGGTGGTGCCATTTTTTATCTCGGACGGACTGCACAGTTATCAGGATATCCCGGTGCTGCTTGGCATTGAGGAGGAGGCGGGTGCCGCAGCGAGCCAGCGGGGGGTGTTCCGTCACAACCCGCATTCTCTGCATGGCCGGGCGTTGTATTACGCCAGCGCCATCGGCACCGAACCCATGATCGCCGATGTGATCCTGGAGCAGGTCGCACAATTCGACAGGACTCACGCCGCCTGATTCCATGGGGATCGCCGCAGAAATCGTCCGGCTGCTGGAGGAGGGGTTCGACACGATCGGGCAGGTGAGAATCCTGCGCACCGGCGGCGGATTTGATCTGCGTCATGTGGACGACGCGGGACGGGGAGATCTGCATGTCTGGTGCCGTCCGGAAGAGGCCCGGCAAATCGCGGCGTCCGATGATGCGGGAGGTTATCGTCCGCTCAAGACCGCGCCCAACCTGCGCCGGGGCTGGTCGTTGCGTGTGTCGGGGGCGGAGGAGCTCCGGTTGGCCCTGGATTTTCTGTATCCGGCGATGATCGGGACGTTTTTGGAATGGCGTGCGGGCGGGCTGATGCCGGTGCCGCTGCGGGAGACGCTGGGCAGGCAGACCGGCATGTATCGCGTGACCGTCCGCATCACCGATGCGCAGGCCGGAGAACTCATCGCGGAGCATTGCAAATTGGAAGGCGGATGCCTGAGAAAAATCCTGTGGTCGCTCTCGGCGGAGACGCCCTTGAAGGGATTGTCTCCGGCCAAGACCGATCCGGACGGTGTGAGGGAGGGTGAGATCCCCCTGCTGTGCGCGGAAGCCTGCAATCTGCTCGTCGCGGCGGCACGGCCCGTGGCAAAACAAACCCCGCCATCCAAATGAAACTTCTGCGCGCTCGAGTGGTGTATCCGGTCTGTGGACCCGCGATTGCGGACGGGGCGGTGTTGGTTCGGGCGGGACGGATTGTGGCCGTGGGAAAACACCGCGCGGTGCGCGCGGGGAGCGGCCTGCGGGCGGAGGATCTGGGGGATGTGATTCTCATGCCCGGGCTCATCAACGCCCACTGCCACCTCGACTACACCGGACTGCGCAAGGCGATTCTTTCGCCCCGCACTTTCACCCAGTGGATTCGCAGGATCAATGCCATCAAGAGCGCTGTGTCGGACGCGGACTATCTCGCGGCGATCCGGGTGGGCATCGCGGAGTCCGTGCGATTTGGGACCACCTCCATGCTCAACATCGAGTCGTTCCCGGACCTCATGGGGCGGATCGAACGTCCGCCCCTGCGGATCTGGTGGTGCCGCGAGTTGTTGGATGTGAGAAAACCCGTGGGCGAATCCGTGTTCCGGCGCGCACAAAGGCTGCCGCACGGATGGCTGGGGGGATGGGGGATGAGCCCCCACGCGCCCTATACCGCATCGGTCGGGCTGTACAGAAAGGCGGCGCGATATTGTGCGATGCGCCGGATTCCGTTCACAACGCATCTTGCGGAGTCGGCGGAGGAGGACGCCATGTTCCGTTTGGGCTCGGGGCCGTTGCACGATTTGCTGGATTCTCTGGGCCGGACGAAGCGCGATTTGGGGCGCGGTTCGGCGTTGCGGGGATTGCTGGAGGCTGGTGCGCTGCCGCGCGGGGCGGTCCTGGCGCACATGAACACGCTGGACGTCGCGGACTTGGAACTTCTGCGGACCCATCCCGTGGCGAAGACTTTCCATGTGGTCCATTGTCCGGTGAGTCATCGGTATTTCGGACATCCGGAGTTTTCGCTGGCGGCATTGCGGCGTGCCGGAGTGCGGGTGAGTCTGGGGACCGACAGTCTTGCGAGTGCCGACCGGCTGAGTTTGTTCGGGGAAATGCGCACCGCCCGCGAAACGTGGCCCGGGCTGGATGAGGTGGAACTCATCCGCATGGTCACGGTGAATCCGGCGGCGGCGTTGCGGCGGGCGGGGCGGCTCGGGGAGATTGTGATGGGCGCCCATGCGGACCTGATCGGACTGCCCTTCGCGGGGTCGGTGCGGGATGCGGCGGCCGCCATTGTCGCGCACAAAACCCCGGTGACGGGATCATGGGTGGGCGGCCGGGGGGTTCCCCGTTGACCAGGCCCCGGAATACCGACGTGTCCACCACCATGAACTGCCTCCACGTCATGAAACGCCCCGACACCGGCGGCCCAAGCCCCCTCGACATGCCGGAATTTTCCACCACTTTTTCCCTTGCAAAGGTGTTCATGGAGCGCAAAATCGCCCGCATGCAACGCCAAGGACGCA
>DYRR01000145.1 GCA_020718605.1 Chthoniobacter flavus | reverse complement strand
GGTGGAAACATCCGCATGGCCGGGCATGTCCTGGACGGTTTGAATTGGCGCTGTGGCGGGCCTTCAGCCCTTGGCGGGATAGAGGAATCCTGTTTCCCAGCGCGTTGCACTGGGCTGGGATGGTGTCGCGCCGTTGGTGCTGGCGTGGTTGCTCAGGTCAGTTTTCGGGTCAGGATCTCGCCGGCGACTTTCGGGTTGGCTTTGCCTTTGGAGAGTTTCATGACCTGGCCCGTGAGAAAGTTGAGCGATTTGGCGTCGCCCGCCCGGAAGTCCGCCACCGGTTTGGGGTTGGCGGCGATCACCTCATCCGCGAGCGCCTCGATCTCGCCGGTGTCGCTCACCTGCTCCAGTCCGCGTTCCTTCACGATGTCGTGCGCGTTTTTCCCGGAGGCAAACATCTCCGCAAACACCTCCTTGGCCTGCCGTCCGTTGATGCGACCGCTCTCGACCAGCTCCGCGAGTCCGTCCAGGTGCGCGGGTGGCAGGGGGCAGTCGGCGATGCCGGTGCCGGCGGACGAGAGGGCACTGGCCAGATCGTTGAGAATCCAGTTGGCCACGGACTTCGCGCGGGAAGATCCTCTGGCGGCGGACTCGAAATACGCCGCCAGCGCGAGGTCGTCGGCCAGCACCGAGGCGTCATACTCGCTCACTCCGTAGTTCCGCACGAAGCGGGCGCGTTTTGCGGCGGGCAGTTCCGGCACCTGCGGGGTCACTTCGGCAACGATGGATGCCGTGCGCACCGATAAGAGGTCCGGGTCGGGAAAATAACGATAGTCGTGGGCCATCTCCTTCGAGCGCATGGGGAAGGTCGCCCCGGCATCGTCGTCCCAGCCGCGCGTCTCCTGGCGCAACTCTCCTCCCGCGCGGCGGACTTCGGTTTGGCGGACAATCTCATGGGCGAGGGCGCGGCGGATCGCGCTGGTGGAGTTCATGTTTTTGATCTCGATCTTGGTGCCAAGGGCCGTCTCGCCGACCGGGCGCACCGAGACGTTGCAATCGCACCGGAGCTGGCCCTTTTCCATGTCGGCGTCGCTTACGCCGCCGTAGAGCAGGATCTGGCGCAGCGAGGTGAGAAAGGCGAAGGCCTCCTCGGGACTGGTCATGTCGGGCTGGGTGACAATTTCCATGAGCGGGGTGCCGGCCCGGTTGAAATCGATGCCCGAGTTGGTTCCGAAATGAAAACTCTTGGCGACGTCTTCCTCCAGATGGATGCGCACCAGCGGGACATGGTGGCCGGGACGGGCGATGGATTTTTGGGCGTCCTTGGGATAGGCGGAATCCGGCAGCGGCACGCCGCCCTCCACGCACAACGGCATGTCATACTGCGAGATCTGGTAGTTCTTGGGCATGTCCGGGTAGAAATAATTTTTCCGGTCCCACTTGCTTTCCGGGGCGATGCGGCAGCCGAGCATGAGCCCGGTGAGCACGGTGAGCCGGATCGCGCCCTCGTTGAGCACGGGCAGTGAGCCGGGCATGCCGAGACAAACCGGGCAGGTGTGGGTGTTCGGCTCCGCACCGAATCCCGTGGGGCAGGCGCAGAACATCTTGCTGCGGGTTTTCAACTGCACGTGGACTTCAAGTCCGATGACGGCTTCGTATTCGATCATGGCATGAAAAGAGGGTATCAATGCCTGGTTTCGAGCGCGTGATCGAGCGCATTTTCCAGGTCGAAGGCTTTTGCGAGGGCTTTCACGCTTTCATCGTTGGCCGCGTCGATGAGACGCGGATGACGGAGCAGGGCGAGAAACTGTTTTTGTTCCAGTTCCCTGGTGATTTCGGGATCCTGGGAGAGTGCTTTGATTTTGGGATGGTCGGTGAGTGCTTTGGCACCGGGATAATCGAGCAGGCGCTGTGCGAGGGCCGGGCTGGCGGCGACCCGGGTGATCTTGCCCAGCGTGTCGTACACCCGCTGCGGAATGGGATCGACGACGGCCATCACATCTTCCGCAGGCCCGATCTCGAGGGATTCCTTGAGCCGGATGAGGCCTCCCGGCCAGCCCTTCTCGGTGGCGGATGGGGCGGGCGGCGCGTTGGGATGCGCTTCGCGGGCCATCTCCCGTTCCGCCGCAACCCGCGATTGGGCGACCGAGCCGGTGAGACGGATGCCGATGACAATCACCCATACCAGCACAAGACCAAACACCACGCCGAGCATCGCGCCCGTCACTCCGTAAGTGAACCGCACCAGACCGGAGTCCTGATTGGAGGTTTTTTTGAAAAGGATGGCGGAGACTCCCGTCACGCCCGCATACCAGAGCAGTCCGAGCAGCACCCCTGCCACGATCGAAACCATAAACCCGGGCAGCTCCATGAACGGCTGGAGCAGGGGAGTGGCGAGGCGTCCGCCGAACCATGCGACAAAATACGCCGACGCGATCGCCAGAATCCGCAGGGCCTGACGGATCGGACCCTGGCGCCAGCCCTGCCACGCATGCAGCAGCACGATGAGCAGGGAGAGCACGATGAACACGCCGAGAACCAGCGGCGAAGCGGAGGAGGGGATGTTCATTTCTCGTCGGGGATTCCGCACTGCGCCCGCTGGCGCAGCAGATGGTCGCAGAGCACCAGCCACACCATCGCCTCCACGATCGGCACCGCCCGCGGCAGGACGCACGGATCGTGCCGTCCGCGGGCCTTCAATTCCATCGGCTCGCCCGCAGTCGTCACGGTTTCCTGCGGACGCAGGATGGTGGCGGTGGGTTTGAAGGCGACCCGGAACACGATATCCTCGCCGTTGCTGATCCCGCCCTGCACGCCGCCCGAGCGGTTGGTGCGGGTGCGGATGCGTCCGAACTCGGTGTGAAAGGAATCGTTGTGTTCCGCCCCGGTGAGGCGGGTGCTGGAAAATCCCGAGCCAATCTCAAATCCTTTCGTCGCCGGCAGACTCAGCATCGCCTTGGCGAGATCGGCGTCGAGTTTGTCGAAGACCGGTTCGCCCAGCCCGGGCGGCAGACCGCGCACCACGCATCCGAGCGTGCCGCCCACCGAGTTGCCTTCCGCGCGCATTTCTTTGATGAGCGCGATCATGGCTTCCGCAGCGACCGGGTCGGGACAGCGGACCATGTTGGTTTCCACTTGCGCGGTGGTGACCGTGCCGGGATCGACCGAGGCATCGATCGAGTGGACCGAGTTCACCCAGGCCACCACGTCCGCCGCGGGCACAAAGCTTCGGAAGACCTCCCGCGCCACCACGCCCGCCGCGACGCGGCCGATCGTCTCACGGGCCGAGGAACGCCCTCCCCCTTCGAAGTTGCGGATGCCGTACTTGGCATCATAGGTGAAGTCCGCATGGGAGGGGCGGTAGCTGGTTTCCATCTCGCGATAGGCTTCCGGACGCGCGTCGGTGTTGCGGACCAGGATCGAAATGGGGGTGCCCAGGGTGAGTCCCCGGAACACACCGGATAGAATCTCGCACCGGTCGTCCTCCTTGCGCGGGGTCGTGATTTCGCTCTGACCCGGACGCCGCCGGTCCAGTTCCGCCTGGATTGTGGCCGGGTCGAGGGGGATGCGCGGCGGGCATCCTTCGATCACCACGCCGACGCCGCCCCCGTGGGATTCGCCCCACGTGGAGATGCGGAATACTTGTCCGAACATGCTCGACATGGGTTTATTGCTAACGCCCCGCGGCATCGTGCGCAAGGAAATGAGACGGGGCGTGGAATTTCGATGGGGTTGCTTTCTGTCCTGAGTCTGGGCAGTAAAAGCGTCCCGCTTCAGAAAATGGCTCGCCCGCGGGGGTTCGTCGGGTATTTTCCGGGCTGTGAAGGAAAAACTACTCGTTGCGATGTCCGGCGGAGTGGACAGCAGTGTGGCGGCGGCCCTGCTGCTCGAAGCTGGCCACGACGTCACGGCGGCGTACATGAAAAACTGGATCAATGAACCGGGCATCGTCGGGGATTGTCCATGGCGACAGGACATCGAAGATGCCCGTGCCGCAGCGGAGCGTCTTGGTATCGAATTTCATGTCGTGAATCTGATGCGCGAATATCAGGAACGCGTAGTCGAATATCTGCTCGATGGATATCGATCGGGCATCACTCCCAACCCCGATGCCATGTGCAACCGGGAGATGAAATTTGGCGTGTTTCTCGACTGGGCGCTGCGCAATGGGTTCGAGGCGGTTGCCACGGGGCATTATGCCCGACGCCATCCGTGTCCGGACGGCTCGTGGGATTTGCTCGAGGGGGCCGATAAGAACAAGGATCAGTCGTATTTCCTCGCGCTTCTGAGGCAGGATCAAATTGCCCGGGCCCGCTTTCCCATCGGACATCTCACCAAACCGCAGGTGCGCGGGGAAGCCCGACGGTTCGGTCTGTCCAACTCGGAAAAGAAAGACAGTCAGGGCATTTGTTTTATCGGGCAGGTGAAAATGGCGGATTTTCTGGGTGCCTTCGTGCCCGACAATCCCGGCGACATTGTGGATCCGTCGGGGCGGGTGCTGGGTCGGCACCGGGGCTTGCATTACTTCACGCCCGGCCAGCGGCGCGGCATCGGGGTGGCCTCGCCCGTGGCCCATCATGCGTATGTGGTCATCGAAAAGCAGACCGCCACCAATCGTCTCCTCATCGATCTCGAACGCGGGGACACGCCGGGGCTGTATGCCTGCGGAGCCTGGGTGGATGGGCTTTCGTTTGCCAACGCTCCCATTGACACGGAGCGCGAGTTGCTCGTTCGTCCCCGCTATCGTGCGCCCGCCGTGGCGGCACGGTTCATCCCGCAGGAATCGGGCGGGGCGATGGTGTGGTTCCAGAAACCGCAGCGGGCACTCGCGGTCGGGCAGATCTGCGCGTTTTACGAGGGCGAGACGTTGTTTGGCGGCGGGTTTTTCAAGGCCATCCATCCCGCCTGAACCGGGCGGATCACACCAGCCGTCTCCCTGTCCGGCATGGGGGCCGGGCATCCCAGAAAATGGAAACCGGCGGGAGCTTGCGCCTCCGCCGGTTCCGTCCCTCAGACCTCACTTTCCTGGCTGGTCCCAATTACGGGCTGGGACAAAAGCCAGGCTTATTCCCCGAGTTCCACGCAGCGCCGTCTGTAGTGGAGGTAATTGGCAAAGGAAACCTCGGCGGACACTCCATGGTCGCACATGGGGATGTAGCCCCCCCTTTCCCGCATCACCGGGAAGATGCGTTCGACCATGTCGTCGATCGCAGCCGGTCCCGCTGCCAGAACACGTTTGTCGATTCCGCCCCGCAGGCAAAGCCTGGGGTGTTGGCGTGCGATTTCCACGACGTCGCATCCGCTGGCCACTTCGAATGGGCTCATGGCATCCATGCCGATTTCCCCGATGTAGAAGGCGATCAGGGGACGGCAGTCGCCGTCGGTGTCGATCTGAAGATGGAGATGGCGGGAACGGTCTATTTGACGTGCTTTCACGCGAAGGAGGAGTTCCTTGTAATAGGGAAGAAGCATGTCGCGGATCATCGCCGGAGAGATCAGCGGCCCGTGGTTGTAACAGTTATCCTCGGCAAAAAAGATCTCATCGAGCGTCACATGGCGCTGGTGGGCGGCAATGACGACATCGGAAAGTTCGAACCATCGCTGCATGGCTGTTTCGATGAGGTCGAGAAAAGGTACCAGTTCTTCCCTGTTGACATAAATGCTCGATCCAGGCATTTTGCGTGAATGCCAAGGAGATCGCGGGTTGAGTACGGCGGTGCCATCTATCATGTCATGGACAGAGGGAACCGCTTGGAGACGA
>DYRR01000144.1 GCA_020718605.1 Chthoniobacter flavus | reverse complement strand
CAGTTCGTGGATGTATTCCACGGCCCTGGCCGCAGAATCCGCCAGCCACCGTGGCGAGGAGATCCGGAATCCATTGGACTCCAGAAACGCAAACATGCCCTCATGATCCGTGAACGGCAGGTTGTCGCCGATGGCCTGATAAAAGATCGCGTCCAGCCCGCGCCTCGCGACGATGGCGGGGTCGAGATGCTTGAGCGTGCCCGCAGCGGCGTTGCGGGGATTGGCAAACTCATCCTCGCCGGCCTCGGCGCGTTCGCGGTTGATGCGGACGAATGTTTCGCGGGGCAGAAAAATCTCACCCCGTATTTCCTGCGCACCGGCGGGGGCATTGCGCAGGGTCCGGGGGATGGAGCGGATCGTGAGGGCGTTGCGTGTCACGTCATCGCCCATCCGTCCGTCCCCGCGGGTGGCGGCGTGGACGAGCTTCCCGTTTTCATAGAGAAGCGAAATTGCGACTCCGTCGATCTTGGGTTCCACCACGAGTTCGAAAGGGGCTCCGTCCAGTCCGCGCGAGATGCGTCCGCAGAAATCCAGTGCCTCGGCTTCGGAGTACGTGTTGTCGAGGCTGAGCATCGGAGTGCGGTGCGGCACCTGGACAAACCCCTCGAGCGCTCCGCCGCCGACGCGGGCAGTGGGCGAGTCGGGATCGGCCAGGCCGGGATGCGCTTTTTCCAGGTCGAGGAGTTCCCGGTAAAGCCGGTCGTATTCCGGATCGGAAATAACCGGGGCCGCCTGCTGGTAATAGCGCTGGTTGTGCGCTTCGATCTCGTCGCGCAGGGCCCGGAGCCGATCTGCAACCGCAGGATCAGAAACGGAGTCGCTCATGGATAAAAGGCAGCATCCAGGCGGCCAGTGCGGCGCCGATGGCATCGGCCATCAGATCCCCAAGATCCGCCCCGCTCCTCCCGGGGGTGTAAAGCTGATGCCACTCGTCGATGGCTCCGAACCCGACGATCAGCAGGAAAACCAGCATCCGCAGTGCCGTCCACGCAAGCGGCGTGGAGAGTTTCAATGCGCGTCCCAGAAGGATTGAGCCGATAAAAAACGCGATAAAATGCAGAACTTTGTCGGCATGTGTGGCGAACGAAAGCAGGGAGATATCGGAGGAGGATTTCGAGGAAAAATAGGAGATCGTGGCGGCCCAGAAGACAAACGCACCCCAACAAAGAGGGGCGTTGAAAACCAGGGCTCGGACAAAGGCGGGCATGGCTCAATCCATGCCCTGTGCGGCCCGCGAATGCAACCGTTTCCTTCCTTCGGGCGTCACGCCTCGTCGTCGCGGAGCCGGGTGAGCACGCTGAAATCCTCCAGCGTGGTGGTGTCGCCCGTGATGCTGTTGCCCGAGGCGATATCCTTGAGCAGACGGCGCATGATCTTGCCGCTCCGCGTTTTGGGCAGCGCCTCGGAGAAGCGGATGTCGTCCGGCTTGGCGATGGCGCCGATGCTGTGGGCGACATGGGAGCGGATTTTTTCGCGGAGTTCCCCGCTGGGCTTCGCTCCGGTTTTGAGCGTGACAAATGCGACCACGGCCTGGCCCTTGAGTTCGTCGGGGCGTCCCACCACGGCGGCTTCGGCCACCGATTCATGGCTCACCAGGGCGCTTTCCACCTCGGAGGTGCCGAGGCGGTGGCCCGCCACGTTGAGCACGTCGTCGATGCGTCCGACGATCCAGAAATAGCCGTCCTTGTCCCGGCGCGCACCGTCTCCGGTGGTGTACCATCCTTTGAAGTCGCCCCAGTATTGTTTGCGGTAGCGGGGTTTGTCGCCGTAGATCGTGCGGAGCATGGACGGCCAGGGTTTGCGGATCACCAGCTTGCCGCCGACATCAGCCGGCACTTCCCTGCCGTTGTCATCCACGACTGCGGCATCCACCCCGAAGAAGGGCAATGTGGCCGTGCCGGGTTTGCACGGGGTCGCCCCGGGCATGGGGGAGATCATGATCGAGCCGGTCTCCGTCTGCCACCAGGTGTCCACGATGGGGCAGCGGCTGGCGCCCACCACGCGGTGATACCACATCCAGGCCTCTGGATTGATGGGTTCGCCCACGCTGCCCAGCAGTCGCAGCGAGGATAGATCGTGCTTGTTCACCCAGGTATCACCCCACTTGATGAACGCGCGGATGGCCGTGGGCGCGGTGTAGAAAACCGTGACGCCATAGTCCGCGATGATGCGCCAGAACCGGTCGGGGTCGGGCCAGTTGGGTGCGCCCTCGTACATGAGCGAGGTGGCGCCGTTGGCCAGCGCACCATAGACCGTGTAGCTGTGTCCGGTGACCCAGCCCACGTCCGCCGTGCACCAAAAGACGTCGGCCTCCTTCAGGTCGAAAACATATTTCGTGGTGAGCGCGACGCCGAGCAGATAGCCCGCCGTGGTGTGGAGGATGCCCTTGGGTTTGCCCGTCGAGCCGCTGGTGTAGAGGATGAAAAGCGGGTCTTCACTGTCCAGGGCCGCCGCCGGACAATTCGCATCGACATATTCCAGTTCGCGATGCCACCACACGTCGCGGCCTTCCTCGATGTGGATGTCGTTGTGTGCGCGGCGGAACACAATCACGCGCTTGATGGCTTTGGAGCCTTTGAGGGCGGCATCCACGTTGTGCTTGAGCGGCACGATGGTGCCCCGTCGGTACCCGCCGTCGGCCGTGATCACCGCCGTGGCACCGGAGTCCGCAATGCGGTCACGGATGCTGTCGGCACTGAATCCGCCAAACACGACGGAATGGACCGCCCCGATCCGGGCGCAGGCCAGCATGGCCACCGCCGCTTCGGGGATCATGGGCATGTAAATGATCACGCGGTCGCCCTTCTTGATTTTGTTGCGCAGGAGCACATTGGCGAAGCGGCACACATCGCGGTGGAGCTGCTGGTAGGTGATGGTCCGTTTCTCGCCGGGCTCGCCTTCCCAGATGATGGCGGCTTTGTTGCGGCGGGGGCCTTCGATGTGGCGGTCGAGACAATTGTCGGAGACATTGATTTTGCCGCCCAAAAACCACTTCGCGAACGGCGGCTTCCACTCCAGCAGTTTGGTCCACTTTTTAAGCCAGCGCAGCTCGCCCGACGCACGTTTCCAAAACACCTGGGGGCGTTCAATGGATTCGCGGTGCAGCCTGCGGTAGGTCGCCATATCGCGGATCAGGGATGTTTTGGAAAATGCGGCGTGCGGTTTGAACACGCGGCTTTCGTGAAGATGCGACTCGATGTTGTTTGCTGGATTTTTTTTCATGGGGTGGAACGACCCGCCTCCGCAGGTCTGGTGAGGCGGCCAACATAGAAGCAGCTTCGCCGGAGAGACAAGGAGAAATCGAGCGGAGTTGTGTTGTTTTTTTATGGGAAGGACAGCGTTGCATAAGCTGGATGCATCGGATTCGGGGCTGGAACCTGAATCATTACGATCCACTGGAGGCCGTGCGGAAATGGGTGTGGCTGTGACAGGGGCGCTCCCGCTCCTCCCGGAGCGGGCTGCAGGCTTGCTTCGTAGCTCTGCGCAGGAGCCGCAGGGATTTGCCTATCCCAACGCTTGGAGGGTCTTGTGAACAGGGCCGGGGATTTCGTTTGCGGAGCGGGGCGGGGGATGGGTTAGGATCGGCCCGATTCGCCCATGGAAACTCCGGATGTCTATTATCAATGCCAGCGCTGCACGAACTGCTGTCGCTGGCCGGGGTTTGTGAGGATCACGGACGCCGATATTACGGCCATTGCGGCGTTTGTGGGTGTGTCGGAAAGGGATTTTATCCAGAGCCACACGCGGCTGCGTCCCGGACGCGACGGGCTGGCTCTCATCGAGAAGCCCGGCGGTGAGTGCATTTTTCTGGAGGGCCGCGATTGCGTCGTGCAGGCCGTGAAACCCGGACAGTGCGCGGGGTTTCCCAATGTCTGGAACTTTCCGGGCTGGCGCGGGGTGTGCGAGGCTGTGCCGGTTCCGCGGACCGGGTTGCAGACAGGCTCCAATGGTTCCCCACCGGAATGAGCAGAAATCATGAGTCGTATCCCGCTTTGTGAAGCGCACCGGTGATGATTTCCCCGGTGGATTTGCCCTCGGCTTCCCCTTCGAAGTTGAGGAGGATGCGATGGCGCAGCGCGGGCAGCGCGACCCTGTCGATATCCTCTGCGGCGACGTGGTAGCGGCTGTCGAGCAGCGCGGCCACTTTCGCCGCCAGCAGCATGGCCTGCACGCCGCGCGGGCTGGGTCCGTAGCGCACAAAGCGCTTGGCGTCGGCTGTGGACTGCGGATGATCGGGATGCGTGCGCAGAACGAGATCGATCGCCCGGGCCCGCACTTCCCGCGCCACCACGATCTCGCGCACCACGCGCCGCAGCGCGAGCACGTCCTCGACCGAATTCACCACCGGGGTGAGCACCGGCTCGGATTCGCCCGTGGTGCGGTCCATGATCAGATGCAATTCTTCCGCCGTCGGATAGGGGACTTTGATCTTGAGCATAAACCGGTCGAGTTGGGCCTCGGGCAGCGGGTAGGTGCCTTCCATCTCCAGCGGGTTCTGCGTGGCCAGCACCATAAAGGGTTCGGCAATCGGATGCGCCTGACCGCCGACCGTGACGTGTTTTTCCTGCATGGCCTCCAGCAGCGCGCTCTGGGTCTTGGGCGTGGCACGATTGATTTCGTCGGCCAGCAGCAGATGGGCGAAGACCGGGCCCGGGCGGAACCGGAAGGTTTTGCGGCCCGATTCGTCCTCGAAAATGAGATCCGTGCCGATGATGTCCGCCGGCATCAGGTCGGGTGTGAATTGGATGCGCGAGAACTTGAGGTTCACCGCATCGGCCAGCGCACGCACCAGCATGGTCTTGCCCAAGCCCGGCACGCCTTCCAACAGAACATGGCCGCCGGAAAAAAATGCGGCCAGCACGCCGTCGATCACCTCCGACTGGCCCACAATCAGCCGCCCAAGCTCATCCTTGATCCGCGTATAGACCTCCCGGAACCGGGCGGCGTTGGCTTGGGTTGTCGGGGTCGGAGATTCGGGGGTGGTCATGGGATCGGGGTGCGGTTCTTTCCGGTGTGTCCCGGGTGGCTCCAGAGTGCCCCGAAGAACCACCGGCGGCAACGTCTTTTCATTGCCGACAGGGATCTTTTGCGCCTGGTCCGAATGGCACTAGACTATGCAGCGATGCCCCAAAAGGGCAAAATATATCAGCCAAGGGCAACACCCTGGGAATGAGTTAGTTAAAAAGCAAAGCCCTGAAGGGGCGACACAAGCACAACATCCAAAACCCCCTTAAGTTAGGGCCATTCGCGACCGAACCCAAGCCCGGCGACTGCGGTGCTTTGCGCGGGGGCTGGAGGGACCCGGTCAGATCTTATCTCTTTCATGCAAATCTACATTCCGGAAAAACCTTTCTCCGCGCATGACGTAAACGATGTACACAACATCCGTCTGTGCACGATAGAAAATGCGAACGGGCGGAATGACAAGCTGGCGATACTGCGTGCCTTTGATCTCGGCGGGCACTGATCCGCTTTTGGGATGGTTTGCAAGTTGTTCACCAAAGGCCAACGCTACCTGGCGGAACTCGAAATCAAAACAGGCGGGCTGATCCAGGCAAACAGTGTGAGAAAGAACTGAGGGGTAATGCTGAAAGCTGAAAGCTGAAATCCTGAAATCCTGAAAGTTGAAGGTTGCAAGTTGCAAGTTGAAAGTTGAAAGTTGAAACACCACGAGAGACGGAAAGACATGACAAAATCCAGA
>DYRR01000143.1 GCA_020718605.1 Chthoniobacter flavus | reverse complement strand
GTCCGAGTTCCGCCGTCTCGGGTTGGAGATCGAAATCGGCCGGCTCACCGTGCATCCCCTGCGCGGACTCATCGCGAAGGATGTCTCGATTCTGGACCCGGACGATGCCAACGAACGCCTGGTCACGGTGAACCATCTCGGACTCCACATCAATCTCGCCGGCGCCCTCAGGCATATCGACTTTATCGATGCGGTGGATCTTCGCCATGCCCGCATTTCCATCCCGCTGGACCGGGATGAGAAAGACGGCCCCCGCCTGCGGGGAGAGGATGTGTCGGCACTGATTTACTTCTCCCCCGGCCGCGTGCAGGTGAACCGCGCCGAGGGGCTTTTCCATGGAATCCATATCTCCGCATCGGGAGCGCTGCTCAATCCGCATCTCTCCCGGAGATCGGATCGGGAAAAGGAAACCCACAAACAACGCAATGACCGGATCACCCTGACGCGCAGAATCTTTTCGGAGCTTGATGGCCTGCATTTCTCCGGAGCGCCCCCGAAGCTGGATGTGGAGTTCAGCGGGGATTTGTCGATGTTGGAAACACTGCGCATCGATCGGCTGCATCTGCGCACCGGCGCGGTGGCCCGGGACCAGTGGATTATCTCCAGGACAGAATTGTTGCTCACCTATGCCTCCGGCCGGATCCTTGTGCAGCGTCTCCGCATCGGCGATCCCACGGGCAGTCTGGTTGCGGACGGCCACTTCGACACGACGACCGGTGCGGGCTCTGCGAGAGTGCGCAGTACCCTGGCACTGAGGGCTTTTCTGGATGAATTGCTCCGGAAACATAAATTGGCGGACCTGCGATTCTATGTTCCCCCAACCATCGAGGCTGAAGTATCGCTGGATCCGAAATGCGCCACTCCCCTGCGCGTCATCGGTCACACCGCCCTCGGACGATTTGGCTTCCGGTCTGTCATTTTCGAGGGATTGGGCGCCGGATTCTCATGGGACGGCAACAGGCTGTTTGTGAAAGATCTGGAACTCCGGCACAAAAGTGGAACCGCAAAGGCGGACCTGTTCATGGCACCAGGCGATTTCCGGATGAACCTCGAAAGCCACATCGATCCTCTCATTGCCCTCCCGTTTGCGGAGGGCAAGGCGGCCCAGTTTCTTTCCGAATGGCAATTCGGCAAACCTCCCCACGTGCGGCTCCGGGCGCGGGGAACCGCCCCCGATATCGCAAAGCTGAGCGCGGAAGGGGACCTGACACTGACCAACACGACCTTCCGCGGCACATCGCTCCATCGCATGACATCCAAGGTTGAAATCAGGGATGGCGCGGCCACCTACCGGGATTTCCGCATCGAACGGGCGGAAGGCGTCGCAACCGGCACCTTTGTGTACGACTTTGGCAAGGGCGAAGCCCGCATGGAAGGCATCCGGTCGACCCTCAACCCGATCGATATCATCGTATGGGTGGATCCCAAGATGCAGAAGGTCATCGAACCCTACCGTTGTCGGTCCACCCCCACCCTGGCCATCGATGGCACGGTGAAACTTGGGAAAAAGCCCAACAACAAGTTCCGCATCCTCGTGGATTGTCCCAAGGGCATGCACTATGAATTCATTGGGAAAGATCTGCCTTTCGACCGGGTCACGGGCACCCTGGATTTTGTCGGCTCCCGGCTCAAACTCAAGGAGGTGCGGGGAACCCTGTATGGCGGCATCGTCAACGCCGATGCCGACATCTCGATCATCCAGGAAGATCCCGCGCACTCGGCCTACATTCGCCTCAGTGATGTGGATTTTCCGAGCATCACAAATCTATATTTCGATTACAAAGATTCCAAGGGCCAACTGGCGGGCTTCTACCGATTCAATATACTCGCCGGCGACGCCCGGAAAATGACGGGTCAGGGCCGTGTGGAGGTCACCGATGGCAATGTCTTCGCCATCCCGGTGCTGGGCCCCCTCTCGGGAATTCTCAACGCCATCGTGCCGGGCATGGGCATCGCCAACGCCCGCAGGGCCGTCGCCGACTTCACCATCCGGGACGGGGTCATCAATACGAAAAACTTCGACGTACTGGGCCAGGGGTTCAGCATGATCGGGGGCGGCGACCTGTATTTTCTGGATGACAAAATGGATTTCTCGGTGCGGATCAACGCGCAGGGTCTGCCCGGTGTTCTGCTGTTCCCGGTGAGCAAGTTTTTCGAGTACGTCTCCTCCGACAGCCTGTCCAGGCCCAACTGGCGTCCAAAGATCATTCCGCGCCTGACCCGATGATCCCCTCCTCCGGTGCATGCCCGTTGGCGGTGATTCTTCCGGTCTTCAACGAAGCGCGGGCGCTGCCCGCCGTGCTGGAAGAATGGATGCCGGTACTGGAGAGGGTTGCGGGAAATTTCCTGTTGCTCGCCATTGACGACGGATCGACCGATGCCACCCCAACCCTGCTTGCCGAGGCCGCCCAACGCTGGCCCGATCGAATCCGAGTTGTGAGCCATGTAAATGAAACACCGGGGCAAGCTCCGAGGCATTTTGGAGGGTCAGGCTCCCGCCCTGACCGGCTTGAGAAAAACAAGTCAGGCGAGGACGCTGACCCTCCAGAGATGCAGAAAAGCCGGGGCAGTCTTCGGGGTATGGAGCCAACGCGAATCAACCGCGGCCATGGCCAATCCTGCCTCGCGGGGTATCGGCTCGCGGCTGAGTCCGGAGCGGAATGGGTGTTCCAGATTGATTCCGACGGCCAATGCGATCCCGCATTTTTCGAACACGTGTGGGAATTGCGGAAAAGCGCGGACGTGGTGTATGGCGTGCGGGTCCGGCGCGAGGATGGCTGGAAGCGGGTGCTTGCCAGTGCGCTACTGAGATTGCTTGTTCGAATCCGATGCGGGGTCTGGTGTGCCGATCCCAACTCGCCCTACCGCCTCATGCGCTCCACCGCCCTCTCGAAAGCGATCACAGAAATCCCTCCCGATTTTTTCCTGGCCAACGTGGCGCTGGCCGCGCTGCTGCGCCGGAGAAATGTCCTGCATGCCTCCACGCCGATTCGCTTCCGCGCGCGCATCGGAGGCGAGCCCTCGGTGCCATTGCGCAGTTTCGGCCAACGCGCCCTGGAACTGTGGAAACAATTGGGATCTCTCCGCGTGCGCAACGACTGATCCAGAAACGGCGGGTAAACAACCCCTGGAATCCCCGGGGCATTTGATGGGTCAGCCTCCGGCGTGGCCGGGGAAGCGGTCCCGCTCCTCCCGGAGCGGGCTACAAAACAGGTCAGAAGAGGACGCTGACCCTCCCGAAATACATAAAGCCGAAGCAGGCTTCGGAACGGTTGATCAGAGCAAAGGCCCCGGGGCGAGCCGGGTGGCGAGTTGGACCCCCAGCAACCCAAGGCGCTGCCGGGTCATCGGAGATGCGTCCCCGCTGATGCCGATGACCACGCCTTTCGGAACGAGGCTCCCGTATTTCGCCCCCATCACGCGTTCGACAAAATCTGCGGCCCGCGCAGTCCACGACGCATAATCCCACTCCAACACCACGGCCACGCGATCATCCTTGGTGAGCGCGATCGGCAGGCCTTCGAAGGCGTCGATGCGGGCCAGCGGCGTGCTGTTGGTGTGGATGAGGGAAAGCAGACGGGTTGTCTCCAAAAAAAACAACGCGCCGCCCTCCTCCGAAATCCCGGTGGCGGCGAGTTGGACAAACCCGCCGATGTTGGCGACATTGGCCAGGGTCATGAGGTTGAGCACCATGCCGGTTTGCACACTGGGAGAGATGGCGGGATTGTTGAGGAATGCATCCGCCTGGGCTGGATTACACCCCATTTCAAGCAGGCGTTTGTTGTTGTCCAGACGCAGGTCGGCGGGGCTCCGGTCGCGCAGCGCCTGGTCGAGCGTGGTGCTCACATTGGTGGCGGTGATGGCAAGACCCACCGTTCCGCCCACGGGAATGGTGGCGAGAGTGAGGGTCATTTTCCCGGCAAATGCCGCCCAGCAGACTCCGTTGAGTTCGCGCTGCAGCGTTTCGTTGCTCGAATAGGGATCGACTCCGAGCTGGATCGCCACGTCCCGTTTGACTTTGGAAAACCCGATGATCTGCTCCACGCCGGAATCTTCGTACTCATTTCGCTTGACCCCTTCGGTCGCCTGTTTGAGGGCTGTTCCCGTCCGGTTCACAAATTTCCACAGCCCCTTGGGCACTCCGGATATAGTGCCCACGGGATTCTCGATAAGCCCTTTGGCCAGCAGCAACGGACTTTTCGCGGCAGCCACCACGGCTTTTTTGTACTCATCGGTGCGCGATACATCCCGAAGCCGGGCGATGGCATAGATCTCCCGCACCCGCCTCAACAGCATCGCATTGCCGTCCGCCTCGAAGGTCCCATACTCGGAATCGATAAGATACCGGTTGCGCCCCTCAAGGGTCGGAACGGCATCGCGCACGGTGAAATTTGGTCCGGCGACAAACTCGGGCCGCAGAATCGCGGCGGCACTCAGGATTGGCGGCTCCTCAAAGCCGGCGGCCTGCTGCGCCTGCAACGACGGTGTGAGAGCAACGAGGAAAACGATTGAAAATAGAATGGAAGATTTCATGACTTTTCGGTGTTGAGATGCAGTTTGAGGATGCGTTTGAGTTCCGCGATTGTTTCGGGAAGCGTCGCGTCCGCCACCCTGCTTTGCGGGCTTTTCCTAGGCCCGCCCGTGCGGGTGGCGCAGGAAGTCACCGCAATAAGGCAGATCGCGACAGTGAAATCGCGGAGAAAATTCATAACCCGCCTCAGAATTTATACCCGACACTCAGGAAAGCGCCGGATTGAACCATGTCGTAGGACAACTCTCCGCTGGTATAATCGGTGACGAGACAGCGATATCCGATTTCCGTGAACCAGTTCCTGCTGAAGTTGTATCCGAGGGTGCCCTGCAACTGCCAGGTCAGGTCCGATGCCACACCGAATCCACCGATGTCGGCGCTGCCCGCCAGAAAAAAGCGCTCGTTGATGTTCCATTGCCCGCGCAAACCGATAATCGGATCGACCCACTGCGTATCGCCGGAGGCTTCGGTCGGCAGAACCTCGAGCAGCTTTTTCTCGATGGCCTTGGCAAGTTTCTTTTCCGCGTTGGAGACCCTGGCGCGCGCCCTGGCCTGTGCCTGGGATACTCGGGCCCGGGCATTCGCCTCCAATGTCTCGACCACTCCGGCCAGCTTCGCCTCGGCGGTGGCTTCGGCAAGCTCGGCCTGCTCCTTTGCCACGGCACGCAGGGTGCGCTGGATGTGAATGCGCGCAATGTCATTCGGCACAAGCTGGCGGATTTCCAGGATCTCCCGCTTCAACTCCCGGGAGATCGTCTGGGCAGCCCGCGATTTGACATTTTCCAGAGCCACCGATCTGAGCGCTTCCCGGTCGGCCGCAACGGCGGCATGGATTTTGGCGATTTCCTGTTGCGCCACCGAACGCACCTTGGAGGAGACGGCACTCACAACGGCGCTGCTGATTTGATCACTCACCCGCTCCACGCCCGCTCCGTTCACGGTCGCACTCAAATCAAGCGACATATAATTATAGCGGATGCCCCCGTAAACATCGATGAATCCCACGGGCCCCTCGACGATGCGATAGGTGAGGGCGAGTTCGGCGATCACCTGCTTCAATGTCGCGTCCACCCCCGAGTACAGAGGGCCGGGGGGATTGCCGCCCGGTTCGAGTTCGGCGTAGAATCCATCGGCCAGAATACCCCAGCGATGATAACGGGCCTCCACCCGCATCGCCGCCGCCATTTTCAGGTAGTCCAATATGTCCCCGAAACTTTCGGACACATCGGTCTGGAATCCCCCCACCCCGGTCGT
>DYRR01000002.1:13356-50347 GCA_020718605.1 Chthoniobacter flavus | reverse complement strand
AGTGAAAACCGCCCAGTGTGCGCTCTCAGCACGAATTACGGCGCAATCAGAAATCTTCGGCAAGTGCCACAGCAACAAAGCGTTACGCTGGAATTTAGAATGGCTACTTCTGCAAACCAACAGAGGGTCGGTTTCGTGAACCAAGAAAATGGCTCCGGAGGTAGGGCTCGAACCTACGACCAATCGGTTAACAGCCGACCGCTCTACCACTGAGCTACTCCGGAATGGATCGAGTCGTGAACCTCATCATGCCTTGCGGGATGTTTCAAGCCGTTTTTTCAAAAAAACACGCATGCGAGGCGGTTCCGGCGAAACCCGAATTATTACGGTCCTCTGGAGGATATGGAAAAAATGGGGGATTGTGCGGTGCGCGATCCCGCTCCTCCCGGAGCGGGCTAGTGTGCTTGGCATGAACACGAACTAACCCGCATATTTCATACCCAGTACAGGAGAAGCTATACGAGGGGCAATAAGTTAGCTGGGGGGCTAACTTATTGAAATGTGGGTACCACGAAGCGGGCGGCATTTCTTCCGAATTCGCTGGTCAGCCGCAATGCGTCAATTTTTGCGGCTTGGATCCCCAATTTTGGACACACTCCGTCCGCCGCCCTCTTTGCATTGGCGGAAATTTCCAAGGGAAGACCCTCTGCGCCAGGCGGCGCACAGGGTCACTACGCCGGGGCCGGATACAAAGGCAGTTTGCGCAGTGCTGCGGCCGCCTTTTTGCACCAGCAGCGCCTCGATCTGCCGATGGTCGGCTTGGATCTTATGTGCTCCGCTTTGTTTGGGGAGGATTATCCCATGTCCAACGGCGAGCAAGTCCGGAATTTAACCACAGCCGAGGGGATTGGGAATACCCGAGACAGATGGGAAACCCGGCGAAGCCAAAGAGAAGCATGGGCTACAGCAAACGACGCAAACGCTCAATGTTGGTATCCGAGGTGAATCGGGAGAGTTGGGTTTCACAATAAAGCCGGGGGTGATGAATCGTGGTACGGAGACGGGAGAGGGGGGCAAGTCAAATCACAGTGAATCCCTCTTGTTCAGCGGCGTGAGCCAGACGGGTGTCGGCAGTGTGGAACGTGCAGTTCTCCGGATCTTCCCGAGTGGCGAGCAGCGCGGCGGCAAGCTGCAGAGAATCTGCTGCCCGGAGCGGGTGGAGCTTCAATAATCTCTCTGTACGAGAGAGGATGGCTTGCGATGGAGAAACCACCATCCATCGCTGGTCAAGGGCGCGCAAGCGGGTCATTGCGGCTTGGATCGCGGCCTGGGAAAGGTGGCCTTCCCTCTTCCGACGACAAAGTGCCGACACGCATTCCACTCTTGTTGACCACCAAACGACAATTCCGTCAGTCTCCTTGATCTGCGCTTCGCGCACAGGGGTGTCCGCTTCGCGAACCAGCAGTGGAACGATGGCCGAGGTGTCCCAAAAATTCACCAGCCCGCCTCTCTCTCATCGACAACCGCCGCGACAAGGCTGGGCGATCCCTCCGTGGCTGCCTGGATCGGCAGATCGAGGATGCGCGCAGGATTCCACTTTTTTACTGCGGGTAAAATATGCGGGTTGTCCGCAACCTCACGAATCCGCTCAACCCGGGCAACAGGAGTTTTTCTGTCAACGATGATCAGTGTTTCCCCGGATTGAACCCGAGCCAGCAACTCACTTAACCGGTTTTTGGTATTGGAAATTGTTGAGGTGATCATATGTGGCCAACTTGGCCTGATTGACGGTCGATGTCAAGATTTCAGCCCTTTACGGTCGTCCGGTATTGGGAATGCCCGAGAGGGTGTCTAAAAAGTAGGAAAGGGTCGCGCGGCAAGCAAAAAGGCTGGATGCCGGTTCGACGACGAAGGCGCATCCCCGCAGTGGGCTGAAACTGAGGAGCCGGGCCGGAGATCGCCAAAAGCCGCTCGGTCTCGGGGAGTGGATTGGTTCCCGTTGGGTCCATACCCCGAAGCTTGCTTCGGCTTTCCTGCATCTCTGGAAGGGCAGCGTCCTCGCCTGCCCTGTTTTTTCTCAAGCCGGTCAGGGCGGGAGCCTGACCAAAATGCCCCGGGGTTTTTTTACTTTTCCTTTTTTGGCCGGTCGGAAACCATGTCCATCCTTTATGCCGCCGATGTCGGGGCGTTGGTGTGTTTCGCGGCGGGATTTCTGCCGTCGTTTCAACCGTCCGTCTTCGGACAGGTGCTACGGCTTGATTCCAGCGCCTTCGAGAGCGTTGATGATGCATTTCAAGGACTCGATCCGGGCATGCCATTTGTAGTTGGCCGGGAGGACGGTCCACGGTGCATTTGCGGAGGAGGTCCGCCCGAACATCTCCTGGGCGGCGTTGTTGTGCTGACGCCATTTCCTTCGGTTGCGCCAGTCTTCGTCGCTGATTTTCCAGTGTTTATAGGGGTCGGACTGCCGCTTTTTGAATCGCTTGAGCTGTTCCGCTTTTGTGATTTGCAGGAAAATTTTCGCGATGATGGCCCCGTCCTCCGCCAGCGAGCGTTCGAACTCATTGATCTCGGCGTAGGCACGGCGCCATTGGACATCCGTGGCGAATCCCTCCACGCGTTCCACGAGCACCCGTCCATACCAGGAGCGGTCGAAGATGGCGGTCTGTCCATAGGATGGCAGGCGCAGCCAGAACCGCCGGAGATAGTGGAACTGGTATTCCTCGGAGGTGGGTTTCACGATCGAGTACACCCGGATGAGCCGGGGATCGAGTTTCTCCACGATGCTGCGGATCGCTCCGCCTTTTCCCGCCGCATCGGGTCCTTCCATCACGATCACCAGCGAACGGGAGGTCTCATGCATGCCCCGTTGCAGGCGGAGCAGACGAAGCTGGAGTTTTTTGAGTTGCTGCTTGTACTCCGTTTCTTCGAGAGAACGGGATTGGTCGAGCGCGTCGAGATCGATGCCGGGAGCGGGGTTGGTGATTATTGCTTTGTTGCGCATGGAAAATGAGGGCGGGAGCCGGACAACCGATTACAGAACAACGCCGGCATCGGGAAGCAGCACAGGAATTCCATCGGCAACCGGATATGCCATCCGTCCGTCCTCCCGCACAAGCGGCGGCCCGGAGTTGTGGGGTGGCGGTGTGCCGGGGTCGGGCCGCACCGCTCCCGCCTTGGAACGGAATGCCGAGATTTCCGGGGGGGTGGCCTCACGCAGCGTCTGCCCCGACACCGGACAGCGCAGAAAACCCAGCAACCGGGGTGAGACAGACATGAGCGCGTGAAAGAGCCCTTTGGCGGAGTCAGAGTTTTGGGACCGAGCGAACCTTGTCTTCCCACCGGGTGATGAGATGCAGGATCACGTTCACACCGAACTTGTAGGTATTGACGACGCTGTCTTCGGAAATATTGCGGATGTAGGTGTTGCGGAGATCGTAAAGGCTTTGGTTCATTGCGACATAATTGCCGTTCACGTCCTTGCGGGTGTCGAATTTCCCGTCTTTGTTGAGGCCGAACTGCCACATGTCGCCGTAGTCGTTGGCGGTGTAGAGGATGGCGATTTCTCCGAAAACTTTGAGGGCATAGACCGGTTCCTGATAGTAGTTGATGCCGGGAGGGGTGGTCCGGATCTCGGGGAAATACACGCGCCGCTGGTCGTAGATCGCATGGTCCGGGGGGATCAATTCCCAGTCCTTGTCCACATCGCCCACGACCCGCTTCATTTCCCGCCGGAACGCGATGTCGAAGCGGCTCCTTCTGCCGGGCACGGTGCTGTCACCCCAAAGCGCCCCACCCAGACGCAGGTATTTGCGCAGGTTTTCGATTTCCTTGTCGGAGAGTTTGAAATCCCGGGTGCCGGTAAAGAAGATAAACGGGGGTTTGATGGAAAAAATCTGGTCGCTGTCGAGGCGGAGCGGCACGGGGTCGGGCGTGGCCTTGATTTTGTCCCTGGACCAGAATTGCATGACGTAGAGCAGATTGGGGAGGCTGCCGAAGGTGATTTTCTGGTTTGGTTCCGCGCCGCTGGTTCTCACGGTCGAGTTCCAGTTGCCTCCGGTGTACTTGGCCAGATATGCGGTGAACTGGAATTCGCGTTTCCGAATCCCCAGGCCGCTTCCGGTGCCCTGTCCCTTGGACCAGCCCTGCGAAAATCCCGCAATACCCTGGGCGATTTCCCGTGTCATTCCCTGAGATGCGCCGGGGCTGACGGGAGTCGGCGCGGAAGTGGCGAGATCCTTTGCGGTGGGGGCGATGGCCGGTGCCAATGTCGGCAGGACGAAATTGGTCGTGGACTGGCTCATGGTCGTGATGGCCTGCAAACTTGTGGAGGTCTGGGTCGGCGCCGTGATGGTCTGGGTCGGTGTCGTGGGAATCGGGGGAAGGGCCTGCGGGGTTCTCACCGACGCATCGCCCTGCACAAAATTCCCGCCGGGTTCGCCCTCGAAATCACCCGGTTCCACGTACACATTGAACAGAACCGTTCCGCCAAATATCAAGATGGCGAGCACATGCAGTAGAATCGAGATGGTAAAAAACCGCGACTTGCTCAGGCCCTTGAGAAATTTTTTGATCGAATTCTGGGTGGGGAGAGTTGCAGGGGAGTTCATAGGGTGCGTCCAAATCTGGCAGAAATCGCATCGAAATGCCAGTTGAATTTATAAAACATCGCAGTGCGGTGGGCGCACTTCGTTCCGCTCCCATCCCCTGCGGAAATGGGCTCGCATTCCGGATACGATGGGGGCATTGTGGGGTCATGAAAATCACCTACTTTGGACATTCCTGTTTTGCCGTCGAGACCGGGAACGGACGTCTTCTTTTCGATCCATTTATTTCAGGCAACCCGCTCGCAAGCCATATTGATCCGGAGACCATTTCGGCCGATTTCATTCTTCTTTCGCACGGGCATGCGGATCATGTGGCCGATGCGCCCGCGATTGCCCGCAGAACCGGAGCCACTGTGATCGCCAACTTCGAAGTCGCCCAGTGGCTTTCGGCTCAGGGACTCGCAAAGGTTCACGCGATGAATCATGGCGGTTGGGCCAAATTCGGTTTCGGGCGGGCCCAATATGTGAACGCCGTGCATTCCAGCAGCCTGCCGGACGGCAGTTACGGGGGGAATCCCGGTGGATTTGTGATCGAATCAACCCGGGGACGGTTCTATTATTCGGGGGACACCGCCCTTACGTTTGACATGCAGCTCGTCGCGAGGGGCGGGGAACTCCTGTTTGCCGCGCTGCCCATCGGAGACAATTTCACCATGGGAGTCGCGGATGCGATTCAGGCGGCCCGGTGGTGTGGTGCCAGGGAGGTGCTGGGAGTTCATTACGACACATTTCCTCCGATCCAAATCGACCGGGATTCTGCGGGGCTTGAGTTCCGGAATGCCGGACTATCGCTCCATCTGCCGCCGATCGGTGACACGATCGACATTGGATAGCAGATCGCCGGCTGAAGCCTGCCGACCGGAAATAACATAACACAATCTGCTTCTGGCCAGACTGGACCCGCCCCCGGAGTCTGGTCAGTAGTTTTTTTGGATGGAGCGGATTGTTTCCGCGATCTCCGACCACCGTTCCGGGTGAAACCGCAGCACGCAGTGGTTGAACTGCCGTTCCTCCAGTCCGGGGAACACGGCGATCTGCTCGAAAAGACTGTGGTCCTGAAGGATGGTCCAGATTTCCGGCAATCGGATTCGGATTGGGTCTTCGTGGCCCTCAATCAGATACAGCGGACGCCCGCTCCGGACCGCCTCATCCAGCAGCGGGATGAGCTGGTCGGGCCGATGGGCTCTGGGCATGGACGGCAGATAAAAGGGGGCATGGCTCAGGCAATTGATCACCATGACATCGGGCTGTCGTTTCCCCGATGGGTCGCTGAATCCCGCGGCGCACTCCACCGCATCGCGGACCTGCTCCTTGGAATGATGCCGGATGACTTCGATCTGCGGCAGGGTGAGGATACCAAACACCGCCACCATGGCCGTGAGAACCCCCGCGACGACTGTTTGCCGCACTGTTCCGGGAGAGAATCCCGACAGGGTTTCGGCACCGATGGTGACGAGAATCGCCAGAGCGGGCAGGGCAAAGATGAGATACCACAGGTAGAGCAGATGCCCCGACACGTGTTGATGGGCAAACCCGAGGACGACGGGCAGCACCAGGGCCGTTGCGGCGAAAACGCGGTCGCGTCCACCGGCCAGCAGTCGCGCCAGACCGGTCACCGCAAGCAGAGGCAGTGCAACGAGGACCATCCAGAACACCGGAGAGCCTGTCCGGGCAAGTGAGGTCACGGTGACATGCAAAGGATTGCCGGGATCATCCGTCCGCCACATGAGCCCCGCCGAAAGATAACTCCAGAAATTGAGGAGCCACCCCGCAGTCATGGCTCCCGTGGCCCGTTCCAGTGCGAGATAGTCGCGCAACTGCGGGATTGTGGGCAGGGCACCCAGAAGAAACACCGCACCGCTCACAACGTTGGCAACCAGCCATCGCCGAAAGCCGATGTCCACGGGATACCCGGATTTTCTGGCGGCGAAAGTCCATCCGATGAGACCGAGGTGAAGCGCCACCGGGACATAAATTGCCCCGGGATAAGACCAAAGCAGCACCACTTGGCTCAGTCCCAGGCCGGCCCACCATCTCCATTGCCCGGTCCGGATCGTTTGCAGGGCGCATGCAAGCAGGGTTACGGAAAACAGCATGGCCAGCGCGTACCCCCGTCCTTCCGCGCTGTACCGGATATGCCAGGGATGGATCGCGATGAGGAAGGCGCAGGCCGCACCGGCCCTCGGGAGGCCCAGCAATCCCAGCACCCACATCGCGGCGGGGATGGTCAGCAATCCCGCGACAAACGACGGCAGGCGGAACATGGTTTCGCTGAATTCGTTGGGTTTGTGTCCGGCAAACCGATGCCATGCGGAGAGCGATGTCCGGCTCAGAACGCTGAATAGCTGGGGGTTGTTGCCTTCCTTGTTCTCCCAGAGGGTGTCGATCCAGGGGGCGGATTCGAAGGCGGGGGTGCCGGAGGCTGTCGGTTCAAATACCCCGCGCACGTTGTGCCGGATTGTCCGCTCTTCGTCCCCATACACGCTCACGCCCAGACGGGGGGCGCGTATCCAACCGCCGAGCGCCACGGCAGTCAGCGCGAGCGTCCATGCGGTCCGGGTCCATGCGGCCTGCGGGTGCGAGGGGAAGGGCGGCCTGCGATAATCCCGAAGCCACCATCCCGCAGAAACGGCAAGCGCCGCGCACAATGCTCCCGTGCCGAGCAGGCCCCACCATTCCGTGGTGCGGACATGGTCGGCGACCGTGGGTTTGCGCGAATGCGCGACACGGTCCGCAACGGCATGACGCCAATCCCGGTTTGCGATGGCGGTGAAAAATAACCCGGCGGCGGTCAGCAGAAGGATCCATCGAAGAAGGCTGACGGACGGGCGGGCGGAGGTGAAAGCCATGGGACCGCCCTTAAATACGCAATTCCCATGGAAAAAACAAGCGGATGCGGGACAGCGGTTTCCGGTTGAATATCCGGACGGTGTGGGGGCATGATGGCCGCATGAAACAGCTTGCGTGCATTCTGATGTGTCTTGGGATGGTGGTTTTGGGCGCCTGCAAAACCACAAAACCCGACGACCCCAAACCCTCCGATGCCACGGACATTGCCGGCAGCCCGTCGAAGACTGCCTCGGATCCCTCCAACGATCTTGAGTTGCAGGAATTTCTGGGACATCTGCGCACTGCGGCATCGTCGCGCGACATGGCCCTGATGGCCTCCCTGATGACGCCAAATTTCGGCTACTCGCTGGAGCCCCTGCTGGAAGGGGACGGTGTGTTCAAATTCTGGGACGACAACAATCTCTGGGGCGAACTTGCGATGGTGCTGAAAGAGGAGTTTGTCCCCATGGACGGGTTTCTGGTGGTGCCCCCGGCATTTGCCAGCCCATCCGTTCCATACAACGGTTATCGCGCCGGGATCCGCAAACTGGGTGGCAAATGGAAGTTTGTGTATTTTGTGGCCGGATAGAAAGACACCCTGCCAATGCACCGGCGGATCCCTGCGCTCCCGCGCCGGGCTACGAAAGCAGCCTGTAGCCCGCTCCGGGAGGAGCGGGAAAGCGGGCCCGGTGCCCCCCCCGCACAGCCGTCCCCATTCCGAATTCTGCCTCAGTTGAAATCCTGCAATGTGGCTTCGAGGCTTCCCGCGATCTGAAGGAGCGCCTCCCGATGCGGGTTTTCCTCCAGTAGAAGAAGCTGGCGGCGTCCGTCCCGGCAAAGGGTGGATGCGGTCCGGATGGCACTTTTCATGCCGCCGAGTTTTTGAACCAGGGAGCGGACCTCCCGGGTGTTCTCTCCGGGGTTGTCGAGGATCAGGGTGCGCAGATGCTCACGATCTCTCGGGTTGGCGAGTTTGAGTGCGTCCAGAATGGGCAGGGTGAGTTTGCCCTTGGCCAAGTCGGTGCCGAGGGATTTGCCGGCGGATTCCTCATCGCCCGCGATGTCGATGATGTCGTCGTAGATCTGGTAGGCGGTGCCCAGTTTGATGCCGAATGTTTTCAATCCGGAGATGGCGTGCTGCGGGGCGTTGTTTATAAATGCGCCGAGTTCCGCCGCAACGGCAAAGAGCGCCGCGGTTTTCATTTCGATGATGCGGAAATAATCCGGCACCGAAAGGGTGAGATCGAAACGGCGCTGTGTCTGAATGATCTCGCCCTGGCACACCGCCGAGGCGGCTTGGGCGATATGGCGGCTCACCTCGCTGTCGTGAAAAAAAGTGGAGAGTTTGAGTGCGTGGGCGAACAACACATCCCCCAGCAACACGCTCAGCGCACAGCCCCATTTTGCATTTGCCGTGGGCAATTCCCGGCGGATTTCCGCGCCATCGATGATGTCGTCGTGGACAAGTGTGGCGAGGTGGATGAGTTCGGTGATGACCGCCAGATCCACGTGGCCGCTGGTGATCTCGCCGGTGCAACCACCCGCCAGCAGCGCGAGAGCCGGACGAAGGCGTTTGCCCCGGCTGGCGATTGCGTAGGCCACGTACCCTTCCACTGCGGGATCGAAAGTGCGCGCCTGATCCCGAATTCTCTCCTCGACGCTGTAGAGCGGCTGGTTGATGACTTGCAGGGCTTGGAAAATGTCGTTGGCTCGTATGGTCTTGGGCATGAAAGGAAAGGCCGCCCGCCCGGGCGAATAAGCTCAAGGATATGACCTGGGCAGGGGTTGTCAATCGCCGATCAATTACCAGCGCACGCTTGCACCGCAAGATGGATGCCGGTATGCTGGACAGTCCGATGTTTATGGAATTCTCACTTCGACCCGCGCTGTTTGCGGTTGCGCTCCTCCTGGCAGGCTGGTTGCTGCCGGGATGCGACGAGGGCCCGAATCCCCAGGATGCCTGGATACTGCCGCCCGATCAGGCATCCGTGGAGAGCGAGTTGTTCGCCCTGCCTTCGGGAAATGACCGGCAGGTCATGCGCCGCCGGGTGGCTCTCTCTCTTGCCATGAATCGATCCCAGGCTCCTTCCTCCGCAGCTGCGGCGTTTGCGGCACTTTTTGAACAGCACGGCTCCGATCCGATTCTTCTCGAAGGCATGAGGCATTCCAATCCGCTGCTCCGGGCCAATGCCGCCCGGGCGGTTGGGATATTGAGAATGCACGGCATGGAAAAAGAGTTGCGCGGAGCGGTGGATGACCGGGAGGCCAAGGTGAGACAGAGCGCGCTTCAGGCTCTTGGGTGCCTCAAAGATCCGGGCGCCCAGATGGTGTGTCTGCTGGCCCTCAAGGACGGGTCCTGGCAGGTGCGGGCCGAGGCGGCTCATACCCTCGGATTGCTGGGCAGGCCTTCTGCGGTGAAATATCTTCTGCGCCAGGCGGACGACCCCGATGACTATGTCCGGATGGAAGTCGAGGAGGCCATTTTATCGCTGGCCGATATCGAACATTCCGGGCCATTGCGGGCGGTGCTCGAAAGCGATTCGGCCGCCGCCCGGCGGATCGCCGCCCTGGCGCTTGCGGGATTTCACGATGCAGGAGTCACAGAGGAGCTTGTGCGCGTGTTGCGCGGGTCTCCGGAGTGGCGGGGTGTCGATGTCGCCCAAAAAATCGCAACACTCGATCCCTCGCGGGCCCGGACTGTTTTCCGGGAGTTGACACAGACATCGGTCGGTTCTCCTCCCGTTCCTGCGGATGCTCTGGGGTTTATGGAGCGATTTTTGCGGGAGTCGGCGCCCGCGCCGGAGTGAGCGCGTGTTGATGTGTCTGTTTTGACTTGCGGCAAACGGGGAGGGGGAGCAGGATCATCCCCAGTATGCGCATTGCTCCCAAGCTGATTATCGTGGCGGCACTCGGATGGCTTTTTGTAATTATTTTTTTACAGGCCAAACATGATTGGGCACTCGAACCCGATGATCCGGCCCGTGATCCCACCAAGATCATGATGTTGTTTCTTGCCATGATTGCCATCGGGATCGGCATGGGGGTGGTGTTTGCGGGCACGATCCTGCCGGCATTCGGAGAACAGGTGGGGCATTTCTTTTTCACACCGAATCAACAGATCGAAAAAGGCCCTCACGCCGACGCGCTTTCGCTGCTCAATCAGGGTGAATACGAGGGCGCGGTCATCGCCTACCGCCGGGCCGTGGACAAGAACCCGCTGGACACCCATGCGATCAGCGAAGTCGCCCGGCTCCTGTGCGAACGTCTTGGCCGGCCCGAGGACGCCGCAGAATATCTTGCCTCCCATCTGGAGGGGGATCGTCCGATGGACGAGGTGGCATTCATCGCGGAGCGGCTGGTGGATTGTTACTGGAACTTTTTGCAGGACGAGGAGCGGGCGTTGCCGGTGCTGCATCAGTTGGCCGAGAAAATGCCCGACACCAAACACTCCGCAAATGCCAATCATCGCATTCGTGAGATTGAAATGGCGGTGTATGCCAGAAATGTGGCGGCTGCAAATCAGCAGTCCGTTGAGGCGCCGTCTGCGGGGGATGCCGCAGATTCTGTCGTCCAAGCGCAATCTTCAGAAGACGGAGAGACGCCCCCCGGGGAGGTGTGAATCCGGGTTTTTTCTTCCGGTCGTTCGCATGATCAGCATCACGGTATTGGGCAGTGGCAGCTCGGGCAACGCGGCGCTGGTGGTCTGTGGCGGCACCCGGTTGTTGGTGGATGCGGGCTTGAGCGCGAGACAGCTCGCGTTGCGGACTGCGGAGTGCGGTGTCGATGCGGGCACACTGGACGGGGTGTTGCTCACGCACGAGCATCTCGATCATTTCCAGGGTCTTCCTGTGCTTTGCAAAAAGCTGGATCTCCCCATTTATTGCAATTCGCTCACGGCGGACGTGCTGCGCAACGGGCCGCTCAAGAGCCATCGCAACTGGCGGATTTTCCAGACGGGATCCGATTTTTCGATTGGCGGCCTCGGGGTGAGGAGTTTTTCCGTGCCCCATGATGCGGCCGATCCCGTGGGGTTTGTGATCCATGGGGACGGCGGGGCTTTTGGAGTGCTCACCGATCTTGGGTTCGCCACCAAGCTGGTGAAGGAGCGCATCCGCGAGGTGCACACGCTGCTTATCGAGACCAATCACGATGAAAAACTGCTCCAGGAGGATACCCGGCGTCCCTGGGCGGTGAAGCAGAGAATTCTCTCCCGGCATGGTCATCTTTCCAACAAGGGTGCGGCGGAGGTGATTTGCGGGATTCTCGACGGCGGGCTGCGCCGTGTGATTCTGGGGCACCTGAGCAGCGACTGCAACCGACCCGAACT
Organism: Chthoniobacter flavus; assembly: GCA_020718605.1. Taxonomy (GTDB): domain Bacteria; phylum Verrucomicrobiota; class Verrucomicrobiia; order Chthoniobacterales; family CAKUMP01; genus DYRR01. The sequence goes on along the minus strand of DYRR01000002.1, from coordinate 38,644 downwards.
TGCCGTCCAAACTGTGCGGGATCACGCCGCGCGGGCGGGTTGCGAGACACTGGAGATTCTCACTGCGGCAAGGCGAGAATCCAGTCCGCGCTGCGACATCGGATAGGGTGGTTGACTGGGGCTGGCGGGGCAAGGGTCACGTTGACATTTTCCGGGGGGCTGGTATCCTTGCGGCCAGTTCATGTCACAGATCAAGCGCAACATACGTTTCAATAATGCGTCCAGCGGACCGCCGTCCCCCGGTTCGCCGGTCATACTGGTCGTCGATGACGATGTACGGATCCAAAGTCTGGTGTGTGGCGCTCTGGCCTCTGTCGCGGGCGATTTTCCACTGCTCCGCGCAGCCTCGGTGAAGGAGGCTCTCCAGCTTGCGGGCCGGTACCCGGTGCGGGTGTTTATTCTGGATGTGGAACTGCCCGATGGCACCGGCCTGGATTTCTACCGGCAGGTGCGGGACGACCATCGCGGCGCCGACACGATCGTCATCACCGGCACCCCGCTCATCGTGGACGAGAATTTTTCGGAGCGCTTCGGGACGCCGTATGTATTGCGGAAACCTTTTGATATCACCGTGCTGCGCGATCTGGTGAAGGAATTTCTTTCCCGTCCGCCGGAGCCCGACGCCAAGCCGGAGTTCGAAAGTTTCGCGGGGACGCTCACCAGTCTCACGCCCACGGATTTGATCCAACTCAAGTCCATTGGAAAAAGCACCTGCGCACTGCGGTTCACCGCCGAAGGAGAGCGCGAGGGAACTATTTATTTCAAGCTCGGCGAAATTGTGCATGCCGAGTCCGGGATCGAAGCTGGCGTGAACGCTTTCAATTCCATTGTGTCCTGGAAGGGCGGCAGTGTGGAGGACCTGCCGTTCCATGCCGTCGAACGCACCATCAACAATCATTGGGAATCGCTTCTCATGGAGGCGCTGCGGCTTGTCGATGAGGCGGAAGCCGCCCGGTGAATCCGCGCGATCTTCCGGTTTACGAAATCGCCGGAGCCATCGAATCCGCGTTGCGCGCGGGAGACCGCCTGGTCGTCCAGGCGCCCACGGGTTCCGGAAAGAGCACGCAGATTCCGCAGATCCTCCTGGATCGCGGACTGGTGCGGGGCGGAATCGTGGTGCTCCAGCCGCGCCGCCTGCCCACACGCCTGCTCGCAGCCCGGGTTGCTTCGGAGCGTCACTCCGCGCTCGGCGGTGAGGTCGGATACCAGATGCGGTTCGAACGCGTGATCTCCGATGCCACGCGCATCCGTTTCGTGACAGAAGGAGTTCTGCTGCGCCAAATGATCGAACGTCCGGATCTGCCGGGGGTGGGGGCGTTGATTTTTGACGAATTCCACGAACGCCACATCCAGACGGATCTCGGCCTTGCCATGGCGCGCCGGATTGCAGAACAGCGCCCGGGGTTCAAACTCGTGGTGATGTCCGCCACGATCGATGCGGCGGCTGTGGCCGAGTATCTCGCCCCCTGCGAAGTCCTATCCTCTGCGGGTCGGACGTTTCCCGTGGAGATTGCGCATCTGGACCGCACGCCCGATCCCGAGCATGAACCGGTTTGGGAGACCGCAGCGAGGGCGCTCGAAACCATCGCGCCGAACACGAGCGGCGATGTGCTGGTGTTCATGCCCGGCAGCCGAGAGATTCACCGCACCATCCGTGCGATTCAGGAAGGCAATTGCGCCCGGCAGTTTGTCGCGATGCCCTTGCATGGAGAAATGCAGTCCGCCGAGCAGGACGCCGTGTTCGCGCCGTGCGACAGGCGCAAGGTGATTGTTTCCACCAATGTCGCCGAGACCTCCCTCACGATCGACGGGGTGCGCACGGTCATTGATTCCGGTCAGGCGCGCATCCCGAGGTTCGATCCCGTGCGCGGGATCAACACGCTGATGGTGGAAAAAATAAGCCGGGCCTCTTCGGATCAACGGGCGGGACGCGCCGGGCGGACCGCGCCCGGCTATTGTCTGCGGCTGTGGACCGCCCGCGATCATACGGAGCGCGCGGCGCGTGAATTGCCGGAGATCCGGCGTCTCGACCTCTGCGAGACCGTTCTCAGCCTGAGGGCGTGGGGTGCGGGCAATCTGCTCGAGTTTCCATGGGTGGAAGCGCCCGCCCCGCGCGCCATCGAACGCGCCGAGACGCTGCTTGCGGATCTCGGCGCACTGGAATCCGCCGGGGGCGGCCTTACAAAACTCGGGCGGAGGATGCTCGCCTTTCCCGTGCATCCACGCCACGCCCGCATGTTTCTGGCCGCCGGAGAACACGGATGCGTGCGTGCGGTGGCGCTCATCGCCGCTCTTACACAGGGACGCCCGGTCCTGTTGCGCAGCACCGGTCGCGCCATGGACCAGCGCCGGAAGGAGTTGTTCGGGGAAGAGGAGTTCTCCGATTTTTTTCTGCTCTCGCGCGCCTGGCGCTTTGCGGTCAACCGGAAATTTCACCCCGATGCCTGCCGTCCCCTGGGCATTCACGCCCAGTCCGCCAGACAAGTTGGGCCGGTGCTGGATCAGTTTCTGCGTCTCGCTGCCGATGCCGGGCTGAATGTCTCCGAACAGGCCGCCTCCCCGGAAGCCGTGGCGCGTTGCATCCTGGCGGGTTTTTCCGACCAGGTGGCCCGGCGGCTCGATGGGGGGACCCTTCGCTGCGCCCTGGTGCATGGCCGGCGCGCGACGCTGGTGCGGGAAAGTGCCGTGCGGGATCGGGCTTTGTTTGTCGGCACGGAAATTCGCGAGACGGGTGGAGGCGGGCGGGATGCCGAAGTGCTCATATCGCAGGCGACCGCCATCGAGCCGGATTGGCTGCGGGAGATGTTCGCCGGGGATTTTTCGGAGAATGAGGTCACGGCATTCGATCCGACGGCCAAGCGGGTCATCAGTCGCCGCACGGTTCGTTTCCGGGACCTGGTGTTGGAGGAGGGCAAAGCCGGCGAACCGGGCGCCGATGCCGCAGCCCGCGCCCTGGCTGCGGAAGTCGCCGCCGGACGTCTGCCGCTGGAACACTGGGACGACGCGGTGGAGCAATGGATACTTCGCCTGGCCTATGTGGCCCGCCACTTTCCCGAGATGCAACTCCCGCTCATCGGCATGGAGGAACGCCTGGACCTGATGGAACACATCTGCCACGGGGCGACTTCAGCGCGGGAAATCCGGGATCGAGCGGTGTGGCCGGTCGTGCGCGGATGGCTCACGGATGCGCAGAGGGATTTTGTGGAGAGGAATGCCCCGGAGAAAATGAAGCTGCCTGGCGGCCAACACGCCCGTCTTGTTTACGCGGCCGAAGGACCGCCCGTGCTGGCGGCCCGCATTCAGGAGTTGTTTGGTGTGAAAGACGGATTCGTCCTCGCTTCCGGCCGCGATCGTGCGCTCATTCATGTCCTCGCTCCCAACCGGCGCCCGGTGCAGGTGACCGTTTCACTGGGTCGGTTCTGGAGCGAGACGTATCCGGAGATCCGGCCGCAACTCCAGCGCAGGTACCCGAAGCACGACTGGCGCGAGAATCCCCTGGGTTGAGCCGTCACGCCCTCCAGCCGCTGGGGGATTTGAGTCCGCCATACCGGTCCGATCGGACCAAATAATCGGTATGGCGGTTTTCCGCCGGGAGGAGGCGCCGCGTTCGGGGGGAAGTCACCTCGTGCGGCCCACGGCGGCAAGCAGAGGATCCAAATCCCGCATCAGCGCATCGAATCCCGCAAAATCCACCTGCTGCTGGCCGTCGCTCATCGCCTCGGCGGGGTTGGGATGCACTTCCACTATGATGCCATCCGCCCCCATGGCCACCGCGCCGCGGCACAGGGCGCACACAAGATCCGCGCGTCCACATCCCTGGCTGGGATCGACGATCACGGGCAGATGCGATTCCTTTTTTGCGATGGCCACCGCAGAGAGGTCCAGCGTGTTGCGGGTATAGGTTTCAAACGTGCGGATGCCGCGTTCGCAGAAAAGCACATTGCTGTTGCCTTCGGCGAGAATGTATTCGGCGGCAAGCAGCCATTCCTCGATGCGCTCGCTCATGCCGCGCTTGAGCAGGATCGCCTTGCCGGTGCGGGCCGCCTCGGTGAGGAGCCGGAAATTCTGCGCGTTGCGGGCGCCGATCTGGAGTATGTCCGTCGCGGCGGCCACATGCTCCACATCGCGTTCGCTGAGGACTTCGGTGATGATTTTCAGCCCCGTCTCCCGCCGTGCGAGATCCAGCAGACGCAAACCCTCGCGCCCGAGCCCTTGGAATTCATAAGGGGACGTGCGCGGTTTGTAGGCTCCGCCGCGCAGGATGGACGCCCCTGCGGCTTTCACCGCACGGGCGGTCGAAAGCAGTTGCTCCTCGCTTTCCACCGAACAGGGGCCGGCCATTGCCACGAACTGGCTGCCGCCGATTTTCACCCCGTCCACATCGATCACCGAATCCTCCGGGTGCGACTCACGGCTCACGAGTTTGAAACGCTTTTGGACGCGCAACACCCCCTCGACCTGTGGCAGGACATTGAGCGACTCCAGCGTGTGGTGCGTGGTTTCGTCGCCAATGGCCGCAATCACGGTCTGATGCGCGCCGTGGATGGGCCGGGGTTCATAGCCGAGAATGCCGACCTCTTTGATGACTTCTTCGATCTGCTCGGGAGTGGCGTGGGGACGCAGGACAATAATCATGGTGTGTTGATAAGGTTGGACATCACCTTGGCCAGCGATTCCGGCATGGGTAAACAAAAAAATGAAAAACAATCTGCTTGCCTTGCGCGGCTCCAAAAGCGAGAGTCCCGTTCCTGAATTCATCCGGAGCTTCGTTCCGGCTTGCGAATCAGGAAGAAGACGGGCCGTAGCACAGCTTGGTAGTGCGCTTGAATGGGGTTCAAGAGGTCGCTGGTTCGAATCCAGTCGGCCCGATTCTTCTCCCCGGGGATCAGGACCGGAGCCCTCCTTGCCCAGCCGGGGCGTTTGACGCGGCGCGAAAAATTTTGGTTGCGTGTTTGTGATCGTTTTTGAATAATGCGCTCATGTTCGCTCAAGCGCGCCACACCAAAATTCTTGGCCTGCTCCGCAGGCACCGGTGTTTGGATGCCCGGGTTCTGGCGGAGCAGTTGGGCGTTTCCATTGCCACGATGCGCCGCGATCTCGATCATCTTGACAGGACCGACCGGGTGTTGCGCGTGCATGGCGGGGTCCTGCTTCCCGGAGAAACTGCGGAGGCCAGTCTGCGCCAGAAAGCCGCCAGCGCGATCAAGGCAAAACGCGCGATCGCGGCGGGTGTGGCGGCACGGATTCCCAAGGGTGTCTCGGTTTTCATCGATGGAGGAACGACCTGTCTTGAGGCTGGATTGCTGCTGCGTCAGCGCACGGATCTGACGATCATCACCAATTCGCTGCCCCTGATCGCGGGGCATGAGCGGTTTGAGGCCAAACTGTTGGTGTTGGGCGGGGAACGCCGTGCGGTGAGCGGTGCGCTGGTCGGGGCGCTCGCGCTGGATGCCCTCACCCGGCTGCGGGCGGATATCGCATTGATCGGCGCCTCCGGCCTGCATCCCGTGGAGGGAGCCATGACCACCGAACTTCTGGAATCCGCAATCAAGCGGGAATGGATCCGCCGTGCCGGACGTTCCTTCCTGCTGGCCGACGCCACCAAGTGGGGTCAGAATGCCGCCATCCGATTCGCGGACTGGAACGAATTCGCATTTATTTTCACCGATAAAAAACCACCCGCCGCGTTCCGTGGCGGCTCAATTGAATGCATCCTGCCATGAAACGACTCGACCAAAAACTCGCCAATCTGCTGTCCGGATCCATGCATCCGAGGGATTTCATCATTGCGGATGCCAAGGACGCCGACATGGCGTTTGGCATCACCGCGCCGGGACCGCAGACCGGATCGTGCCGGCACGGCTACAATGAATCGGAAGGTTGTTGGAAAACTCTGGGCGATTATCTTGCCCAGATCCGCGGGGTCATCACCCAGGATATTGTCGATATCGTGCTGCTGTCGGCTTCCAATCTCGAACGTCTCGCAATCCATGAGCGGCTGTTCGAGAGTTCGGCCATCACTCCGGCGGCACGGGCCAATGACACCTCCGATGTATGGGCGGTGCGTGGCGGAAAATACCCGACCGAACACCCCTCGCGTTCGTTCCGCACGGCCACCATCGACCACATCAAATACGGGCATCTCACCGACAACCACAGCGTTCCCTTTGCCGGCGCCGATCTCGGGCTGTATTCCATCACCTTCACCAACCACATCGACTGGGACTACAAGGCGCTGGTGGATTATCAGGATTTCCGCATCGAAGCCGAGCGCAAGGGGTTCCGCCATTTCCTTGAGGTCTTCAATCCAAATGTCAATCCGGGCATCCCCGACAAAAAAGTCGCCGGGTTTCTCAACGATCACATCATCCGCACGCTGGCGGGTGTGACGTCGGCGGGCCGGCCGGTTTTCCTCAAGATCCCCTACAACGGCCCCGGGCCCCTGGAGGAGCTTGTTTCCTATGATTCGAAACTGGTGGTCGGGATTCTTGGAGGGAGTTCGGGCACCACGCTTGATGCGTTCCAACTGATCCATGACGCGCGGAAACATGGTGCCCGCGTCGCCCTGTTCGGGCGCAAGATCAATCTCTCGGAAAGTCCGCTGGCTTTTATCGAATTCCTGCGCCGCGTGGTGGATGGTGACATCGCCCCTGTGGAGGCGGTGAAAGCCTATCACGGTGTGCTCCAGGCATCCGGCGTGAAGCCGCTGCGCCCGCTCCAGCAGGATCTGCAACTCACCACCAACCGGATGAGCTACCGATGAAAGGAAAATCCGGGAAGCAATCGCGACTGGCCGATGTTGCAGGCCAGCCTTCTTTCCAGCTTGCCTCCGACCGTGTCAGCTTGGCGGTCACGCGTCTGGGGGGGCATCTCGGCCCTGTCGTTTTCGATTTGGGACGAAAAAAAGTCGCTCCTTTGAGCGTGGCCCCCTGGGCCTGCGAAACGCTTCCCCCGGGGCTGCCGGTGATATTGCGGGTGCTCCACGGAGATTTTTTCTGCGCCCCCTTCGGTGTCTTTGGCCCGGTTCGTAACATCCGCCCCGGTGCCGATGGCGTTCATCTTGTCTCCGCCACCGGCAAGCAGGTGTTCTCCCGGGTCGATCTGGCCCATCTAAAGGAATACTGCGAGAAGCTCATGTATGCGCGGACGGGGCCAGACGACCCCGCTGCACACTCATGCACGAAAAAAGGAGGACATCATCTGTCGTCACGGCGTGCTGGCGCTGGAACTGTGGGCCGGACACCCCGACAAGACCCGGCGCGGAGAGGAATTCACCGTGCAGGTCAACGGCGGACCCCGCGCCTGTCGCAGTGGGGAGGTGGTCCGCCTCCAGGCTGGCGAGCGTATCACGCTCACCCCGGGCATTTATCACGCTTTCTGGCCGGAAGGGGTGGATTGCATCATTGGCGAGGTTTCGACCGCCAACGACGATAGCAATGACAATTTATTTGTGAACCCCGATATCGGCCGGTTCCCGGATGTCGAGGAGGACGAACCTGCGGTGATTCATCTGCTCAGTGACAAATTATGAAATCTGCGACAGATCTTGCGGTGCTTGCACAACGGGTTGATAGGGCGGTGACAGGAGACTGCCGGGTGGTCACCGGGTTCGACGGATTTGTCGATGAGATGATCTCCCTGGTGGGCGAGCGCCGGTCGCTGGAGGACTTTACCCCGGTGCCCGACATCGCCACCTTCGGCCAACTGGTGTTGTCTGCGGCCGGGCACAGCAGCCTGCGCGAGATTGTCGTCAACGATGTGCATCCCGGCGGGTGTGCGGTGAATCTGGCCGACGGGCTGGCAAGCCTCGGTGCACAGGTTGATTGTTTTGCGACACTCGGGGATCCGGTGCATGCGGCGTTCCAGGAGACCGCCGCAAAATGCCATGGATTCCACTCCTGGGGCCGTGAGCCGGGGCGCACGCTGGCATTTGAATTCAATGACGGCAAACTCATGTTCAGCGCGGTGAAACAGTTGGCCGAATTTACTCCAGAGCGGGTCCGCAGCTTTCTCGAAGGGGGGGTGTATCAGACTGCCTGCGCGGATGCCCGCGTGATCGCCCTTACCGACTGGACTCTTTACCCGCACATGACCGGAGTCTGGCGTTTGCTGCAGCACGAGGTGTTTGCGAAGCTCCGCCAGCGTCCCCATTTTCTGATCGATCTGGTGGATCCATCGAGCCGTTCGGCATCCGACATTCTGGAAATGACGGATATCCTGCGGAACTTTGAACCGGTTGGCCCCGTGAATCTGGGACTGAACGGAAACGAGGCCAACATTCTTTGCAGGTTGTTGGGACTCGCACCTGTTCCGGCCGAGGCCACCCCGGAGGAAACCCTGGCTCAGGCCGGGGCATTGCGGACGCGCCTGGAAATCACCCGGGTCATCATTCATCGCATACCGTTCGCGGTCTCTGCGGATGCGGACGACCCTTGCATGCAGCCGGGGCCTTATTGCCCCAATCCGAAAAAAAGCACCGGCGCGGGCGACCGCTTCAACGCGGGAATAAGTCTCGGACTCGCCCTCGGCTGCGATCCGTCCGATTGTCTGGCGCTGGGATGTGCGGTCTCTGGTTTCTTTGTGCGCAACGCCCGCAGTGCGATGCAGCGGGAACTGGCGGATTTTCTCCGTCAATGGGCCGGTGGAGGCCACGAAATCTGATTTTTTTGAGGCTTGCCCGCAGCGATCCAAGACAGGTGGATTGCGGGACATTACATTAGGGCCTGTCCCGAACCACGCCGACAAGTCTGGCAAAGGGATCGAGGGTGAGATGAAACGGCATCTCACACGAGCGGAACCGTCGGAAACTTGCGTCCAAGCACTGCCGGGGCATCGGCTTTGAGCCAGTCCTGCAGCACGCCGGCATAGACACTGCGAAAATCGATGCCGTGCCGCAGGTCGCCGTGGTCGAGATGGGTGAGACTGGGGTGGGTGCCGTGGACTCCCGGTTTGAGCGCACCACCCGCCAGGAACAACGGCGCGGCGGTGAAAATTTCCCGTCCGGATCCCGGGCTTTCAACAATCCGGCAACCGCGGCGTTCAAGCCCTGTTCGTGCAGAGCCCGCACCCGGTCGGGGGTGGCGGCAAATGCTGCCCGGTTGAGGAGATGCGTGGCGGCGGCGGGTGTCCACTGGCTCTCGGGAAGCGGTTTCAGCATGCAGGGTCAAACTCTGAAATCCGCTGCGGGTTGCGGAAAAGTCCGGGCCGCCTTCCGGGCCGAAAGGAACGCAGCCTGATCGCCGCTGCCCGGCTCCGATTATTTGAGAACTGCCGCGGCGGCCGTTTGCGTGGCTTTTTCGCCGACTCCTTCTTCGAGCAGACCGATGAACTGGCGCAGGGCGGGGGAGGTGGCCCGGTTGCGTTTGGTGATGATTCCGAGGGGGCGGCAGGCATCCACGCCGTCGAGTTCCACGGAGTGCAGCGAGCCGGTCAGGACTTCCTGGGCCACCGTGGTGGATGGCACGATGGAGATGCCGCTTTCGATCTCCACGGCGCGTTTCACCGTTTCGATGTTGTCAAATTCCATGGCCACATGAATGTCCACTTTCTGGCTCTTGAACAACCGGTCGATGGCCTTGCGGGTGGGGAGGTCGGGCTCGAACAGAATAAATTTTTCACCGGACAACTGGTCCAGCCGGATTGATTTCTTCCGGCTCAGGGCGTGATCGGGCGGGCAGATGACAACGAGTTTGTCCTGCCAGAAATTTTCCACCTTCAGACCCTTGCGTTTTACGGGAAACGCCACCAGACCGAGATCGAGAAGGCCATCGTGAACTTCGCTGTAAAGCTGGGTGGAGCGGCGATACTCCACCTTTGCCTTCACCTGCGGATAGCGGCGACGGAATTCCTTCAGATAGGGAGGCAGTTCATGCAGACCGATGCTGTAAACCGTGCCGATCCGGAGGTCGCCCGCCACAATGTTCTGCATTTCCAAGATGCGATGGGCCAGCCGGTCGAAAGTGGCCAGGATCGATTTGCTGCCGTCCAGAAACACGCGGCCCTCTTGGGTGAGTGAGAAATTCTTTTTTCCGCGCTCGATCAGCATGACCTTGTAGCGCTCCTCCAAAGAACGGATCTGCTGGCTTACGGCACTCTGGGTGATCTCGTTGATTGCGGCCGCTTTGGAAAAGCTTTCGGTTTCGGCGATATCACAAAAAATCTTGAATGTCTCGATTTGCATGGGGTAAGATAAGGAATAAGACCTTCTTATAGAATAGTCAATAAATAATTCTTTATCCATGCCTAATATTGCGGAATGCAGCGGAATCATTGTGGACCGGATTGCCCGCGCGGCGGCCCGTTCGGGGCGGTCTCCGGGTTGCGTTTCTCTGGTGGCGGTCTCAAAAAATCATCCCCCGGAGTCGGTGATGGAAGCCGTCGAAGCCGGGCTGGATGTTTTTGGGGAAAGCCGCGTGCAAGAGGCCCGTGCCAAGATACCGGCATTGCCCGGACGGCTCCGCTGGCATTTTATCGGTCATCTTCAGCGCAACAAGATGAGGGCGGCTCTGCCTTTGTTTGAGTTGTTTCACGGCATCGACAGCGTGGAGGCGGCGACCGATCTGAACCGTGTGGCCGGGGAGGAGGGCTTCCGCCCCGCCATTCTCCTGGAGGTGAACGTGTCGGGCGAGGGGACCAAGTTCGGGGTGAAACCCCGGGAACTGGCCGCCGCGTTGGAGAAGGTCACGACACTGGACCGCCTCGAAGTGCGCGGTCTCATGACGATGGCACCGTATGCCGAGGATGCGGAAAAGGCCCGTCCGTATTTTTCCCGATTGCGGGCGTTGCGTGATTCGATGCAACTCGAGTTGGGCATCGGGCTTCCCGAGTTGTCGATGGGGATGAGCGGTGACTTCGAGGTGGCGGTGGAGGAGGGATCGACGCTGGTTCGTGTTGGCACGGCGATCTTCGGCGACAGGGTGCGGCGCAACGAGTGAACTCCCCGGCGGATCGGGAGCGTGCCGTCCCTATGGTTCGATATAATTGCGCGAGGCGTTTCTGAGGCGCTCTTTGAGGGTGCGGTCGTAGCGTCCGTCCTCCTTGAGTTCGCTCAGTTTGCTTTCATCCTCCCAGGCGGGGGAGGTGGACTTGAGCAACTCAAGTTTTCCATCGGCCCCGTGGATCGCAAGAATCCACCCCGAGTATTTGTATCCCCATTTGGCGTAGGTGGTGTCGTAGGCGTTTTCGACTTCGGTTGTGACAAACTCAAAGTTCCCCCGGGCCGGCAGGGAGGCTTTGAATTTCTGAATGGTCATCAACCGGTGGGAGCCCGGGCGCCGTATGTCCTCGGCGAAGACATAGATGGTGCCCCGGAGATTCTCGAACGAAAGCTTCGGATCGGAGTTGGAAAGTTTGATCTTGAGAGCGATCCTCTCGACTTTGTCGTCGTAGTCCCCGCCTTCGATGCGGGTTTTTCGCTGGCGCACCACTTCGGCTCGCACCCGGTCTTTCATTTGGATTTTGGTGGAGGAGGCAATCGCAGATTCAGGGGAAGAGGCGGGTTGGAAAGGCGGGGGTGTTGCCCCGGGAACGGAAGCCATCTCCACGGGGGTGCCCGTTTCGGCTGTCCCGGATTTGGCCAAAAGATTGCGCATCTGAATCTCGAGCGTGGTCGAGGCGACCGGAATGGTGGCGCGTTTGTCGCCGTGAGCCACCGCGACGGTGTCTTCGGAAATACCAAGAACCCCAACGACGGTGCCCGCCTGCATCTGGGTTTGGCCGACGGTCCGGCCATTGATGACGAGCGGGAAAGCCACGGGGCGTTCGATGCGGGTGTGACTGGGCTGGAGATCTTTGCGCTTGGAGAGTTCCTCCCAGGACAGGGCTGCCGGCGTCGGCTCGGGGGTGGATTCCGGCGTCGGCTCTGGAGTAGGCTCTGGAGTGGATTCCGGCGTCGGCTCTGAAGTGGATTCCGGCGTCGGCTCTGGAGTCTCTGGAGTGGAGACAGGGGTGGGTGTGGGATCGGGCGTCCCGACGGGCGCGACTTCCATTTTGCATCCGGCGTGAACGGATACAAACAACAGAGCGCAGGCCGGAAGAATGTGTCTTCTAAATCGCAGCCACCAAAAATGAATTTTCATGAACGGGTCCATTCACCATATCGCCTCCGCAAACGCAATGCCTAAGAATGAAAGATTTTGTAACAATCGGGAATCCCGACCCGGTCACTCTCGCCCCTTGCCGGGTGGGGTGGGGGGTGCTATGGTCGCCGTTCACATTCATAAATCACCCATCCCCATCCTTTCATGTTGACCGGTATTCTTCGCGTCGCGTTTATCATTTTAGAGGTTCTCGTCCTCTTCAATCTGCTCATCATCGTCCACGAAGTCGGACATTTCCTCGCGGCCCGCTGGCGCGGTCTTGTGGTGGAGCGGTTTGGAATCTGGTTTGGCAAACCCATATGGAAAAAGAAAATCGGGGGCGTGGAGTACAGTCTCGGGTGCATCCCTGCGGGCGGATTTGTCGCGCTGCCCCAGATGGCGCCCATGGAGGCGATCGAGGGGAAAAATCTTTCGGAAACCGGGACGCTCCCTCCGATCTCGGCTCTCGACAAAATCATCGTGGCGGCGGCGGGCCCGTTGTTCAGTTTTTTGCTGGCCATTTTCTGTGCCGTGCTGGTGTGGATTGTCGGACGTCCTGTGGCGGAGTCCGAGGTCACGACCACGATCGGGTATTTGCAGGCGGGTGGTCCCGCCGAGGCTGCGGGGTTCAAGCCCGGGGATGAGATTCTTGAAGTCGATGGACGCAAAGTGAACCGCTTCGCCGGCATGGTGGACAGCGTGATATGGAATGTCGTTCGGAGCGAGGGCGACACGATCTCCTTCAGGGTGCGGCGCGAATCGGAGGTGCTCGATCTGGAGGCAACTCCCGTGCGCGAACCCCGGCGCGGCTGGGGGCGCTCGAATCTGCGCCAGGTCCAGATCGCCCCAAAACTCACCCCGATGGTTGCCGCCGTCCAGCCGGGCACGCCTGCGGCTGAATCCGGATTTCTGGCGGGCGACATCCTCCTCTCCGCCAATGGTTCCCCGTTGCACCATCCCAGTATTCTTTCCGACATGATCCGGGCCACCCCTGGGCAGCGGTTCGCCATCGAGATCCAGCGCGGGGAGGATCGGCGGACGCTGGAGGTCACACCCACGCTGCTGCCCGGAGAACATGTGGGCGACCCCTCCCGGCCCCGCATCGGCATCGTGTGGGATCTCAGCGGGCGCATGGGAATCATTCACCCGCGTCCGTTCGAGCAGGTGGCCGGGAGCGTTCAGACGATCGTCAACACCCTGGGTGCGTTGTTCTCGCCCAAATCGGACATCAAGGCCCAGCATTTGAGCGGGCCGGTGGGGATCATGCGGATTTATTACATGATGTTTGAAAATCCCGACGGCTGGCGCATGGCGCTTTGGTTCAGTGTGGTGCTCAATGTGAACCTTGCCCTGCTCAATCTGTTGCCCCTGCCCGTGCTCGACGGCGGTCACATCACCATCGCCCTTATCGAAGCCATCCGCCGCAAGCCGGTGAACACCCGCGTGCTGGAGTTCGTCCAGACCGCCTGTGCGATGCTGCTCATCGGGTACATGCTCTACGTCACGTTTTTCGATGTGCAGGATCTTTCCATTTTCAGAAATCGTGACGCGGAGGATGTCCCGGCGGCCCAATCGTCCCCGGCGCCCTCTCCGCAGCCCTGATCCCGTCCGTTTCGATGCACCGCACCCCGCTTCACTGCCCCGATCCCTGGCGGTATGCCCGCCGCAACACCCGCCCGGTGACGGTTCGTGGCGTGGGGATCGGCGGGGCGAATCCCATCCGCGTCCAGTCCATGATCACCTGCGACACGATGGACACCGCCGCCTGTATCCGGCAGACCCTCGATTTGGCGTCCGTGGGTTGTGAACTCGTGCGGATCACCGCGCCGACGGTCAAGGACGCCGCGAATCTCGAACACATCGCCCGGGGGCTTCGCGAACGCGGATGCGAAGTGCCGCTGGTGGCCGACATCCATTTCAAACCGCAGGCGGCCATGGAATCGGCGCGCTGGGTGGACAAGGTTCGCATCAATCCCGGCAATTACGCGGATTCAAAAAAATTCGACATCCGTGAATACACCGACGACCAATACGATGCCGAACTGGAGCGCATCCGCGAACGGTTCACCCCGCTGGTTGCCCTTTGCAGGGAGCGCGGCATCGCGCTGCGGATCGGCACCAACCATGGCTCGCTCAGCGACCGGATCATGAACCGCTACGGAGACACGCCGCTTGGAATGGTGGAGAGCGCTTTGGAATTCGCCCGCATCTCCCGCGACCTCGATTATCACTCGCTGGTGTTTTCCATGAAATCCAGCAACCCAAAGGTCATGATCCAGGCCTACCGCCTGCTCGTATCCCGGTTGGATGAACTCGGACCCGACTGGAACTATCCCGTGCATCTCGGCGTCACCGAGGCGGGCGACGGCGAGGATGCCCGCATCAAGAGCGCCATCGGAATCGGATCCCTTCTCGCCGATGGGATCGGAGACACCGTGCGCGTCTCGCTCACCGAGGACAGCGTCCGCGAAATCCCGGTGGCACAGGCTTTGGTGGAACCTTTCAACCGGATACCCGCAGGCTCCGCACAGGGCGAATCCTTTGGGGACCGGCTGTCGTTTGATCCTTTTTCCTTTGTTCGCCGCAGGTCCGCCCGACTTGAATGTGACGGCATCGGCGTCGGGGGCGAGGAATTGGTGCGGGTGTTTATCCCGCGCACCGCGCACGGGAAGATCGCCCACCGGATCGATCGCATGGGGGATTATCGTCCCGAGATTATTGTTGAAAATGCCGGGGTTCACGAAGTCGATCCCCGCGACGGGTTGGTGATGGATGCCCTCAATGCCACGGACCATCCCCAGATTGTCACCGTGCGGGATGGTTTGGATTTGTGTCCGATCCGCGCTTTCCGCCTGCTTGCCGCGCGGCTGCGTCCGCCTCATCTCATCGTGCTCAAGGACACGCTGCAACCGCCGGTCGGCCCGGGAGCCGATTCTCTTCGAACCCTCCTTGATGCAAGCACCGTGCCGGGGTCGCTCCTCTGCGACGGCATCGGCGATGGCATCCTCGTGCGCGGCGAAGAGGCGCCGGACCGGGCGATGCGGCTCGCCTACAATATCCTGCAGGCCGCCGGGACGCGCATTTTCAAGACGGATTATGTGGCCTGCCCATCGTGCGGGCGGACGCTGTTTGATCTCCAGAGCACCACGGCGCGCATCAAAGCCGCCACCAGTCATTTGAAGGGCGTGAAAATCGCAATCATGGGCTGCATCGTCAACGGACCCGGCGAGATGGCCGACGCCGACTTCGGCTACGTCGGGGGGGCGCCGGGCAAGGTGAACCTTTACGTCGGAAAAACGGCGGTGAAGTTCAATATCCCGGAAGCCGATGCGGTGGATCGCCTCCAGGATCTCATCGCCGAACACGGCAAATGGATCGGGCCACCCGCGCCGGAGTCATTGGCCGGACCGGCATATTAACCCGGTAAATAAATGTAGTGATATTCCTGTTGTGGTTGGAGGGTCAGGCTCCTGCCCTGACCGGCTTGAAAACAGGTCAGGCGAGGACGCTGACCCTCCAAAAAATGTCTGCAACGTCACTATAATTCATTGCCGGGTTAATAGCACCGCGAAAAAAGGCCCCGCAGTCATCATTTCAGAGACTGCGGGGCCTTCGCAAAGTTGGGAGTGGGAGTTCGCCACGCTCTCTTCCCCGTCGGCTGAACATTGGGCGCCCGGCCTTGCGGCCGGCTGTCAGCTCCCCGACGCTGTTCTCCACGGCAAGCGGAGTCTTCGGTCTCGCAGCAGGACCGTTCCGTCCGTTTCCGGCGCGGAATTGTTGAGTGAGGCCTCTTTGCCTGGTTCGGAACCCACCCGCCGGTGGATTCGCGCCAGACACGGACTTGGCGTGCCTGCAAGGGCTTCATGCCATTTCCGATTTCCCCCGGGTCGGCCTCCGCTTTTGGCGGAGCGTTTGCCCGGGGCTACGGGTCTGACCTCTTATCTCTCAAGTCGCTTTTCTCTTGCAGCCGGGCGACACCGTTTTTAACGCCGCCCGCTTCAGGAGGTTTCCCGGGCTTTGCCAGGCCCGTTTCCTCCACGCATCATGCCGGCCCTTTGCGCTTCCCCTTTGCGAGCGGGGATCTTCCGGCGGGGTTGTCCCGCCAAGGCTGGCCTTTGCGTGCTGGTTCACAGTAGCGACTCCGACCTCTCGTGTGTCAGGTCACTGTGTTTCCTCCGCAGATCGAAACTTTCTGCGGATTCTCACTCGGCCGGGCGATGGTTTCTAATCATCGCCCGCCGCGGGGTTTCCATGTTCGCATGTCCGCGCAGGTGCGACCCCGCGCGGGGAAATCCGTGAGCTTTGCCCCGCCGGAAGCCTGTTCGTTTAATCAAACAGTCCGGGCAGGGAGCCAGGCGCACCAACTGCACCCGACCATTCTCCGGTTATGATCCGGAATTATCCCGAGGCGGCCTTGGTCCCGGTCCGGCTTTCGCCTTTCCGCTTCTTCCGGCAACGCCTTTGTTCTCTCAAAGAACCGCCGTCAATCTCGGGAAAAACAGCGGGGAAGTCAATGAAAATATGCGCGTAAAATGTTTATTTTTAACGGCTTGTGAATATCCTGTGAATAACTTTCCGAAATTCCCGTGCATGAGGGCTTTGCATAGGCATCAGTTATTCACCGGCTTCGAGTTGCTCCAGCACTTTGTGAAACGGGATGTCCTCAAGACGTCCGAATGCGTTGTGGCGCGTGAGGCGGTCGCGGGTCACGGCCGGGCTGTTGATGCCGCACAGGAACCGGGCCAGCGCCCGGGTGGAGCGCAGGGCCGCATGGCATTCCCGCTTCAACGCATCGATACATTCGAGATCGGACAGCGTGATGTCCCGGTTCGGCGAGCGGGGCAGCTTTCCCGCCGGTTCCCCCGCGCAATGTCCGCAATGGCCGCAGGAGCCGGGCAGGAATTCTCCGAAATAGGCGAGCAGATGCCTGGTGGAGCAGCCGGGGTCCTCGGCGAATGCGACCACTTGATCCAGCCGGACGAGATCCTTTTTTTCGCGATCCAAAAACAGGCCGTGCAGCCAGGTGGCGATTTCGCGGGGCGAACGGCCTTCGGCGCCGGGCAACCGATGGAATCGATGCCGCAACCCTGCGGGCTTGAGTTCAATGTCGTTGGCCTCCTCGAGAAAACGCAGCGCCTTGAGGATGCGATCCTGCGATTCCCCGGTGGAGTCCGCCGCGCTGGCCACGTTGAGGGTGAGCCAGCGGGGACCGCGTTTTCCGGCGTCGAAGATCCGGCGAAGAAAGCGCTGCCGGGCGGGAGTGTGGCCGGCGATCACGCGCGCCTCGGGCTGGCGGAACCCAATCTGATAGTTTGCGTAAAAACTGCCGGCGGGTTCGAGAATTTTTTCCTTTTCGAGATAGGTGATCACGGTCTCCAATACGAGCGGGCGAATATCGGTGGTCCGCGAGAGGTCGTAGCGGCTGATGTCGAAAGCCGCGCCCTGGCGGAGGAGATGATCCACAAGCTGGCGCAGGGCGAGTTCACCGGGTGTGTCGCCCAGGGTGAAATTGCGGAGCACGGTGAGATCATCGGCACAGGCGAGCATTCCGCAGTGTGCGTCGAGGCCGTCCCGCCCGGCGCGTCCGATTTCCTGCTGATAATTCTCAAGGGTCTTGGGGAGGTTGAAATGATAAACGGCGCGGATGTCGGCCTTGTCGATGCCCATGCCGAAAGCGATGGTGGCGACGATCACCTGACAGCGGCCCGCCATAAAATCATCCTGAGCACGCGCGCGCACGTCGTCCGCGAGTCCGGCGTGGTAGGCCCGGGCTTGGAGACCGGCCCCGGCAAGATGCGCCGCCACATTTTCCGCGGTGGCCTGCAGGGTCACATACACGATGGCGGGGAAGCGCTTTTCTGTCGTGAGTTTCTCCGTGAGCAGTTCGAGCCGATGCGATCCCGCAATGGGGGTGATGTGGATGGCGAGGTTTTCCCGGTGAAACGAGGTTTGCACGCGGTCGGCTTTTTTGATGCGGAATGCCCTGCAGATATCCAGTGCCACCGGCGGGGTGGCGGTGGCCGTGAGGGCGAGCACCCGGGGAATTCGGAGTTTCGCGGCCAGGGCGGCGAGGCGGAGATATTCCGGGCGGAAATTGTGTCCCCATTCGGAGATGCAATGCGCCTCATCGATGGCCAGCAGGCAGATTTTTACGCGCCGGATGCGGCTCATGAAGGCCTCGCTCACAAAGCGCTCGGGCGCGATATAGAGCAGCCGGATTCCGCCCGGGGAGAGGCGGTCAAAGAGGGCAAAAACTTCCGCCGTGGAAAGTGTCGAGTCAAGGCGCGCCGCCGGGATGTCTCGCGCGACGAGTGCGTCCACCTGGTCTTTCATGAGCGCGATGAGCGGAGAGACCACCAGAGTGAGACCTTCGAGAAGGAGCGCGGGAAGCTGATAGCAGAGTGACTTGCCGCCGCCCGTGGGAAAAATTGCGAGTGCGGAGCGGCCTTCGAGCAATGCCTGCATGACTTCCATCTGCCCCGGACGGAAGGCGGTGTGCCCGAAGTGGGCGGCCATTTTATCCGAAAGAATCCGGGCACTCATTCGCGGTGATAAGGCAGACCCCGCCGGATGGTCCAGGCACGGTAGAATTGTTCCAGCACGACTGCGAGGGCGAGTTCGTGCTGCAGGGTGAGCGGTCCCAGCGACCAGGAAAAATCGGAACATTCGAGCAGCGGCCTGAAGTGGCCGTCGGCGCCCCCGATAAGAAAGGCCACGGATTTTTCGGGCCGCAATTCCCATTGCCCGACCAATCGGGCGAAGGAAACGCTGTCGGGTTGGCGTCCGCCGGGATCGAGGGCGACCCGGAACGCACCTTCCGAAGCCCGCAGCAATGCCGTGCTCTCGTCCTCCGTGCGGCGTGGTTGGACGGACTCGAACACGCACGGGGTGAAGGCCGCGATGCGCGGAAGATATTCCTCCAGCGCGGCGCGGGCAAAGGCGAGCCGGGGATGTTGGATTGCGAGAATTCTCCAGCGCATGGGCGGGTCAGCGGGCGGGCAGGGATTGCAGCAGAGCCCGGGACGGCGGGTGGCCGGGGGCGGCTTTCAGCGCGACGGATGCCGCTTCGCGCGCGGCGGCGGGATCGCCCATGCGAAGATGAAGCGTGGCGCGGGCATAGGGGTAATCCGGACTGCCGGGATCCAGCGAGCCGGCCTTGCGAAGGCATTCCACCGCCTCGGCGAACTGACTGCGCTGGGAGAGCAGGAGCCCCAGATTATACCAGGCCCGGGCCATGGAGGGATCTTTGGCGATGGTTGCGCGGAATAAACGCTCGGCCGCTGTTTCGTCTCCGCGTTCGGCTTCCACCAAAGCCGCCATGAAATGCAGGTCGGCATTGTCGGGGTTGGCTTTGATGCCTTCCAGCAGTGTTTGGAGCGATCCTGCGGAGTCGCCCCTCATATTTTTCATGGTGGCGAGATCCTGAAACAAAGGCACGCTGAGCGGATCCCATGCGATGGCCCGCTGATACCATGCGAAGGCGTCCGCATCGTGCCCTTCGCCGAAGGCAAACTGGCCCTGCCGTGCGGCACCCGCAGGCTGGTCGGAGCTTACCTTGAGCCATTCGGCGAGTTCCGCCCAGCCCTTCGCATCCCGATGGATCTCCGGGCCCATTGCCCATTGTGCGGCGAGGCGCACTTCGCGGACCGGATCGTCCAGGAGCGGACGCAGCAGTGCTCGCTCTTGCTCATCGTTGCCGAGGGCCTGCGCCGCTGCGGTGCGAACCATGCTGTCGGCATCCTCCAGAAGTGTGCGCAGGGCGGGGCGCACCCCATCGTCGGCCAGGCGTTCACCGAGCATTCCGGCGATCGCCGCGCGCCAGGCGGGGATGTCTTCCTCCGCCAAAAACCGCAGCAGATCCGGCGTGGCCGAGGGATCGTCGGCATGGACCCGGGCGACAAGCCTGGCCCGGACGCGTTGACGTCGGTCGAGTTTTGAGCCGTACCATTTGTCCGTCCACTCGATGGCCCAGTCCACCGGCTTGTCGGTGTGGCATTTGTTGCATGCGTTGGGAATGCCGAGTTCCCGGGTCAGGAGCGGATCGGGCGAGTGCATGCCGTGGTCCCGCCGCAGATCGCGCTCCATGAAGGGGGTGAAGGTCATGTGACAATCCACACACCGGTTGCCGGTGCTTTCGGCGGTGTGATGGCTGTGGGCAACGGGGTCGATGGCGGGGGCGTTGTTCTGCCCGGGCGCGGAATGGCAGGACATGCACAGGGCATTGTTGCTTACGGGCAGGATGGTGCGTCCGGTGTGCGGGTTGTGGCAATCCAGACATCGGATGCCGCCGGTCGATCCCATGCGGCTCATCAAAAACGAGCCGGAGACAAATACTTCGTCCAATGCCTGTCCATCGGGGTGATACAGCCCGCGCTGGCTGGGCAGTGCCAGACGGTAATGATCGGCAAATCGTGTGCCGGGCTTGAATTTCATCGTGAGTTCCTCGCGGCGGCTGTGGCAGGACATGCAGGTTTCCTGGGCCAAAGCGGCATCGGCCTTGTGCCCGGAGCCCGGGGGTGGGGGAGAGGTGATGTGGTCGCGTCCAACCCCGTGGCATTGTGTGCAGCCGATTGCCATTTCGTCCCAGGTGGAACGGTAGGAGTCGGAGGCGATGTCGTAGTTCTTTTGGAAATTTGTCATGTGACATGCCGCGCAGTTGGAGTTCCAATTCATGCCTCGCCCGGACCAGGATCCCCACTCGCCGGGGTTGCGTCCGTGGGAGCCATAGACATTGAACCAATCCTTGCGGGCGGGATCCCATGCGGTTTCCGTGACCTGCCAGCGTCCGCCGGGAAAGGGGATCAGAAACTGGATGAGAGGCGTGTAGGCCAGCACCATGTCCGGATGAAACGCCTGCGGCGGGCCAGGACTGTCCCGGGTGAAAATCTCGGGCTGGCCGCGGACCATGTGGAAGAGGGAGTCCACTTTGCCGGACTTGAGGCGCTGCGCGGGATCGAAGGCTTCCCGGTCCCTGCCGGGATCGAGCATGCGGTTGGCGTGGGCATGATGCGATTCCCTCCATTCCTCAAAAATGTCCGCATGGCAGCTCTTGCAGGATTCAGATGTGAGAGCACCCGGGTTGTGGGATGCCCGGATGCGTCCGTGCGCTCCCGCAGACAGGCTCTCCTCTTTTTTCCAGAAGGCGGGGCGCCCCAGGGTCCACAGCAGAATGCCTGTCGTGGCGAGTATCGCAATGGCGCCAAAAATCAAGCTGCGGAATGACAGAGTCCCCGTGTTGCCATGCATGGGTGACTTCATTGTGCCCGGATTGGAGTGGAAG
The DNA here is from genome assembly GCA_020718605.1 of Chthoniobacter flavus. Taxonomy (GTDB): domain Bacteria; phylum Verrucomicrobiota; class Verrucomicrobiia; order Chthoniobacterales; family CAKUMP01; genus DYRR01. The sequence continues at coordinate 17,287 of DYRR01000002.1, read as the reverse complement.
TCGGCCGGTGCGCGGCCATCACTCGCGATCCAGGACTTCCCGCACTTTTTTTGCCAGCGCGAGGGGAGTGAAAGGCTTTTGCAGGAATGTCTGTTCCGAGTCGCCCATGTCCTCAATGGAAAGGGCGTTTTCGAGATAGCCGGAAGTGAAGAGGATGCGGGTGTCGGGCCGGTTCTTGCGCATCCAGTCGGCGAGCTCCTTGCCGCCCATCACAGGCATCACCACGTCGGTGAGCAGGAGTTGGATGGGTTGGTCGCCATGCTCGGTGATGCGGCGTTTTGCCTCGAGTCCGTTTTCGGCTTCCATCACCCGGTAGCCCAGGGATTTGAGAATGCTGGTGGTGAGCGGACGCACGGCCATGTCATCCTCGGCAACCAGGATCGTCTCGCCGCCGCCCCGTGCCGGGTTTTCAGTGGGAATCATGGGTTCAGGGGTTGTCTCGGGATCCAGTCTGGGAATGAGGATTTCGAAGGAAGTCCCGCGTCCCGGCACCGATTGAACGTGGATGTGTCCGCCGGTCTGGGTGATGATTCCGTAGCAGGTGGCAAGACCGAGTCCCGTGCCCTTGCCTTTTTCCTTGGTGGTAAAAAAGGGCTCAAAGAGATGTTCCCGCACCGTATCGTCCATGCCGTGGCCGGTGTCGGTGACGGTGATCTGGACATAATCGCCGGCCGCAAGGCCTGGAGTGGCATTGGCCTGGATGGGCGTGATGCGAGTGCGTCCCGTCCGCAGCGCGAGAGTGCCGCCATCGGGCATGGCGTCGCGGGCATTGATGGCGAGATTCATGATCACCTGTTCGATCTGGGTGGGCTCGGCCTTGATTTCTCCCGCGTGCGAGGCAAGAGAAGTATCCACTCGGATGTTTTCACCGATCAATCGCCGCAGGAGCCCCAGCATGCCGCGGATCGTGCGGTTGATGTCCATGCGCTGCGGCACCATGGCCTGTTGGCGGCTGAAAGCAAGGAGCTGGCCCGTGAGCGCGGCGGCGCGCTCGGCGGCCTTGCGGACTTCGCGGGAATGTCCGGACAGGGGACTCTCAAAGCCCAGTTCCGAAAGGATCAGATCGTTGTACCCGATGATGGCGGTGAGCAGGTTGTTGAAGTCGTGCGCCACCCCGCCGGCGAGTCTTCCGATGGCCTCCATTTTCTGCGACTGACGGAATTGGGATTCCAGGTTGCGGATGGCGGTCACGTCGGTGAATACCCAAACGAAATGGCTGATCCGCCCCTCGTGATCGGGGATGGGCGAGACGCTGATGGTGGTGAGGAAATGAGTGCCGTCTTTGCGGCAGCATTGCAGATCCACCGAGCAGGTTTGCTGCCGGATGAGTGCGGACTCGATCGTGTCGAGATCGTCGGGATCGGTGTTGTTGGCGGCGAGGATTTTCCAGTTTTTCCCGGCCAGTTCATCGAGTCCGTATCCCGTGAGATGCTGGAAGGCGGGGTTGGCGTAGATGAAGGGGGTGCCGGCACTGGTGACGCGGGAGGTGATGGCGATGCCCTGCGCGATGGCACCCATCGCCTTGTCCCGCAGCCGCAACGCCTCCTCGGCGCGCCGGCGTTCGGTGACGTCGACATAGAGGGCCACGAGTTTCCCGGGCGTGGTCCGAAACGCGTTCACCTCGAACGCTCCGAAGATCCGGTCGCCGTCATACACCACCTGATCGGTCCACCAAGTCTTTCCCTGTCGGGCAGTCTCGCGATACATGCGGGGGATCTGTGTGTCCACCATGGCGGGAAAGGCCTCCTCAAAGGGTTTTCCCAGCAATTCCGCGCTGTCCACGCCGAAGATCGAAGTGCAGGCCGGATTCGCGCCGATGAGGATGAGCTGGTCGTCGTCGTGGAGTTCCAGAAGATGAATGCCCATCGGGAAACTGTCGATGATGCTTCGCAGGCGCTGCTCGGACTCCCTCAGCGCCAGCGCGGCGTGCTCCCGCTGGGTCACATCCTGCACCAGCGAGGCCACGCCCATCACCTCGCCATGGGAATCGATGAGCGGCGTGTTGAACCATTCGCAATGAATGATGGATCCGTCCTTGGTGATGTTTTCATTGGAGAATCGGACTGGTTCGCTGCCATGGATGATCTGGTTCCATATTTCGTTGGCTTGTGGGATCAGATGTGCCGGGACGATAAGACTTGGACCGTTCTTTCCGATCGTTTCCCACTTGATATAACCGAAGATTTTTTCTGCGGCGGGGTTCCATTCCACCACGTGGAAATCCCGGTCCCACTCAATCACGGCAATGGCGGTCTGTTCAATGTGAAGGGTGAGTTTGCGTTCATACCGGCGCAGATTTTCATCGGCCCGCATCCGCTCGGTGATATCTTCCACAAGCACCAGCACCGCATCGCGCTGGTCGAACAACATTTTCTGAAAGGAAAGTCCGGCATAGACGGGGGTATGGCCGCCGCTGACCAAATTCCATGTCCCCGAGAGAGTTTCCTCATCGCCGACATTGTGGAATCTCCTTGCGGCCTCCTCGCGGTCCGCTTCCCGAACGAGGTCCGTGACTTTCATTCCCGTATAGTCTTCCGGCTGATATCCGAAATGGTTGCGCGCCGTTTTGTTCACCGAGAGGAACGCGAGGGTTTCGCGGTCATAGACCAGCAAAATCTGCGGATTCTGGTCGAAAAGCTGCCTGTGGTGCTGTTCCGAGTTGAGCAGCCGCTGTTCGGTCCGTTTCTGTTGCGCGGTGAGTGCGGCAAGCATCTGGCCCGTGATCCAGGTGACAGCCAGAAATGCCTGCAACAACAGCGCATTGCTTTTCATCGACGGGGAGGTAAGAAATCCCGCTTGATGCGCCACGGCCCAGACGCCGAATCCGGCAATCAGCAGAGTGAGCGTGGAAGCCCCGCGTGGCCCGAATCGCAGGGCCGCCCACATCACAAAGGGAGCCAGCCCGAACGGATAATCAAAAATCTGGCGGCTGCCGGTCCAGGTGAAGGCTGTCCAACATACCACAAGGGATCCCGCCAGCAGTGCGGCGAACTCCGGCAGGGTGCGGCGTGTTACCCGGAACTGGGTGGGGCTCAACCAGGTGAGCAGAAAGGGCGTCACAATCATCACTCCCATCACATCCCCGGAGAGCCAAACAAACCATTCCTTCAGAAAATTCCCGGGCGCGATTTTCCCGGCGATGGCAAGAGTGAGGACTCCCAGGGTGGCCGCCAGTCCGCAACTCAAAAGCCCCCCAAGCATCGAGAGACTCAACACATCCACCAGGCGCTCCATCGAGGGTTGGAAAAAAGAACGGTGTTTCATCAAACACACCCCAAGCCAGGCGGCGGCGGTGCTTCCAACCGCCGTGAATAATGTCACCCAGATCGGCACCGGCGACGCCATGTTGGCCAGAAACGAGCCCAGCAACACCGCCGGCCAATAAGATCTTCCCGCAAGGAGCAGAACCGCCAGGGCCAGTCCACTGGCCGGCCAGATCGGGGAGACGCTGTCTCCCATGGTGATGAACTGGAGCCCGAACCGCGCGGCGCCAAACTGCGCCAATGCGATCCCGGACCACAACGCAACGCTTTTCCATCGCACCATGGACGGGCTCCGGATCTCTGTGGGGGGCGCGGGGTTCATCCTTTGTCAGCCCATGCTTACATGTCTTCCGTCCTTTCGAGAAGCCTAAATTACCCGTATTCTCCCGCCGATTAAAATTTCCTTGTGCTGCCCTGCCCGACTTCTGGAAAATGATCCGTGTCCGATGTGTATCGCATTCCCAACTTCGGCACGATATCGGGTCCGGAACGTCGGCTCATCGATGGAGTGATCGATTTTCGGAAAACACGGGCGCACGATCTGATGCGGCCATGGATGGACGTGGTCTTTGTCCGCCCGGAGACATTGGTGGCGGAAATGGTGCGCCTGGCATCGGAACACCATCTCGCCCATATTCCTGTGCTCGGAGAAGACGGACGGGTTTCCG
>DYRR01000002.1:0-13256 GCA_020718605.1 Chthoniobacter flavus | reverse complement strand
CTTGGCATTGTCGATCAGGAGGATGTCCTGCTTCGTCTCGTGCGAAGCACCGGGTGATCGGAAAAACCTGTCCAAGGGGCATTGGGCGGGGTATGGGTTTCGGTCATGACCGATCGAATCGCCCGAACTTTTCAACGTCTGCGCGCCGCCAATTCCAAGGCCTTTGTCGCCTACATCACGGCCGGGGATCCCAGTCTGGCCCGCACGGCCGAAATCTCGGTGGCGCTGGAGCGGGCCGGCACGGATATCCTGGAACTCGGAGTTCCCTTCTCCGATCCGTTGGCCGACGGTGCGGTGAATCAGATGGCCGCCATGCGGGCGCTCGAATCCGGCACCACAATCCGGGGCATCTTCGATCTCGTGGTCGGGCTGCGCACTTCCGGATCGGAGATGCCGGTCGTGCTTTTCACCTATCTCAATCCGGTGTTTGCCTACGGCTACGAAACCTTCCACCGGGATGCCGCCGCCGCCGGAGTGGACGGCGTGCTTATTCTGGATCTTCCTCCCGATGAAGCCGAACTTAATGAGGATCTGCGCGCTTCGGGGCTCGCCCACATACAGCTCGTGGCGCCGACAACACCACCGGATCGCATCGCCCGGATCGCGGCGGCCGGCTCCGGGTTTCTCTATTGCGTGTCCCGGGAGGGCGTCACCGGCGTCCAGTCGGAACTCTCGGACGGCATCGCCGGGCGCGTCGCGCAAATCCGGGCGGTCACCGATCTGCCCGTGGTCGTCGGGTTCGGCATTTCCACAGCGGCCCAGACCGCCTCGGTTGCGGAATCCGCAGATGGCGTGGTGGTGGGCAGCGCCATTGTTTCCCGGATCGCAGAACTCGGCGACACGCCCGATCTCGCCGCGCGAATCGCGGATTTCGTGCGCCCCCTTGCCACCGCCACCCGGGGAACCGCGTCCGTTGCTTGATTTCCTTGCGCGGACCGGATAGATTCCCCCGCATGCGTGTTCCGGATTCCTCCGCTCCAAGTCTGGCGGGTTCGTTGCTTGTGGCAAATTCCAGCCTGCTGGACCCGAATTTTCGGCGCACTGTGGTGGCCATGGCCAGTCACGACGCCGAAGGCGCGATGGGATTTGTCATCAATCGCCCCACCGGGCAGTTGCTTGCAGAGATAGCACCCGATGTGGAGCCGCTCAAATCCCTTGGCCATGTGCCGGTCTTCTCTGGTGGTCCGGTCGGGACGGATCAGATTCTCATCGCCGCGCTGCGGATCGCCAGCAATCAGCATGGAGTGCCGGTGTTTCTGCCCGCCCTTCGCGAGTCGCCCGAAGCTCTGGCACAGTTGGACGGGTATCCCGGAATCTCTGTGCGCGCCTTTGTCGGGTATGCCGGATGGACCGGTGGCCAGGTTGAAAAGGAAATCGGGGAGAACTCCTGGATCATTGCCCCCCCGGGGGCGGAGCTGCTGGATGCCGAACAGTGCGCCGATGCCTGGCGCACCGTGCTTCTTTCGTTGGGGCCTTACTACCGGATTCTGGCACAGGCCCCCGACGACATCTACCGGAACTGACCGGGCGGTCAGCCCCGCTGTTGCATCGGGAGATAGTCGCGCTTGGTGTGACCCGTGTAAATCTGCCGGGGCCGATAGATGCGGCTCTCGGGATTTTCCATGATTTCCTTGTAGTTGGCGATCCAGCCGGGCATGCGGCCGATGGCGAAGATGACCGTGAACATATTGAGCGGAAATTTCAGCGCGCGCATGATGATGCCGCTGTAGAAATCCACATTGGGATAGAGCTTGCGTTCGATGAAATAATCCTCGCGCAGCGCGACTTCCTCGAGGTGCTTGGCGATGTCCAGCAGCGGATCGTCGATGTTCAGTTTGTGAAGCAGATCGTCGCACGCCTTTTTGATGATCTTGGCGCGCGGATCGTAGTTTTTGTACACCCGGTGTCCGAAACCCATGAGACGTTTGCCGCTATCCTTGTCCTTGGCGTCGCGGATGAACCGGCTGCCGTCGTCCCCGTCGGCGTGGATCCGCTCGAGCATCTCGATGACGGCCTGATTCGCCCCGCCATGGAGAGGGCCCCAGAGGGCGCAGACACCGGCGGCGGCGCTGGCGAAGAGGTTCGCCTTGCTGGAAGCCACCATGCGCACCGTGGCGGTGGAGCAGTTCTGTTCGTGATCGGCGTGCAGCAGAAAAATGAGATCCAGCGCCCGGACAATCTGCGGATCCAGATCATAATCCGCGTAGGGATTTGAAAAGAGCATGTGCAGGAAGTTGGCCGTGAATTTGTAGGTCGGCTTGGGATAGATGATTGGCAGTCCGCGCGAGACCCGGTAGGAAAAGGAGGCGATGGTGCGCACCTGGGAGATGAGGCGGGCGGCCTGCACCTCAAAGCGGTGCGGTTCGAATCCCCCCCGCATGAGGCCGGGGTAGAAACAACTGCTGGCGTTGATCATCGACGAGAGGATGGCCATCGGATGCGAGTTGGACGGGAAGCCCTCGAAATGGTGCTTCATATCCTCGTGCAGCATTTCCTCCTCGGTGAGAAGATCGGAGAACTTGCGCAGTTGATCGTGGGTGGGCAGTTCGCCGTAGATGATGAGATAGGCCGTTTCAATAAAGGTCGAGTGTTCCGCAAGTTGCTCGATCGGAATGCCGCGATACCTCAGAATCCCCTCCTCACCGTCGATGAATGTGATCTCGCTCTCGCAGGAACCGGTGTTGCCATAGCCCTCATCGAGGGTGATATAACCGGTCGCCGAGCGGAGTTTGGAGATGTCGATGGCGTGCTCCTTTTCGGTGCCAACCAGACCGGGCAGTTCGATGGTTTTGTCGCCGAGCACAAGCTTGGCCGGAACGGTGGATTGGGCGTGTTTGGTCATGGAAGTGCGGTGTCTGTTCGTTGAGAATGAATTTCGTCGAACGGGGAACTGTCCCCGCGGGCGGGAATTTAAGCGAAGCAGGGGGGGGCGGTCAACCCCCGACAAAGGAAAACTGCCCGATCATATCAAAAGCATCGGCGCCTCCCGGTGCTTCAGCACAGGGCTTCGAAGCCGCCTGCGGCCCGCACCCGCAGGAACCGGTCCGGGATCCGGGCGATTTACTTCGCCTTGTTCGTTTTCAGGGCCTCCGCGCCGCCGAGTTCGGCGAGGGTGGCGTTCTCAAGATCGGTCCACAGAGTGCCGGGGCCGGCGTGGATGATGCGGATTTTCACATCGGGATTGAGGGCCGTGGCGAACTCGGCAAGGTTGAAGGCAGCGGCATCTCCGAGGGCCTGCGTCTTGAGCACCTGGCCTCTGGCTTTTTCGCCCTCCACCAATTGGATGGATTCCGCTCTGGCTTTTCCGAGCTTCCTGGATTTCTCCGCGCGGAGCAGGGCGGTCTGCATGTCGATCTCGGCGACTTTCTGGAGCGTGCCGGCCTGGATTTCGGCGACTTCCTTTTCCTGGCCGGCCTTGATTTCGGCGCGCAGTTTCGCGGTTTCCTGGGCCACCTCGGCGCCGCGCTGTTCGATGAGGCCCTGTTCGGTGTTGAGTTCGGCCTGTTTGCGGGCGGTGTTCTGCTTTTCCTGGTTGGTGAGATCCTGTTCCTGCGCCACGCTGGCCTGCTGGATGGGTTCGAGAATCTGGGCGGGAACATTCACGTGGCGGATGATCGCGTTGCTCACCACCAGATTGCGGCTGGCCAGACTCTTGCGGAGTGTCTCGGTGAGGTCGGTCTGGAATTTTTCCCGGCCTTCGCCCACGATGAAGTCCACGGCCCGGTAGGCGGATCCTTTCAGGCGCGAGACCGAAAGAATTTGGGGCAGGATCACCTTGTCCACCACCGCCGGCAGGTCGCCGTAGTCGCGATACACCATCGCGAGTTTGTCGGGCTCCAACTCGAACTCCACGGTCATGTCGAGGCTGATGTCGAATCCGTCGCGTGATGGGAATTCCACAAATTGATTGATCACAAACGCGTTCACAGAGTTGGCCACGGCATCCTTGGCCAACTGGCTCAGATCGTGTCCCTGCTGCGGCATGGGAGCGCGGGCCGCCGGTGCGGCGGAGTCTTTTTCGCTGTGCTCATCGCGCTTCTGATCCAGCGACCGCCGCAGGGAATCGAGCGAGGATCCCGCCGCCGCATTCTGCGTGACCACCGTATTGTCGGTCTGGCGGGCGTATTCCTCGCGTTGAAGGGCCTGTTGCTCCAGTACCTTGAACTGGAGCGCGTCGATGGCGGAATTCTGGCTGGTGATTTTCCCCTTGGTGATCACGGCACTGCCCGCTTTGCCCAGCATCGAAACCTGGTTCACACCGACCTCAAGCACGTCGATTTTGAACTCTTTTGGGTTCACATAATACAGACCCGGCTGCAGCACGTCGGCCCGGATGCCTTTTTGACCGGCCCCGGCGAAGGCCCCCTCCGGAGCACGATCCCCCGCGAGGGAGGTGACGACTCCGACATATCCCACCGGGATGCTGATGGCATCGGTGATGGTGATCTCATAGCCGTAGGGGTTGAACCGGTAGGAGCCGGGGCCGAGCACGCCGCGCCAGACACCTTTTTGTCCGGGGCCGGCCAGAAATTCCCCCGGGGGCAGATCGGTGCCGACTTTGGAGGTCACGATGCCCACCTTGCCGGCCGGGATGGTGGTGACCGGGACGATGCGGTGTTCGAAAGTGACGGGATTGAGAAAGTGCCGTCCCTCGGCGAGCACGTCGGCGCGGATGCCTTTCTGTCCCTTGGAGGCGAGGATCTGGCCGGACGGCAGCGGTTTGCCTTCCTTGGAAATGATGACCGCCATCTGGCCCGGCGGCACGTAGAATCGGCAGAAAAACCATTGCCACACCATCCACACGCAAAGCAGCATGAGAATCGCGGTGACGGCGAGACGGATGGGGGATTTCATCGTGCGCCCTCCCTGGTGTTCTGCGGCAGAAACGATTTGAACAGGGCGCCGATGCTGTCGGCCTCGTCGTTGGTGAGGATCGAGGAGATGCGGGGGGCGATTTTTTTGTAGAGCAGGTTGCGGGCGAAATTGGCACCGCCTCCAAAGGCCTGGGCCTGACTGCGCAGCACGCCGGCTTCGGCCTCGTTGGTGGCGTGGAGCGCGTCCCGATCGCCCTCTGCCAGGGCCACGATCGCGGCGGCCTGGGATTCCGCCGCCTGGCTCTCCACGCCGGCCACGGTGAACTGCTGTTGGGCACCGGTGAGTTTCACCTGCTGATCCTGCTTGGCGAGAATCACGGCCTGCAGACGCACGGTCTCGGCCTGGACTTTTTCCTTGTTCTGCACGGCGAGCATTTCCTGGCGCACGAGTTCGGCGCGGGAGCGGGCCTGCGTGATTTGCTGGTCGAACATGCGGGCATTTTGGACGGCCACCTCGCGCTCGCGGATGATGCTGGCAATCTGGTCGGGGGCGGAGATGTTGCGCACCAGCACGGACTTGATCGACACGCCCCATTCGGCGCATTGGGTGCTGAGATGTTTCTCCAGATTGTCCTGAAATTTCTGCCGCATCTCGCCCACGATGTAATTGAGGGCCGGGCTTTTGCTGCCCTCGATGCGGGAAAATCCGCGCGCCCTCGGGAGAATCACCTTCTTGATGATGTCCTCCATGTCGCCGACCTGATGGGTGAGCATGGCGGCCTTGTCCCGGTTGATCGCGAACTCAAGCGTGCCCTCGACGTTCACGGTGAATCCGTCGGCGGTGAGGAAACTGATCATATCGTCGCCGCTCATCTCGAAGCGCTGGCTTTGGAGGTTCAGTTCCACCACGCTGGTGACGAAGGGATTCAGATAATGCGTGCCGGGATCCAGAGTGGCGGGCTGCACACCCTTCACCCCGTCGCCAACGGTGTAGCGGTTCAGCGAGTCATCGGGCACGCCGCCCACCAGCGGGTCCGCGCCATCCAGGGCGACCATCACGCCGATGTGACCGGGGCGGATGCTCGTGGCGTCAAGAATCTGGATCTGATAGGCAAAGGGATTGATGCGGTGCCGGCCCGGTCCCAGCACGTCCCTTGTGATGCCCTTGGACTCCCCGGAGGCAATCACTTCGCCGGGCGGCAATTCGCTTCCGTAGAGACGGGTCAGCACCCCGAGCTGGCCGGCGGGGATGTCCGTGATCGGGAAAATGCGCCAGGACCATGTGTAGGGATTTCGGAAATATCGCCCTTCGGAAAGCACCTCGAGCTGGATGCCTTTCTGTCCCGGTTCCGTTGCCATGATCTGACCGGATGGCAGATCGCTTCCTGTTTTGCGGATGAGCACCGCGAACTGTCCTTCTGCGGGCTCGATGCGGCAGAAGAACCAGAACCAGATGGGCAGCAACAGCAGGAGAGCAAGGAAAAAGAGGGCACCGCCTCCGCCGAGCACCATTTTTTGCATGGAAAGCCCCCGGGTCACAGCGGACGGCAGTCTGGGTGGACGCTCATCGCCAAAGGTGTTTGAGGGGGAGGCCATGCAATGCGAAAGAGCCGACACTCTAGCGGACGGGCGGCTTTTTCGTCAATGGAAGTTTTGCCTTCGCCTTGGTTTTGGGGAGGCCTGAGGACACGAGATCGAAGGAGTGTCGGACGAGGTCCTTCACCAGGGCCGCAGAAAGTCGGTCATCCAGTTCGAGGGTGTTCCAGTGGTGCTTGTTCATGTGATATCCCGGACGGATTATTTGGGCAATGTCCCACGGGCCTGGACCTGTATTCCTCAAGTCGGCAAGGGCGGCTATCTTACGATGGCATTGCGCCAGGTGGGATGCAGTTCGACGTATTGGCCGCGGGCCTTGCGGTCCTGGATGACAAACGTGTTGTTGTCCCCGTGAAGTGCCCATGGGCCGCGGGGGACTTCTTTGAAATCCACAAAACGCCAGTCGGTCACATCGGTGTCTTTCATCCCAAGAAAATCGCGCACCGCCGGGGAAACATCCAGTCCGGCCCCTTTGTTGAGGTTGGGCAGGGGGCGGGCGTTGCCAAACACATACTGCCAGTGATCGGTTCGGAAGGGTCCGCAGTCTTCCCATTGGGCGTAACAAACGCGGGGACCTTTGCGGATGGCGATCCAGCGCCCCTTCAGGACGGTCTGCCCCGATTTGACAAAGGCCTGGCGGAACCACGGGACCACACGGGAGGCTTCCGGTTTATGGCCGCCTCCCCTCACAATGTCGTTGTAGGGCAGGGCAATGTAGAAGGGGTTTTGGCGCGGCGTGAAGGAGGCCGGCAGAAAGCCGCGCCGGGCAAACCGGTCGGGATTGTCATATCCGCCAAAATTGGCTTTCCAGTTGATATCCCACGAACTTTTGGTGTTTGGGACCGGATTATTGGGAGTGGGCAGCTCGCCGACCCAGAAAGTGGTCGTGACGATATTGCGTTTCCAAGTGAACCTTGAAGTGGTGATTCGCGAGGTCGTGGGCACAAAAACCTGCGGTTCCACCTGCAAAAGTGCGCTTTCACGCAGTTTCATCGCGTATTTTGTAAAATCGGAACTGCTCTGATAGGGAGTCTGGGCAATGCCCATGGAACCGGAGAGAACCAGGCAGGTACAGGCCAGAATAGAGCGTTGTTTCGGTGGGTTAATCTTCAGCACACCCGTACTTAAGCAATATCCAGACCACAGGCAAGGCATTTTGGACACAGCCAGGTCACAACCAACGCCGAATTTTATCCTGATAACGGGTATAAACGAATCCAAGAACCAGCAAAACCAGTCCGGTGACCAGCACACTCACGATGCGGACCAGCGTTCCGAGTTGCCAGAGATCGACCAGCAGAATGCGCCCAAGGGACAGCGCAATCAGGAAAAATCCAGCCAGACGAAACACCCGGTCCCGGATCAGGAAACCAGTGATCAGATACAACAGGGCCAGCACGGACCAGAATACCGTGAGCGGATAATCCGGATGCACACTCTGCACCCAGCGGGTGACGAGCCACCAGATCCCGCCCAATCCGGCCACGGACATCACGATCCGGACCAAACGGTTTCTCTCCCCGGGGAAATGCGCAAAAAACCGGCTCTGGACCAACACAGCCACCCAGGCGGCCAGATGGGCCATCGATACCGGGCCATCGGGCAAAAAATGGGACAGAAACGCCATCACGCCGGCCCCATTGAGCAACAACACCAGCATGCCCCTCACCCATCCTCCGCCCCGCAGCGCGATGAGAGATCCGGCGCTGAGCACCAGAAAGAGAAATCTCCATTCCGGCCCGATGAATTCCCAGACCCACGCGGCATACAGTGCGCCCGCACCGATCCGATAGAACGCCCCGGCCAGTTTCGCCGTGCTGGAACCCCGGAATAAATGTCCCCCGGCCAATCCGAGCACGGCCAGCGCGAGCGGAGGCGCCGCCTGAATCCAGAGGTTGCCCGAGTCATCCGCCATGTGTTTCAAAAACACCATCACCGAAGTTGCCAGTGCGAACTGTCCGGCAAAAACCAATCCACGCGAGCGCAAAATGAAATGGGAAAGGGAAAGCAGCACTGCGGCCCCGGCAAAGGCCGCAGGCAGCACCCAGCCGGGCAGCACTTTGAAGAACAGCGGATCCATCGCACAAAATCCGGCAAATCCGTAACAACAGCCGTCGATCCATGCGCGTGGCACCTGATTGCGCGCCGCAAGTTTTTCGACCCCGGCCGCAAGAGCAAAGAGCAGGACGGCCACGGTCGTGGTGATTCCGCGCCCGGTGTCATCCATGAGAGACGGCAGACAGGCCAGCGTCGCCAGCGCCGCAGATCCGAGTGCTCCCAGACGCAGGACAAGACCCGGGTGCCATCCCCAGGCCAGCACCAGAAACGCCGCCTCGACCGCGAGAATCAAGGCCAGATTGGATCCGGTGAACCGGGTCAGCAGGGCCAGAGTGAAAAAGAACAATGCCTGGGCCAGATAGACCGAAGGCAGCAGATGACGCAGCACCGGGCGTTTTGTGCAGAAGAAAACAAGGGCGCCCAAAACCGCCGCCGAAACGAAACAAAGGTTGGAAAAGCCGGTCTTCCCGGCGGGGAACGCGGTGAAGGCCAGTAATACAAAGGCAAGCCCGTTGTTGAGCGTGACAAACCCGGCGCGAACCCGGCGTCCCAACACGCCCGGCCTGGCCAGCAATGCCCCCGCAGTGAAGATCGCCCAGTAAAGGGTGAGAAATGCCGCCCGGGACTGCCAGCCCTCGGGCGTTTTCAAGAGTTGATCGCCCAATACGATCATCCGCCAAAGGGCGAACATCCCAAACGTTCCCGAGAGCGTTACAAAGGCCAGCTTCCGCCACCCATGCCGCAGGACCATGCCCATCGCCACGACCGCAAGCACAAGATTTGACAGCAGGGTGAATTCGGCCAGTCGGCTCATCCCCGACGTGAAGAGGGCCAGTGCCACCGCAAAAACCGCAAGGGTCTGCGAGCGTTTCCTGTCCGCCAGCCATGCGATAAATCCGGCACACGCCAGCAGAAGAAGCCCGCCCAGCAGAGGACTGTGAATGACCCGCAGATTCTCCACGTAATGCGCGGCATAGGTGGTGTAATAAAGCGCCGCAAGACCGCCGCCGGTGAGAACACGGGCGTAGTTCTGCAACGCGGCCCGACGACTTTCCAACCAAAGCCCCAGAGCGGTGATCGCCCCGGCGGTCAGATAAAAAAACGCGAGTCTCACCGCCGGACCCAAGAGTCCGAAGTAATTTTTGTAGGCATAATTGCCGAGAAACACGAGCCCGGTGAGCAGGATCACAATCCCCACCCGCACCAGCCAGAACGTGCCAACCCGCATCTCGATGGATTCTCTGGCAACAGGCTCCGTCTGGAACACAGGAGACGGCGTGACAACCTCCTTTGGCAATGGAGGCGGCGCGGCGCGGAACGGATCCTCCGGGCGGGATCGGACCGGGGCAACCTCCGGAATCGGCTCCGCAACAGCCTGACGGGGAGGAATATGCGCCCCGGATACCGCCGCACGAAGAACGAAGATTTCGCTATCGAGCCGCACCATTTCCGCCCGGAGCTTTTTCTGGGCCTCCAGGATTTCATCCATCCTCGCTTGTTCGGTGGAAGCCATTGGCTATTTGCTTTCCGGCCCGGGGATTACAGCGTTTCGGGCATACCCAGCAGGGCGGCGACGCGGGTGAGCAGGCGTCCGGCGGCGCCGCCGTCGAGCACGCGGTGATCGAAGCTCAGGGTGATCTCGGCCTCGATCACCGGCACGAAGGTTCCCTCCGACTCGCTCCACACGGGCGTTTTGCGTCCGGCACCCAGACCCAGCACCAGCGTCTGCTCGGGCAGGGGAATCGGCGTGGCCCATTTGAGGCCGAAGGTGCCGAAGTTGGTCACGGTCGCGATGGATTGACCCGAGGCGTCCTGGGGAAGCTTGCGCTGGCGGGCGCGTTCGACCAGGTAATTGTAGCGCTCGGCAAGCGATTCGAGCGGAATTTTGTCGGCCTCGCGGATCACCGGCACCAGCACGCCGTCCTCGGCTTCCACGGCAAACCCGACATCGATGGAACGCGGATGGACGATCCGATCGCCAATGAGTCGTCCGGCGATGGCACTGTTTTCCGCAAGGGCGACCGCCAGTGCGCGCAGGGCGTAAAGCGCCGGGCCGGGCTTGAGGGCGAGGGTCTTGCGATGAATCAGGAGGGGGTCCAACACACAGGGCAGGCCCACCGTGGCGATGGGCCGCGTCCAACTGCGCCGCATGGCGTCGGCCACAGCGACCCGCATGCTCGAAGCCGGGCTCATGTGATGGCGCTCAAGTCCGGCGATGAAGTTTTCAAAATCGTCGATGGTCACGCGTCCCGCCGCCCCGCTTCCGGCGATGCCGGCAAGATCGGCGGCATGGAGTCCGAGCTCGCTCATGCGCGCACGGAGCCTGGGCGACATGTAGCTGGCGCCTGCGGCATGGGCCGGCACGGGAAGCCCCCGTACGGTGGGTTGCACCGCAGCCACGGGGGTGCGCGGCGTCGGAGGGGGGGGGGCTGCGGGAAGGGAACTTGAGGAAACGGGGCGCACAGGCGCCTCGTGGGTTGTGATGCCGCAGCGCTCGACTTCCTCCCGCGTGGTATCCAGGAGCCCGAGCTGAGCACCGACCGGATAGCTCTTTTGGAGATCAATGTGCCATTCGGTGAGCGTGCCGGCGCAGGGGGCCGTGACGTTGAGGGTGGCCTTGTTGGTTTCCACCTCCAGCAAATCCTGATCGGCTTTGACCGCGTCCCCGGGGTTGGCGAGGAATGCAATCACCGTGGCCTCGGCGATGGATTCACCGAGCTGGGGCATGATGATGGGAACATTGGGCATGGCTAGAGTCGGGTGAGGTTGCGGGCGGCGGCGGCGATGCTGGAGGCTGTGGGGCGGTGGGAAGCCCAGAGATTGGGATGATAGGGCACCGGTGTTTCGCGGGCATTGAGACGCTGCGGCGGAGCGTCGAGCAGGGTGAAGCCTTCGGTGGCAATGCGGGCAAGCACCTCTGCCGCCACCCCGCCCCAGGGCCAGGCTTCGGAGACCACCAGGACGCGCCCGGTGCGGGCAACAGAGGCGAGGATCGTGTCGGTGTCGAGCGGTTTCACCGAGCGCAAATCGACGACCTCGATCTCGATCCGGTCCTCCTGGGCCAGTTCGCGGGCGGCCTCCAGCGATTCATGGAGCATGGCACTGTAGGTCACGATGGTAAGATCGCGTCCCTGGCGCGCGATGCGCGCTTTGCCGACCGGCAACGCCTCGGAGGGCAGCGAATCGGCTTTCAGATGGTAGTAAAGATATTTGTGTTCGCAGAAAACCACAGGATCATCGATGGCCACGGCTTCCAACAACATGCTGTAGGCATCTTCGACCGTGGCCGGAGTGAGCACCACCAGACCGGGATACAATGCGTAGAGCCCCTCAAGCATCTGGCTGTGAAAAGGTCCGCCGCCCGAGGTTCCACCCGAGGGGAGCCGGACGACGATGGGACACGGAACACGCGTGCGCCAATGCAGGGTGGCGGCCTGATTGACGACCTGATTGAAGCCGACCGTGGAAAAATCGGCAAACTGCATCTCGATGATCGGACGCATCCCGTCGATGGCGGCTCCCACCGCCAGGCCGACGATGGCGTCCTCGCTGATCGGTGCATCCACCACGCGGTCCGGGAATTCTTTGTGAAGATTTTTTGTGGCCTTGAATGCGCCACCGAACGCGCCGACGTCCTGCCCGTAAATAAACACGCGCGGATCGTCGCGGAGGGCGCGTTCCTGTGCGGCACGAATGGCGTCGAGATAGGTGATGCTCATGGATGCGGATAAACCTCCACCAGATGACGGGAGGCAAGAGGGCGCCAATCCTCGGCAAACGGATCGGGAGACGCCTCGCGTTGGGCGACGGCCACCGCTTCGTCCACGCGGCGGGCGGCGTCGGTTTTCCAGGCGGCCAGCACGGATTCCGTGGCCAGACCCGCCTCAAGGACAGCGCACTCGGCAACTGCCAGGCAGTCGCGCCCGAGCGGTGCGGAACGCAGGGACGGGCTCACATAACTCGCGTCGTCGTGCTCCCCATGTCCGGAGAGGCGCAGCAAATCGGCAACCACAAGCTGCGGACCGCCGCCGGAGCGGGCGGCGTTCACCGCCAGTCCGAGTGTGACAAGACAGGCCTGCAGATCGGTGCCATCCACCGTGTGTCCCGCCACCCCGTACCCGGCGGCTTTATCCACCAGACTGCGGCAGGCAAACTGGCGGTCGTTCGGAGTGGAATAGGCGTATTGATTGTTGGCCACCACCAGAACAAGCGGGAGCTTTTCCACGGCGGCCTGGTTGAGCGCTTCGTGAAATGAGCCCGTCGAAGTCCCTCCGTCACCGATGCTCGTCATGCCGACCGACCCCGACATGCCGCGCAGCCTGCGCGCGAAAAGAACGCCGTTCACCACCGAAATCATCGAGCCGAGATGGCTGATCATCGGCAAAAGCCCTTCGCGGGGGCGGCCGCGGTGGACGTTGCCGTCGCGGGCGCGCATCGGGCCGAGAGGAGAGCCGAGATAGGTGCGGACCGCATCCAGAATGTCCTCGCCAAACGCGAGGCGCCCGGCCTGGTCCCGGATAAGCGGCGCGAAGACGTCGCCTTTTTTCAGGTGAATCGTCTGGGACACACTCAGCGCCTCCTGGCCGCGCCCGAGAAACACGCCACCGTAGATTTTTCCGGCGCGATAGAGACTTGCAAACTTCTCATCCAGCGTGCGCGAGAGCAGCATCCAGCGGAACGCGGGAAGGAACGCATCCGGCAAAGCGGACACTGTGGGATTGGGAGCGGGGCTGTTCAACACGGCGCATACTGATGGGATGCGCGGGAATTTCAAGCTTTTCGCGCCGC
>DYRR01000266.1 GCA_020718605.1 Chthoniobacter flavus | reverse complement strand
TAAACGCTGGCTCCTCTACCTTTTCTTCTCAATTATGGGCCGTGAACGGCTACCACTTTTCATCGTCAGCTTTTGACCGATCCACTTCATCCCCTCAACCAAGTTGGCTTCAGGCGTCAGCAAGAGCAGGTGGTAATGGTTGTTCATCAAGACCCACGCATGGACCCTCCAGCCGCACATCCTGCGGCGACAGACGTGACGAATTGTATTGTCGTCGATCAATTCGCTTAATAAGCTGGGCCAACAAACCACCCCCCATGCCTTCTCTCGAATCCAAGTATCTCGGTCTTTCCCTGTCGTCCCCGATCCTGGTGGCGGCGTCTTCCATCAGCAGCCGCCCGGAAAGTGTGCAACGGGCCGAAGAAGCCGGGGCGGGAGGGTTGGTGGTCCGGTCCCTGTTCGAAGAGCAGATTGCCATCGATCGCGAGCAGTTCGAAGCGGAGCGCACCGTGGGGGCGGATGCATTCGCGGAAGCCACCGATTATTTTCCCGCGATCCCGCACGGCGATGCCGCCGCACATCTGCGCAACATCGAAAAGCTGCGCAAGTCTGTGAAAATGCCGCTTATTGCGAGTTTGAACGCCGTGGAACCCGGCTCCTGGACGGCGTATGCAAAGCAGCTTGAGGACACCGGAGTGGATGCGATCGAACTCAATGTCTATGCCGTGGCCACGCAACCCGATCGGACCAGCCGGGAGATCGAAAGCGATCTCTACGAAACCGCCGACCGGGTGGTGCGCGCGGTGAAAATTCCCGTGGGTGTGAAATTGTGCCCCTACTACACGGCGCTCGCCCATGTGGTCTCACAACTGCAGGCCAACGGGGTGAGGGGCGTGGTTCTTTTCAACCGCTTCCTCCAGCCCGACATCGATGCCGACCGCGAGGAATTGCGGATCGACATGCCGCTGAGTCACCGTGACGAAATGCGCCTGCCGCTGCGCTGGACCGGGATACTGCATGGCCGGGTGAATCTGGATCTCTGCCTGAACACCGGGGTGCAAACCGGGCTGGATGTGGTGCGCGCCATTCTGGCCGGCGCCAATGCCGTGCAGGTGGCCGGCACCCTCCTGCGCTGCGGCGTTCCCTATCTCTCCACCATGCTCCGTGCGCTGGAGCTTTGGATGCACGAACGCGGGTACGCAAACCTCGACGCTTTCCGCGGAAAACTCAGCCAGAAAAGCGTTGCCGATCCCTTCGCCTACGAACGCGCCCAGTATGTCGGGCTGCTGCAATCCCGCGCCTGACC
>DYRR01000265.1 GCA_020718605.1 Chthoniobacter flavus | reverse complement strand
CCAGCCGATGATTTCCCAACCCTCAAGCGTGACCGATCCGCCGCGCTTCACGGTCACATTGCGCGTGAGAAAATTGCCGCCCCGCGCCCAGAGATACTGGCTGTTCACATGAAAATCGTTGGCTTTGTCGGTCTCTTCCCAGTCGCCAACGAGCCACGCAAGCCCGTCAAGGCGTTCGCGCGGGGTGATGTCCGGCACCGGCGACTCGATGAGCTGGCTGATTTTCCATTTCCCGTCCTTTTTGATATGGATCGCCGTGAAGAGTGCGCTCCTGGTCTCCCCGCTTTTTGCCGTCACTGTGGTGGCGCCTTTTCCCAGCACCGTCCCCGGCGCAAGCACACGAACCGTGTCAACCGTGATGGCAAGCTTCAATCCGCGCGAGGCCGCAAGCCCTCGGCTCATGGCCTCCCCGATGGCGGCGCGTCCGCTGAATGTGCGGCCATCCTCGGTGGCGAAATCGGCATCCTCGGCAAAAAAATCCGCGAGGGCCTTCCCGTCACCGCTCGCATACGCCGCCTCATAGGCCCTGTCATTGGCCAGAACGGCCTCCTGCTCCGGCGATGTGTCGGCGGGAGCCGCAGCAACGACCGCGTTCTGAAGCGCGACAGAGAACAATGCGACCAGAGCAAGACAGGGGGAATATTTCATAAATCCGGAGTCTATACCGGCCGTGAAGCGGATGTCCAGATCACGAAACACCCCGTCGGCGGCGGCCACGGCGTCGAAAAAACCGATAAAATCGAGGATGCCAGCGGCACGCCGCGCGCCGACGAGATTGGTGCGAGTGGTGCTCCCTCGCTTCGAGGCCAAAATCCAACGCGTCCTCGACCGCGTGTGGGAAGCGACGGCGGATTGACATTCCGCATGTTTGTGCGAATATGCGTTTATGCGAACGACAATGGAAATCCCCGACGATCTTTTCAAGAAAGCCAAGCTGCGGGCCGTGCAGGAAGGCGTGGCACTGAAGGACGTGGTCACGCGGGCACTCGTGCGCGAGCTGACGCCCGGCAGCGGCAGTGCGGCACTGAGAAAAGCGAGGGCCGGGCGGCTTTTCAGGGAATTGGACAAGGCGGACAATACCCTTCCGGTCGGACGTTTGAACCGCAAGGAAATTTATGACCGCCCGGTGCTTCGCGGACACTAACATCTTTCTTTACGCAGCGTCGAAGGCCCCGGAGGACTGCGGGAAAAGGAAGGTGGCACGAAGGCTTCTGGAATCGGAAGACATGGGGATTTCGGCCCAGGTTTTGCAGGAGT
>DYRR01000017.1 GCA_020718605.1 Chthoniobacter flavus | reverse complement strand
TAACATGCACAGGGAGAGAAAAATATCGCAAGAGCCGGAAGGACTGTAAGACATCGCAAAAGCCCGGCACCAAGCCACGGCGGTTGTAAGCCGGCACCGTCATTCATCCAATCATGTCACTTTTTGCGTGACGTCTCGCGAAGCAGAACCTCGATCCGCTTTGGGTCCCGGGCATGGCCCACCGCTTCCTCCTTGGATATCTGGCGGGAAAGATAAAGCCCGGCAAGATCCTCATCGATCACCTCGTGCGATTCGGGGAAGGCTTTTCCGGCAACGCGGAGAAGCAGGGGCCGGCGATCCGGGTTCAGCGGCCGCCGCGGCGGCGTTTCATGTTCAGCTTCACCAGCGAGCGCTGGAGGCTGGCTTCGATCGTGGCGACCTCTTCGTGGTCGTGCGAACCTTCGAGTGCTTTTTTGGCGCGGGCGATGGCCGCTTCGGTGGCATCGATGTCGATCTCGGCCTCTTTCTCGGCCATTTCCGTGAGCACAGAGACTCCGGAGCCGGTCACCTCGACAAACCCCTCGCCCACCGCGAGCACTTCCTCCGCGAGCCCGCGCACGATGCGCAGCTCACCCGGCACCAATTGCGTAAGAAGCGGGATATGCCCATGGAGCACGCCAAGCTCCCCCTCGATGCAGGGCAGAAACACCATGTGCACATCCTCATCAAGAGCCGTGCCCTCGGGGGTGACGATTTTGAGATGGATCGATGCCATGTGAAGTCCTGGAAAAATCAATCCTTGATCTGGTCGATCGAGCCTTTCATATAGAAATTCTGCTCGGGCACATCGTCGTGTTTGCCCTCGAGAATTTCCTTGAACCCGCGGACCGTCTCCGCAGTGGAGACATACTGGCCCGGGGTGCCTGTGAAGACCTCGGCCACATGGAAGGGCTGGCTGAGGAAACGCTGGATTTTCCGGGCCCGGAACACGGTGATTTTATCATCCGGGTTCAACTCGTCCATGCCGAGAATGGCGATGATATCCTGGAGATCCTTGTAGCGCTGGAGAACGCGCTGGACGCCGCGGGCGACTTCATAGTGTTCCTTGCCGACGACATCGGGTGCCAGCGACTTGGAGGTGGAGGCCAGGGGATCGACGGCGGGATAGATGCCCTGCTCGGCGATGGCGCGCTCCAGCACGATGGTCGAGTCGAGGTGCGCAAAGGTGTTGGCGGGTGCGGGGTCGGTGAGATCGTCCGCCGGCACATAGACCGCCTGGAAGGAAGTGACCGAGCCTTTGTTGGTCGAAGTGATGCGCTCCTGGAGATCGCCCATCTCTGCGGCCAGAGTGGGCTGGTATCCCACGGCGGACGGCGTGCGTCCGAGCAGGGCGGACACCTCGGAACCGGCCTGGGAAAAGCGGAAGATATTGTCGATAAAAAGAAGCACGTCCTGGTTTTTCTCGTCCCGGAAATACTCGGCCATCGAGAGGGCGGAAAGGGCGACGCGGAGACGGGCGCCGGGGGGTTCGTTCATCTGGCCATAGACCAGGGCGACCTTGGACTTGGAGAGATCCTTTTGGTCGATGACCCCGGCCTCGCTCATCTCGGCATAGAGATCGTTGCCCTCGCGGGTGCGTTCGCCGACCCCGGCGAACACGGAGTAGCCGCCATGGCCCTTGGCGATGTTATTGATGAGTTCCATGATCACCACCGTCTTGCCGACGCCGGCCCCGCCGAAAGCGCCAACCTTGCCGCCCTTGGCGAAGGGGCAGATGAGATCGATGACCTTGATGCCGGTCTCCAGAATGCTGGCCTGCACGTCCTGCTCGACAAGCGTGGGGGCGGGACGATGGATGGGATAGCGCTTCTCGAACTTCACGGGACCCCGTTCATCGACCGGCTCACCAATCACGTTGAAGATGCGTCCGAGAACGCCTTCGCCCACGGGCACGGAGATCGGCGCGCCGGAGGCGGTCACGTCCAGCCCGCGCTTGAGACCTTCCGAGGAGGACATGGCGATGGAGCGCACCCAGCCCTCGCCGAGATGTTGTTGGACTTCCAGAACGAGTTTCTGCGAACCCGTGCCGGGATCAAAGGTCACCTCCAGCGCCTCGTAGATGGATGGGATTTTTTCGGACTTGGCGAAGTCCACGTCCACAACGGGACCGATAACTTGAACGATTGTGCCTGTGCTCATGAGTGGGTGTTTGATGATTTGAAATTTGAAATTGCGGAGCTCCGCCGTTATGCGAGTGCCATCTGGGCGGTCGAGATTTCGAGAAGCTCGTTGGTGATGCCGGCCTGGCGGACCTTGTTGTATTCCAGGGTGAGATCTTTGATGAGAGTCTTGGCGTTGTCGGTGGCATTTTTCATGGCCACCATGCGGGCACTGTGTTCGGACGCGCGGGCATTGAGGAGCACCTGCTGGACCTGATAATGAAGATAGTAGGTGAGCAGCGCCTCCAGGACGGAAGCGGGATCGGGCTCGAACTTGATCTGCAACGAGCCGTCATGGTCCTCCACGCCTTGAACAGCCTGCTTGAAGACGGAGGGATCGATCGGAAGCAGGGTGCGGGTGATGGGTTCCTGCGTGAGTGTGTTCACAAAATAAGTGAACAACACGGTGACCTTCGAGCAGCGTCCGGCGTTGAATTCCTCGAGGCAGAACCGGGAAATATTGCGCGATTCGCGGAAGGTCGGCGAGTCGGAGAGCGGATAGTCGGCCAGCAACTGACGCCTGGCCCGGCCCAGCCACTGGGTTCCACGGCGTCCCGCAGTGACGTAGCACGTGGCACCGGACTCGAACTTGGCGGCCTCGCGCAGCAGGTTCGTGTTGAGCGCGCCGCACAATCCCTTGTCGGGAGTCACCAGCAGCACCAGTTCATTGTCTCCCTGCCCGGGCTCGAACAACGGGTGCGAGGCCTCGCCGAGATGATGCCGCACATAGTTGAGCGTGCGGATGAGCATGAGCGAGTAGTCGCGACCGGCCAGGGCCGCCTGCTGCGCCCTGCGCATCTTCGAGGCGGCCACCATCTGCATGGCCTTGGTGATCTGGGCGGTGTTCCGGACCGATTTGATCCGGCGCCTGATGTCGCGTGTGTTGGGCATGAGGGGTTACTTGAAGATCTTCTTAAACTCGTCCAAGGTGGCCTTGAGCTGGCCTTCGAGTTCGTCATCGATGGCCTTTTTGTCTCGGAGGACCCCGAGCAGCGCCTCTTTGCGGGCAGAAAGATGCTCCTGAAGCGCCGCCTGGAATTCCTTGACCCGCTCCACGGGCACCTCATCGAGATACCCGCGCTGCATGGACCAGAGCACTGCGGCCTGCATTTCGACGGGGATCGGATTGTATTGATCCTGCTTGAACAACTCGACGATGCGCTGTCCGCGATCGAGCTGGGCCTTGGTCTTGGCGTCGAGGTCCGATCCGAACTGCGCGAAGGCGGCGAGTTCGCGGAACTGGGCCAGATCGCCCTTGATCTTGCCGGCGACCTGTTTCATCGCCTTGATCTGGGCCGCCGAGCCCACGCGGGAAACCGAAAGCCCCACGGAAATGGCGGGCCGGACACCCTGATAAAAAAGGTCGGTTTCCAGATAAATCTGGCCGTCGGTGATCGAAATGACGTTGGTGGGAATATAGGCGGACACGTCGCCCGCCTGGGTCTCGATGATGGGCAGCGCGGTGAGCGACCCGTCGCCGGCTTTCTCGGAAAGACGCGCACTGCGTTCCAGGAGGCGGGAGTGCAGATAAAACACATCGCCGGGATACGCCTCGCGTCCGGACGGACGCTTAAGAATGAGTGACACTTGGCGGTAGGCCACGGCGTGCTTGGAAAGATCGTCGAACACGATGAGGGCATCCATGCCGTTGTTCATAAACCATTCTCCCATGGAGGCTCCCGCAAACGGTGCAAGGTATTGATTGGTGGCGCTGTCGGAAGCCGTGGCGGCCAGAATGATAGTGTAAGGCATGGCGCCTTCGCGCTCCAAGACGGCAAGAGCGCGGGCGATGTTGGAATTTTTCTGCCCGATGGCCACGTAGATCGAATAGAGCGGGCGGAATCCCGGTTTGCCTTCCTGCGCCTTGTTGATACGGGCTTGGTTGATGATGGTGTCCAGGGCAATGGTCGATTTGCCGGTGGCACGGTCGCCGATGATCAATTCACGCTGGCCGCGTCCGATGGGGATCATGGCGTCGATGGCCATGATTCCCGTCTGAACGGGCTGGCTCACCGAGCGGCGCTTGATGATGCCGGGGGCGATGTTCTCCACCGGATAAAATTCCTTTGAATCGATGGGACCCTTGCCGTCGATCGGCTCGCCCAGCGTGTTCACCACGCGACCGAGGAGGGGCTTCCCGACAGGGACGGAGAGGAGACGGCCCGTGGTGCGGGCTTCCATGCCTTCGGTGATGCTGGAGGCGTCGCCGAGCACGATGGCACCGACCTCGGATTCCTCGAGGTTGAGTGCCAGGCCGTAGATGCCGCCCGGAAACTCGATCATCTCGTTGAGCATCACGTCGCTGAGCCCCTCGATCTTGGCCACGCCGTCGCCGGTTTCGCGCACGGTGCCGATGTTGGATTTCGTGACGGCCGTTTTGAGGCCCTGGATCTGGGATTCGATTTCCTGGAGAATGCTCATGGGTTGTTTCGGATTTTCAAAAATGTGTGGTGTAAATTAAAAGGAATCAGAGGCTTGCGGCGAGGATGTCGAGGCGGTTTCTCACGGTGCCGTCCCAGACATCGCTCCCCACCTGCATGCGGAGTCCGCCAAGCAGTGCCGGATTCTCCGAAAACTCCGCCGTGATCGCGTGTCCAAATTTTGCCTTCACCGAGGCGGTCACGGTGTCGCGTTCCTGTGGGGAAAGCGGGGCGGCGGATTCGATCCGGGCGCGGCGGCTTTCCAGGTCGTTGCGCACGAGACGGAGGAAATCCTTGAGGATCGCGAGATAATGGCGGGGCTTTCTGTCGGCGACCGCGCGCACAATTGCGGCGGCACGGGCTTCGTCCACACATCCCTCCACCAGGCTGTCCTTGAACAACTGGCGTGACATCTTGCGGGCTTCGCGGGAGAGGCGCATGGCGGATAAAGCCCGGGATCAGGCCGCGGCCTGGCGGGCGGCTTCCTCGTTGAGTCGTTTCTGGTCCTCGGCGGAGAGCACCTTGCCGGTGACCTTGGCGGTGGTGTCGATGACCAGCCGGCCGAATTCCCTGCGCAATCCGGCCATCACCTTTTCGCGCTCCGCCGCAGAGGCTTCGCGGGCGTTGGTCAGGATGCGCTCGGCTTCGAGCACGGCCTGTTGTTCGCGTTTTTCCGCCACCGCATCGGCGGTTTTGCGGGATTCGGCGATGATGTTTTTTGCCTCGGCATCGGCTTTGGCAATGATTTCACGGGACTTGACCTCGGCTCCGGCCAGTTCTTCCTTGATTTTCTCCGCGTTGCGAAGGCTCTCGGCGATCTTCTCCCGGCGCTCTTCCAACACCGCGATGATCGGCTTGAAGGCAAACTTCTGGAGCATGAGTGCCACGATCGAGAAACTGACGATTTGCGAGAGAAACAGATGCCAGTTGAAGCCGAAGATCTGGCCGATCTCCTTGGCCTGCTGCGCACTGTCCGCCGCAAAGGATGCGAGATGAAGGAAGGAAGGATTCATGTAAAATTCGGTGGATAAACGAAATCTCCGGAAGGCGGGGCGAAGCATAGACACTCCACCCCGCCGACCGGGAAAGTGTTGGATTACTGTCCCTTGGCGAGGAAGATCGCAAAAAACACGATGCCTTCGGCGAAGGCGGTGCTCAGAATTGCCTGGACGAGAATCTTCGTCGCGGCACCCGGGTTGCGACCGACGGCGGCAGAAGCCGCGTAGCCGATGAGACCGACGGCGATGGCGGAACCCAGCGCGGCGAGGCCGATGTGGAGGTTGCCGGTGAGTTCGGCGAGGAATGGCAGGATCATGGTGTTGTTTTCTTTCGTTGTTGTTTTGTTGCATGGGCGCCTCCGCAGACGATGCCACGGTCCGATGCCCAAAATTGTTTGGTCAGTGCTGGTGGGACGGTTCTCCTTCCTCATGCTCGCAGATGAGCAGGGTGAACACGGCCGTGAGAAGCATGAAGACAAGAGCCTGCACCAGACCGACCATCAGTTCCATGAAATAAAAGGGCAGCGCAATGAGCCAGCCGAAGGTCGGCGAAAGCATGGCCATGGATTCCAGCATCGTCTCGCCCGCGAAGATATTGCCATACAGACGGAAGCTCAATGAGATCGGGCGGAACAGGATCGAGACGACCTCCAGCACGCCGACCGCCATAAAGACCACCACCATGAGCACCTTCAACATTCCCGTCGTGTCGCCCTTGGGTCCAAAAAGATGAAGCAGGAATCCGCCCGGACCGTTGGCCTGAATCGCCCAGATCGTCCAGAACAGGAAGAACACGCAGGAAATCCCAAACGTCATGTTGAAATCGGCATTCGTGCCACGCATCACCGGAAGCTCGATATGATGCAGGGCGCCGGAGGCATCCGGAGTTCCCCAGCCGATGGACCCGACGCCCGGCAGGAGCCCGAACCAGTTGGTGACCAGGATGAAAATAAACACCGAGGCGAAGAACCAGAATGTCTTTCGGATGAGATGATGCCCGACGATTTCCTCCAGAAAATTATACAGACCCTCGATCACCCATTCCCAGAAGTTCTGCGCGCCGTCGGGCACCTCCCGAATGTTGCGCATGGCGATCCGGGCAAACAAAATAATCAGCAGGGCCACGACCCAAGTGAGCACCATGGAGTTGTTGATCATGACCCATCCTTTGTGGAAGAGAACCGGCGCATCGGCGCTGAGTCCCTGCGCGGCGTGGGATTCCCCATGCCCGGCCGCAGCTTCCGAGCCGAACACCGCCGGCATCGCAACCCACACGCACACAAGCACGGCCATTGCCCGCGCCGCAAAGCGGGATAGCGTCGATCGGATCGGGGATAAATAAAACATGGAGGAGAGGGTGTTCCCTCCGTCCAAGAACACTCAAATACTCCGGCGGCGGGAAGGCGGACATAGAACAATCGACGCCGGGGCGTGGCAAGCGGAAATTATAAAATTTTTCATAACCTATTCAGCTGGCTTACCCACCCGCCGCCGGATTCCGCGCGTGAGAGTGATCCTCTGGATTTTCCTCCGACCCCACTTTTTCACCCATTGACATTGCCATGGAACCTACCATTATTTCAACCATGACACTTACCATAGATAAAGCGGGGCGATTGCTAATTCCCAAGGGGATTCGTGAATCGCTGCATCTCGCATCCGGCACAAAGTTGAACCTCGAAATCGTTGGAGACAAACTCCAGTTGAGCGAAGCACCATTGGAGGCAAAGATAGAGCGGCGCGGCAGTCGGCGGGTCATCGCCGGATGGGAAGCGTTTGACGCGACCAAGGCAATCCACGAAATGAGGCGAGCGCAAGCGGATAGGCTTGAAGGTCCCAGGTGAAAATGAAGACCTCCATGGACACCACGGTCCTTCTCGCCGCGATTGTTGAGGAGGAGGAACACCATCAGGAATGTGCGTATCTTTTTGATTCCGGTAAAATGCTCCTTTATTCACATGGTCTTCTGGAGGCTTTCAGTACACTCACTGGCGGACGCCGCTTCAGAATTCCGGCAGTGATGGCCAACACCATTTTGACTGAAGACTATGCTCCCTGTCTGGATATCGTCGCTCTTTCCCCCGGGGAAATCCTCCTTGCTTTGAACGAAACAGAGCCTCGCGGGGTGCGGGGCGGTGCTGTCTTCGACTATCTCCACCTCGTGGCGGCCCGCAAAGCAAAGGTCGAAAAGCTGTACACACTAAACATTTCCCATTTTCGCGCTTTTCACCGTCCCGGCGACCCAGAGATTGTCCATCCGGCGCAAATTAAATCTCGGTAATTTTCCAGGAGTCGCTCGTGGTGTGCTGCGGGACTCTCCACGGCGACTCAAAGGCAAGACGCGGCAACATATCGAGAAAACAACGATATCACTCATTTCTCCCTACGTTGGTTTCGCTGCAGACGTCCGAAAGACTACCTCCCCGGTCCCGTCGCGGGTCATGGCCAGATGCCCCTCCCAGCCCGCACGCGGCACCGGCAGCCGGACGAGGGAGAGAGGGGCGACTTCCGGCCCGGCGGCGGTCCGATCGATGTGGACCAGACCTTCCTCACTGCCGACCAGTGGAATGCCGCTCAGGGATAAATGAAATCCGAGTCCCGTCGCTTTCATCACGGCTTCTTTGGCGGTCCAAAGTGCAAAAAATCTCCGGCGCGACTCCACGCCGCATCCGGGCTGGCGCATCCACGTCACTTCGCCCGGAAGAAAAAACCGTTCGGCAATGGACTCCACATCCGGGGACTCGCGGACCTCCTCGACATCGATTCCGACTTCGCTGGATTCGGAAATCGCCGCCGCCGCAAGGTCTCCGCTGTGGCTCAGATTGAAAAACAAACAGGGTCCCGCCAGGCGGGGTTTTCCATGGGGTCCATTTTCAAATCGCAAATCCCCGGGCAGCACGCCGGTCCGGGCGGCCAGAATTTCCCGCAGACCCGCACGCGCACACACGAACCGCCGGGCATGGTGCTCATGCACAAACCGCGCCGCGCGCTCTTTTTCCGAAACATCCAGCAGCTTGCTTTTGCGCTCCAGCACGGCCCCGTCCGCATCGAGCGGGATCCACCAGACTTCGATCGGAGCGCTCACGGGCGTGGATACCGGTCCATCAACACTCCGGGCGGCGGGGTATCCTGGCAACCACCGGAGTCGATTCCCCGCAGGGTTTCGTCGAAAAATGAGATCGTGTAGCGATGGATGGCGTCCATCGTGCGCCGGGTGTTTGCGGTCCCCGCTCCCGTGAACCGCCCCAGCCTGGAGTAAAGTGCTTCGTCACAGAAATTGCCGTGTCCAACCCCGGGAAAACGGATGACGGTTCCCCCGCGCGTGGTGGTCCAATGATCCAGATCCCGCAGACTTGCGGCCACAAACTGCGCCTGCCTCTGCCGCGCGGGATCGCCCGTGAACATCGCCCCGGCATCCGGCGGAGGCTGGCGGTCGGTCATAAACAAAAACGGCTGTTCCACCCCTTTCTCCGCAGACTCTCCAAAGAGCGTCCCGTCCAGATCGACCCCGGCGCGCAAGCGGGACTCCGCCCGGCAGGCCTCGGCTATGACAGCGCCTCCAAAGGAATATCCGAGCCCGCCGACGGCGGTCAATTTCAGGGCTCCCTTGAAATCGCCGGCCGCAAGCTCCCCCGCATGGAGCGCGGCCAGCGAATTCAGAACCAGTTTCACATCCCCCACCCGCACCCCGAGTTCCGACGACGCCTCGCGAAGAAACCGGGCAAAGGATTCCTCCGAGGAAAAATCCATCGGTGCAAGGCGGGCATTGGTCACGATCCTGCCGTCGGGAAACTTCACCGCAGGCGCGCCGAAAGGATGATCGATGGCCGCCACCACATATCCGGCGGCAGCCAACGCCTCGCAAAGCGCGGTATTCTGATGCCGCCCGCCCGCCCACGCCGGCGAATACACGACGACAGGCCAGCCGCCTTGATTCATGGCGATCTTTGCATGCGGATACGCCCGGGTCCGAACCAGACTCAACTGCACCAGCAACGGAGAGGGAATGGCGTCCTCCACCGGCAGATAGTGTGCCCGCTCCCCCCAAGTCTGATCCCAGGCGGGATACCAGAGTTGGACCATCACCTCCCGCCGGCTCGCTCCGGCGGTGGCGTGGGTCTCCGGACGCATGGGATCCACAAGATGCAGGGTCACCGTCCCGACACGGTGGGGGCCTTCCGGCTCCGGGAAATTGAACACCGGAAACAGCCAGGCCAAAGCCACCCCGCTCACAACCAAAGCGATCCCCAATAGCCCCGCGGCAACCGACACCCAGGCCGGCAAGTAATGATTATACAGTGACCGTACAGCGACGGAGAGCCCACACAACCCCACAACAACGGCCACCACCACGATCGGAAAGACATGGATGCGTGTCTTTTCAATCCAAAGATGGAGCAGCAGAACCACCAGGGGCAGCAATAGAAACCCCACTCGTGTCCACCGTGCAGACGATCCTCCGAAAACGGCAAATGCCAGGGCAGGCACGCAGGACGCAGCCATTAACATTTCGAGGGGGCGCATGACGGCGGAATTAAATCCCCTCCCGCACCGCATGGCAAGCGATGAACTGCCATAATGACGGATGCGGGGAAACGAAGAGTTCCGGGCGGGACGCCCGCAACGGCACGCGGGACGCGTGCGCTACCCCGAATCGATCAGGTGGCGTCCGCCAGGGCGGCGCGCAGGATTTCCACGGGATGGAGGGCGCGGCGCCCGGTGCCGTCGTGGATCTGATGCCGGCAGGACGTGCCCGGCGCACACACGAGATGCCCCACCGGTTCGGCCCGAACCACGGGGAACAACACCAGTTCCCCAATTTTCTGCGAGATTTCGTAGTGCTCCTTTTCGTAGCCGAAACTTCCCGCCATGCCGCAGCAGCCCGACGCGATGGGGCGGACCTCATGTCCCTCGGGCAATTCCAGGGCGCGCACGGTGGCATCGAGGCCGGTGAGCGCCTTTTGCTGGCAATGACCGTGCAGCCGGATCACCAACTTTTTCGCGGCAAACACCGAGCGCGGCAGCCGTCCGGCCTCATGCTCGCGCACAAGAAACTCATCCACCAGCAAACAATGGCGGGCAAGACCGCGCGCATCCCTCTGGAGATCGTCCCGGAGCAGATCGGGATATTCGTCGCGGAAACACAGCAACGCGGAGGGCTCGATGCCGATGAGAGGACGGGCCTCGTTCACCAGCGGGGAGAGAATGCGCACATTGGTGGTGGCAAACGTGCGGGCCCGGCGCAACAATCCTTTGGAGAGCGAGGCCCGGCCGCTCTCGACGCCCGGCGCCAGCGCGACACGGTACCCGAGCGCTTCCAGCAGTTCCACCGTCTGGATCCCAATGGGTGCGTCGTTGGTGTCGGTGAATTCATCGGCAAACAGCCACACACTGCCCCGGGTGCCCGCCACCGGATGGGGCGTGTGATGCGCGAACCACTGGCGCAGGGTAAACCGGTGCAGGAGCGGGATGGTGCGGTCGGGATGGAATCCGCTGAGCCGGTTGGCGATGCGCCGCAGAGCGGGACGGCCGAATACCGCGTTCCAGGCCCAGGGCGCGAACGACGCCATACCGGCAAGCGTGGCGAAGTGGGCCACCATGCGCGAGCGCAGCGGCACCCCGTGCGCGTCGTAATGGGCCTGCAGCGTCTCGGCTTTGAGCTTCGCCATATCGACATTGGAGGGACACTCCGCCTTGCAGCCCTTGCACGAAAGACACAGATCGAGGATATCCTTGAGTTCCGGTCCGGCCAGCGCGGGCACCCCGCGGTCGTTGAGAAGCTGCCGCAGCAAATTTGCCCGTGCCCGGGTGGTGTCCCTCTCGTTCCGGGTGGCCATGTAGCTCGGACACATCGTTCCGCCCGCAATCTGCGTCTTGCGACAGTCGCCCGAGCCGTTGCATTTCTCCGCCGCCCGCGCCATGCCCTGCGTGGACGACCAGTCGAAGATTGTTTCAAACTCCGGCGTCGGATGTCCCGGTGCGTGACGGAACGCGGAGTCCATCGGCGGCGTGTCGATGATCTTGCCCGGATTGAGAATCCCGAGCGGATCGAAGGCGCGCTTCACCGTGCGCATCATTTCGTAGCACTCCTCCCCGACCATGAAGGGGATGAATTCACCGCGCAGCCTCCCGTCGCCGTGCTCGCCGCTGAGTGAGCCGCGATATTTTTTCACCAATGCCGCGATGTCCGTCGCAACCCCGCGGAACGTCCGGACGCCTTCCGGTGTCTTGAGATTAAAAAGCGGGCGCGTGTGCAGTTCGCCCGAGCCGGCATGGGCGTAGTACACGGTCTGAATGCCGTATTTCTGAGTGAGCAGTTTGTCGAACTCGGCGATGTAGGCGGGCAGTTGCGCGACGGGCACGGCGGTGTCCTCCACCACCTCGCGCGGTTTGGCGTCGCCGGGCACATTGCTCATGAGCCCCTGGCCGGCGCGGCGGAGTTCCCAGACTTTGTCGGCTTCCTTCCCGCGCAGCACGGGCCATGCGTGGCCGAGTTTGGCGGACCGGAGATCCGCTTCCAGCGCGGCGAGCGCGAGATCAAGGCTCCCGGCGGTGTCGCGTCGGAGTTCCACGACCAGAATGGCGCCGGGATCGCCCTGGATAAAATCCCGGTTGCGGCGCTGCTCCAGGTTTTCCTTCGTGCAATCCAGGATGTGCCGGTCGATGAGTTCGCAGGCGGACGGATTGTGCCGCAGTGCGACAAGATTGGCATGGAGTGCCTCATCGACCGAGGCGAAATGACCGCACAGAAGCGCGGCATGCGGCGGTGGAAGCGGATCGCAGTCCAGTTCGATCTCTGTGGCAATGAACAGCGTGCCCTCGGAGCCCGCGATGAGTTTGCAGAAATTAAAAGGCCGGGTGCTGGCCGGATCCAGCGGCGCGGCATCCATGAGCAGATCGAGCGCATAGCCCGTATTGCGGCGTGGGATGGTGGGATCGGGGAAGTTGGCCCGGATCGACGCACGACGGGCGGGATCGGACAGCATCTCCCGGATCGCAACATACACACGGGTCTCCAGCGCCTCGGCCGGACCGGCACATTTTTCCGCGAACGCCTCCGGGGTCAGATCGCGGAAAACCACTTCCGACCCGTCGCTCAGAAAACCGCGCACCGAGACGAGATGCTCGCGGGTGCTGCCATAGACGATGGAGTTCGAGCCGCAGGAATTGTTGCCCACCATCCCGCCGATCATGGCGCGGTTGGCGGTGGAGGTCTCGGGTCCGAACAGGAGCCCGTGGGGTTCCAGGGCATGGTTGAGTTCGTTGCGGACCACGCCCGGTTGAACACGCACCCGGCGGGAATCCCGGTCGATATTCAGGATTTTTGTGAGATGCCTCCCCACATCCACCGCAATGCCGCCGCCCACGCACTGCCCTGCGAGCGAAGTCCCCGCCGCCCTCGGGACAATACCGATCCCGTGATGATGGGCAAAAAGAATGAGTGTGCGCAGATCGCCCTCCGACCGGGGAACCGCGACCGCGAGCGGCTGCTCCTGGTACTCCGAGGCGTCCGTTGCGTAGAGGCGGCGGTGGACATCGCCCAGATGCAGCTCGCCTTCCAGACGGGAGTCCAACTCCCGCCATTCGTAATCGGGAACGGCCTTGGGCGGGGTCGGACTTTGGATTTGGGATTTCACAGGCTCCGGTTTCTGATGGCTTCGACAACATCGGCCAGTGCCTGGGCTCGTGGCTGTGCTCCCAAATTGCCTTTGCCGTGAACCCGCACGCTTACCGCCCCGGCATCCAGGTCGCGGTGGCCGACCACCCACATCGTGTGGACTTTGGCCTGCTCGGCCCGGAGCACTTTGCCGTTGATTTTATCCGAGGAGGGATCCCACTCCGCACGCACCCCGGCGGCCCGCAATTCATCCCGCAGCGCAGCGGCGTATTCCAGCAGAGGCACCTCGTCGCCGATGGGCAGGATCCGGACTTGTTCGGGTGCAAGCCAGAGCGGAAAATTCCCCGCGAAATGCTCGATAAGCACCCCGGTGAACCGCTCCATCGACCCAAACGGCGCACGGTGCACCATCACCGGACGATGTTCCCGGTTGTCGGGCCCCACATAGGTGATGTCGAAGCGCTCGGGCAGATTGTAGTCCACCTGCACCGTGCCGAGCTGCCATTCGCGGCCCAACACGTCCTTGACCACAAAATCGATCTTCGGTCCGTAAAACGCCGCTTCGCCCAGCTCCTCGGTGTAGGGCACGCCCAGCGAGCGGGCCGCGTCGCGCAACGCCTCCTCGGCCTTGTCCCAGTTCGCGGAATCGCCGACATATTTGTCCGAGGCCGGATCGCGCAGACTCACCCGGACCCGGTAATCGTTCATCGCCAGCGTGGAAAGCACGGTCTTTACCAGGCTCAGACATCCCGCCACCTCGCCCGCGAGCTGCTCCTCGGTCACGAACAAATGCGCGTCATCCTGGGTGAACCCCCGGACGCGCGTCATGCCGCCCAGCTCGCCCGATTGCTCCCAGCGATACACCGTTCCGAACTCCGCCAGACGCAGGGGGAGTTCGCGATAGGAACGCGGACGCTGGCCGTAGATGCGGATGTGCATGGGACAGTTCATCGGCTTGAGCAGGAATCCCTCGATATCGCCCTTCTCCAGCCGGTTGCTCAACTCGGCGCAGGTGCATCCCTCATCCGAAAGCGCCTCAAGGTGGCCGTGCTCGATGATCGGCGGAAACTGCGACTCCCGGTAGTAGGGAAAATGTCCCGAGGTCCGGTAGAGCCCGAGCCGACCAATGTGCGGGGTGAACACCTGCTGGTAGCCCTGCTTGCGGAGTTCCTCCCCGATGAAATCTTCGAGAGCCTTGCGGATGATCGCGCCCTTGGGCATCCAGAGCACGAGCCCCTGGCCCACCTGCTCGTCGATGGCAAACAACTCCAGATCGCGCCCAAGCTTGCGGTGATCCCGCTTTTTGGCCTCTTCGAGCATGGCGAAATACTCGTCCATCTGCGTCCGGTTTTTGAACGCCGTTCCGTAAATGCGCTGGAGCTGCGGGTTGCTTTCGTCACCCTTGTAATAGGCACTGGCAATATGGGTGAGCTTGAACGCGCCGATGTTGCCGGTGCGCATCACGTGCGGCCCGGCGCAGAGATCCGTGAACTCCCCATTGCGATAGATCGTGATCTCCTCGGTCTCGGGAATGTTTTGGACAATATCGAGCTTGAACCGGCTGGGAACTTCGCGCGCCGCAAGGGAGGCCAGTTCGCCGCACTCCGCCATGGCCAGGGCCGATTCGCGGCTGAGCACCGACCGCTCGAAGGGATGATTCGCCTTGATCTCGGCCTTCATGGCCTCCTCGATCCGGGGAAAATCCTCAGGAGTGATCCGGTGGGACAGATCGACGTCGTAATAGAAACCGTTCTCAACCGGAGGCCCCGCCGCAAACTGCGCGTCCGGCCATATACGGGCGATGGCCGTGGCAAGCACATGGGCACAGGAGTGGCGGATGCGCTCCAGTTCGGTGAGTTTTTGGCGGTCTTCGGGCGATTTGCGTTGGGTATCTTCGGGCATGGCGAGAGGGCACTATGCCCCAAAGGGATTGGGTTCGTCGAGAACTGCCAACAATGTCACAATAAAAAGTTTTTTCCGGCATCCGGAACCGCCCGTCGGTCGAATCTGGAAATCGCCCCTGCGGGTCCTTTCCCGCCGAAAACTCCGGACACAAATTTTTCATTGAACGAAATCCAAAGAAGCCGTGTCTGTACACGGACACTTAACCTCGTTAATTAAAAATTCTTAAAAAAATTTTGAACAAAAGAAGACTTTCTGACGTATATACAATATAAGGACCGTTATATTTCGGCCCGATTCCTGCTCTAAAACAACCGAATCTCATTCTTATGGCACTCGAATCCACAGACTCCGGCATCAAAATCTACCTCCGCGAAATCGGTCAGATCCCGCTCCTGACAATACAGGACGAGATCGACTTGGCCGCCCGCATCAAAAAAGGTGACGAAGCGGCCCGTGTCATAATGATCCGTGCCAATTTGCGCCTGGTGGTCAAAATTGCACACGATTACGCCAATCTTGGCCTGCCACTGCTGGATTTGATCTCCGAAGGGAACATCGGCCTCATGAAAGCCGTCGAACGCTTCGACCCTGCCAAGGGGGGCAAGCTGAGCACGTACGCGGCATGGTGGATCAAGCAATCCATCAAGCGCGCCCTGGCGAATCAGAGCAAAACGATCCGTCTGCCCGTGCATCTGGTGGACAAGATTGCGAAGATGCGCCGGGTCTCCCTTCAGATGAGCGAGGAACTCGGACGCGAACCCACCGATGACGAGCTGGCCGAGGAGGTCGGCATTTCCAGCGCAAAAGTCTCGCAGCTCAAGACGGCCGCAATTCGTCCCGCCTCGCTGGATGCCCCCATCGGTGACGACGACTCCACGGAATTCGGGGAAATCGTCGGCGACTCGGATGCCGCCAATCCCTTTGAATTGCTGCGCGACAAAAACATGCGCAATGAACTGGACGGTCTTCTTGCCGTGCTCGACGAGCGTGAAAAGAAAATCATCTTCTCACGGTTCGGCCTGGACGGGGGTCGTGCGCGCACGCTGGAGGAGGTCGGACGCAAGTTCGGCGTCACCCGCGAACGCATTCGTCAGCTTCAAAACATCGCCCTTCACAAGCTCCGCCGCGCGCTCGACAAAAAAGAGCAGCCCTCCGAAATGGACTTCGCGGCACTGGGCAACTGATCGGGCTCATACCATCTGGTTGGTTGGCCGGGCTCCGGACATCACGTTCCGGAGCCCGGTTTTTTACCGGCCAAGGTTCGATATGCTGCGAGGTAGCGTTCGGCGAGACGGGACCAGCCAAACTCCCCGTGGGTTTTTTCGGCAAGCGCACGTCGGTGCCCGGGATCGCGGGTTTGCACAGAGAGCATCGCGCCGAGGCCATTGCGCAACGATTCCGGATCGGGATTCACCACGCGGCCCCCGTCCCCGGGCAAAAGCTCGGCCCAGGGAGTGCCGGTTGTGGTGAGCACAGGCGTTCCGACCTGCAGGGCCTCCAGCACCGCCAACCCGAAGTTTTCCGAAAAAGTCGGCAGACAAAACAGATCCGCGCCCTGAAAATACTTCCATCGATCCTCCCCCCAGACTTCGCCGATCCACTCGATGGGCGGGAGATCGGCGCTGTGATCGCGCGCATAATCCCGCAACCGGCGCACATAGGCATCCTCCCCGCCGCCCACAACGACCAGCCTTGAAATTTTTCCCGGGCCCGGGCCGCGCAGAGCTTCCAGCAGGAGATGCATCCCTTTTTTCGGATGAATCCTGGAAAGATAGAGCAGCACTGTCCCTTCCGACGACCATCCCAGCACGCTCCGCGCCCGATCATAATCCGGCCCGGCATCGCCGGTGAGACCCAGCGGAATGGCCTCGACGGGCACCGCTCCCGCGAAGCGCTTCAAATGGGCGGATTCCATGGCGGAGGTCGCAAACATCCCTGCGGCCGATCGCAGATGCCCCCGCTCGCAAGTCCAGTAATAGGGCCATTTTTTCCACCATTTGTGGCGCCATGCCCACGGCTCCAGCATGCCGTGCGGGGAAATGACATAGGGGATGCCGCGCGAGAGGCACTCTCTCGAAATGGCACGGTGCCACGGCTGCCAAAGCCCGTGAAAATGCACCACATCGGCCTGCCACGACCCCGCCCGATCCATCGAATCCACCCGGCAGTTGCCGGCGGCGGACAGGGCGGCACTCAAATTGCGGATTGCGGCATCGAGCCCGCCCGCGCCCAGGCCGGGACTGGGTTGGACAAAGAGAAGTTTCATGTCGCCGATTGGTAAAGGGCCTCGTAGCGATCGGCCATGCGCCCCAGAGAAAAGTGTTCTTCAAAAATCCGCCGGCCAACGGCTGCCGACCGGTCCAACACCGTCCGATCGGTCAGGGCCGGAATACCCGCTTCCTCGAGCGGCAGCACAAAGGCTTCTTCCTCCCGGAGAAACGGAATATCGTCGGTGAGATCCGGCGGCATGATCACCGCCCGCCCCGCGCTCATGGCTTCAAGCACCGAAAGCGGCAGGAAACTCTCGTATCGGGCGGTGTGCAGACAAGCATCCGCGGCAAGCAGAAACGGCGTGACATCCTTCTGCCATCCGACCCGCCGGACATACGCTCCGGCACCCGCCTCCTCCACGACGCGATCCCACGCCTCCGCAAGCCGCCCATCGCCCACCCACAGAAAATGCGCACCCGGATGTCGTTTCCTTATTTTTACCGCCCATTCGACAAAGAGCAGCGGCCGCTTCTGCTCTTCCATTCTGGCAACGCACACAAACAGCGTCCCGTCTTCACGCATTCCGAAACCGGCCCGCAACGCCCGTCCCGCGTCGTCCCCACCGGAGCGGTGAAGATCCGGCACGCCGTTCTCAATCGCCACCACCCGTCCGCGCCCTTGCAGAAACTCCCCGAGTTCACGCTTCCGGTTGGGCTGGATCACGACAAATGGCCCGGGAAACTTCGCGAGTTCCCGCCTCGAAAGTCCGTCGCGCAGCCCCGCGCACTTTGCCCCAAGATAGCGGGCACTCTGGGTGATGTGGACGGTGGACACCGCCCGCAATCCCGACAACGCCGCCGCGCGCTGGAGATCGAAGGCGTCTTCCAGGTTCTGCTTGTTCAAATGGAGCACGTCGGGACTGAAATCGCGCCATTCTCCGGCAATCCGCCGGATGTCCGCCCCGTGAAACCATACCGAGAAGCACCGGGCCGGATGGTCGTACATGTTGCGATAGTCCGACCGTCGAACGCCGCCAAACACCGAGAAAGCCGCCGCAAGCTCGTCCATTCGCCTGTGCCTGGACGCCCAAAGATGCACGTCATGACCGCGCCGGGCGAGTTCGCGTCCGAGCAGCAGAAGAAACAACTCGCCGCCGCCGCGCGATCCGGAACTGCTGCTGGCGAACAGGATTTTCATATCCACGCCTCCAGACATCGCACCCATTTCTCCGCGCCGGCTTGCGGTGTCCAATCGTCGGCCAGAGCCCGCGAAGCCGCGCCATAGCGGGGAATTTCCGCGCGGAGCCGCACCATTTCGTGCATGGCATCGTACAAGGCATCGGCGTCATCCGCTTTGAAAAGAAGCCCGTTTTCCCGGGATCGCACCAGTTCCCCCGCCCCCACCGCTTCGGAACAGAGCACCGGCAGCCCCGCGCCGATGGCCTGGTTCACCACCACGCCCCAGCCCTCATGGCGGCTGGGCAGCACAAAAACATCCGCCTTCCCAAAAAAGCGCGGCAACGCATCCGGCGGCTGGAATCCCGCAACCTCGATGCGCCCGCGAACCCGCGCCTCCAGGCCGGCGGCGATCCCGGACCAATCCGCATCGCGCCCCACGAGCGTGAGCCGCACGTTGTGTCCGTCGCCAACCAACCGGGAAAAAGCGCGGGCAAGCAGATCAATGCCCTTGCGCCGGATCATCTGTCCGCAGAACAAAAACCGCACGCCATCCTCCGGAACATTCTTTGTGGGCAGGGCGAGAAAAGCCGAGAGGTCGCAGTGATAGGGAATCGATGCCGTCGGCACTCCGGGAAACCTGCCGGAGTAATCCGCCGCAGCCCGCTCCCCCACCCCAACGATTCCGCGGGCGCGCGACAACGGGGCCGAGATCATGCGGGACGCCGCCTTTCTCCATGCCACGGTCTGCGTGCGCAGGCGCTCCCCCCAGAAAATCCACCTTCGCGCCGGCAGAGTGCGCATAAGCCGCTGCGTGGTGAGCGAGGGAAGATCGAGATTGAGAACAACCCGCTCCTCCGGCAGCGGACGCGGGGGATGCGGATTCCATTTCACGCGGAGATTTCCCCGTCCCGCGCAGACCCCGGGCAGAACGGCCTCCCACGGCTCGGGCGGACCCTGGGGCCAGGGCGAATCGGGCGCCGCCTCTTCCGCATAAAACACGCGCAACGTCACATCCCCACGTCCGGCGAGCGCCCGGAACAGATCCCGCTGATAAGGCGAGGGCAGAACGCTGAAAATGCACAGTTTCATCGGGGAAAACGTCAGCGGCGGAACGGGTTTTCCTGCTTGGATTCGCGGACTTTCTTGATCAGCAACGCCCCGACCACCAAAGCGCCCAGCGTCGGCAGGATGGCGGTGGAAAAAGTGAACAGGCTGCGCATGGAAATCGCCGCGGCAAAAAAACCGGAGGCATAGACCAGATTGCCAAAGTCGGAGTTTCGCGGGGACGCAAGATGCCCCCACCAGCCCGTGATAAATCCGAAAAACAGCGCGGTGCCGATCACCCCGAGTGTGCCGGCCATCATGTAGGCCTCCCCCACCATGCTGGCCGCGACCGTCCAGCCCTCCGCGCCGACGGCATCCTCGATGGACATGCTGAGCCCCTCGGGTTTGCCTTTCCAGAGCGCCCTTGGGATCGGGCGAATGAGCGCATTCCAGGGAATCTCCCAGCCGAGATAAGGATGCCGCGCGGGAAACACCTCCACCAGCATCGTGATGGCGTAGAGATTGTAATCGACGTACAGCGAACGCTCGGGCGAGCCGACTTCCTTGGTGGCACCCTGGAAATAATTGGTGATGCCCACCGTTCGAAATTCCAACATGAGAATCGTCGAGACCAACAGCACCACCGCACAAACCACGCCCATCACCACCAGTTCTCTTTTCCTGTCGGCGGAAAGCGCAAAGGAATATCCGATCAAAAATGTGAGCACGTAGGAAGCGAACACATTGCGCGTTCCCGAGGTGAATCCGTAGAACAGAGTGAAGAGAAAGAGGAAACCCACAAGAAAGAGAGCCCCCTTGGAGTAGCGCGTGCGCCGGGCAAAAATGACCCCCGCCAGCGGAGGCAGCAGATAGATTAAGAGCCCGAGTTCCACGAGCAGCGCCTTCCAATCCCCAAGTCTCCCGCGCTGCCACGGCTGCGAAAACCTCGGTTCCAGAAAGAAATGGATCATTTCCATCACATCAAAATTCACCGCAATGAGCATGTGGGCATAGCCCAGGGCCGCCGCGCCAACAAAGAGAAACACCAGAAACTTCGGCTCCACCGGACGCACGAAAATGTTTGCGAACGGATGCCGCCGGAGATTGGCCAGGTGCCGTCCCACCGCCAGTCCCCCGAGGGCCCACAGCACGAGAATCACTGCCGGGGGCACGCTCACGGGGTTGGCCAGATGATGAAACTCTTCCTGCGGAAACAGAAACTCAAACAGCGTGAGAAAATACAACGCCAGCAGGGTGAACAAATCCGTCCGCACCAGATTGCGGACGCCCCCCGCCCGGAAGTCCAGAAACACACTCACGACAAGCGCGATGCCGACCGTGATCGCGGAAAGCCGCGCGGGATTGGGAACCCCGCTTTTGACAAAGATGCCTGTAAAAAACAGGGTCACGACGAAAATCACCGTTCCCGGCACAACCGGACGAGGCGCGAACTCGGCGGTATCAACGACCGGGCCTTTCGATTGGTTCCGGCGGAATGAAGAACGCCCCGTGCTCATCTTGGGGTATCCCGGCTGAGCCGGAGCAGGGTGTTGGCTGGAGTGGTCCACGAGGTTTCGGCTTGAACGATGGCGGGATTGCGTTCCCACCACAGCAGTTCCTCTAGCAAGGCATTGGCGTCACCAGAAGCAAAAACAGAGCCATTCACACGATGCCGCACGAGATCCTTCGCCCCCACGCGGTCGCTCACGATGCACGGCAGTCCGCAGGCCAGTGCCTGCACCACCACCAGGCCGAACCCTTCCTCCAGCGAGGGCAGCACCAGCACGGAGCCGCGCCGGAACTCCTCCGCCAGCCGCACCTGGGCGCACGGGCCATGCCACCGCAGGGGGACCGGTCCGCCATAGCCCGCCACATCGGATTTGACCTCCTCCAGCATGCCGCCAAAAAAATCCGCCGCCCAGTCCCTGCGGCCCGAGAGGGTGAGCGCGCGCAACAAAGTCCCGGGATCTTTGCGCAGACTCGCCTGACCGGCAAACACGATGCGGAATTTTTTCTCCCGCGCCGCTCCCTGGGAATGGAAGACCGACTCATCGGCGCCATAGGGCACCACCCACACACGATCCCCGGGCACGCCCTGCCGCACCAGTTGATCCCGCACCACCGTCGATGCCGCGCAATGCAGGTCGGCCAGCGCATACTCCCGGGATTCACGCTCGAAATAGACGGCATCGAAACGCGTCTCCACCTCCAACCGCCGGCCGCGGGCGGCATACACCGGCTCCATGATTTTGACCCACTCGGCCACGGGACCTGTGGCGTGATTGAGCACCGTCCGCACACCCAGGGCGCGGGCTTTGCCAAACGCATGGAGGCATTGGCCGGGGATCCCGTGGAAATCATCGCACGGCGCAAGCACTGCTCCCACCCAACGGTCGAATCCCCCATCCTGCCATAAAAACAAATCGCGGTCCGCCGGACGCAGCCACGCGGGAACGCGCAGCAACCCATAGGTCAGCAGGGTCCGCAGCGGATGCGACCGCACCTGCAAGTGTTCCGAGCCGGGAAGTTTCCAGCGGGGATAGCCCGAGTAAAACACCCCGGGGACATCCAGCGCGGCAAGGGCATGCGCCATCGGATAGACATGGCACGGGTTTGTGGCGGCAAAGGAAATTCTGGGAGGCTGCGGACTCAACGGCGTGAAGACTACCCCGGCGGAGGCATTATTGGAAGCGACTTCCCCGGGTTTCTTGGCGCGAGTTGGACCATGGCTCAAAGATACTCTGCCCCGGCCCTCGTTGTCGAGGGCGCGTCAGACCAGTCTGCCAGGATAAGGGGACGACTCTCTGCTCACGTGGGGAA
>DYRR01000142.1 GCA_020718605.1 Chthoniobacter flavus | reverse complement strand
CCAGCCATGATGTGGCTCAATACCAAGCGTTCATCCAAACAATTGCCCGAGCAATCAACCCTCCTGAGGCATCTGACATGTGCCCTGCAACCTGGGCGATTTCCGGCACCGGGGCCTGATCTGAAATCAAGCCGCGATGATCGTCGCGGAATCCACGGTGGAATGCGCGCCCAAAGCGCTGACCGCACCCGAACGCACCAACTCAACCAGAGCCGAGTAGAGCGTCAGCTCCGAAAAGTTGCACAGCCAGAACATCTCATCCAATCGCACCCTCTGACGGTCGATCAGATTCAGGATGGCTTCCATGGCGGGCCGCAATGGCAAGTCGCCCGTCCATTCCGGAAAATCCCCCGTCCGGTGCAGATGACTTTCAAAGGGCGGCATGACCTCCATGATCATCTGAAATTCGTCCCGCTGCCGGACCGCGTTGATGAGCATGTCGTCCACTCCGCGATTGAGGGGCAATTCCTGCCGGATATCCTCCATTTCCTCCGAGGGGGTGAAGTTGAAACTGCCGCTCATGCGTTCCTGAAGGAAGATCTGCCAGAAAGCCTCCATCCCGGTGAGGTGATGGCACTGGACGCAAAGCGGACGGCCTTCCCGGAAATACATGCCGGCCACCGATTCGCCGTCCTCGTTCAGGATCGCGAGTTCTCCTGTCTTGGAAGAGTTGTAAATGGTCTGAACGATCGCCACGATGTCGAAATTCCGCAGGTTGCCGCTGAATTCCAGGCAATTGCTCCGGGCATGGTATTGCTCATCGGTCTGGAGAAGTCTCCAGGACAGCTGCTCGGCCAGATAGATGGCAAATGTGGGAATACGCCGGGCCAACTCACCCAGATTCTCTGCGGGAATCCTCTGTAAACTTGCATCCTCGCAGGCCATCGCGCTGGTGACACGAGCACTTCCGGTGATCACTTCCGCCGCACCCAGCATATCGCCCCGGGAGAGATAGACCCCGGTGTGGTTCCCCGAATTGGCATCGGGCACCACCGTAAGCATGCCCCGGCTCACGATATAAATCGCATCGCTCTCCTCCCCCAAGGAATAAAGGGTCGTTCCCTCGGGAACATGGAGAGCCATGGATAGTTCACCCATAGCCCGGCGTTCCACCGGAGTCAGGGTCGTGCAGAAGCTGAAAAAGTCGCGATTGGACATAACCTTGCCTTTCAAGGAGCAGGATTGGTTCCAACCGGCGAAATATTTTCACATTTTTTTCATCCGTCCGGGCAAAAAAGCCCGAAGCAGATGGCCTTGGAATCCGCACGTCCCCGCGCTCCCGCGCAGGGCTACGAAGCTCCGCTCCGGGAGGAGCGGGAGGACACGCGGGCCGGACTCAGGCGGCGTCTTTTTTGGATTTCGTGGTGCGCAGAGGCGGCTGTGCGCCTTCGACCACCGCGCGATTGATCGTGATGCCCGTGATCCCGGAGGAACTGGGAATCTCGTACATCACATCCAACATGAGCCGCTCCAGCAGAGATCGGAGCGCACGGGCCCCCGTGCCTTTGTGGATCGCCTTCTCGGCAAGTGCCCGCAGGGCGTCCGGCGTGAATTCCAGAGTGACGTTGTCCATCGAAAGCAGCTTCGCATACTGCTTGGTCATCGCGTTTTTTGTGTCGGTAAGAATGGCCACCAACTCGTCCTCGGTGAGCGGCGACAACGCGGTGATCACGGGCAACCGCCCGATAAACTCCGGGATAAGACCAAATCCCAGCAGGTCTTCCGGCTCAACGACGAGCAGCGGACAATCCGTGGCCGCCGAGTCGATGGCGGATGCCGTGAAACCAAGGGTTTTGCCGCCAAGCCGTTTTTCAATAATCCGGTCCAAGCCGACAAAGGCGCCGCCGCAGATAAACAGAATTTTTTCGGTATTGATCTGGATATACTCCTGCTGGGGATGCTTGCGCCCGCCCTGCGGGGGAACATTGCAAACCGTGCCTTCAAGAATTTTGAGCAGCGCCTGCTGCACCCCCTCGCCCGAGACATCGCGGGTGATGCTCACATTGTCGGTCTTGCGTCCGATCTTGTCGATCTCGTCGATATAGACAATGCCCATCTCGGCGCGCTTCACGTCGTAATCGGCGTTCTGGAGCAGGCGCAGCACGATGTTTTCCACGTCCTCGCCCACATACCCGGCCTCGGTGATGGTGGTGGCATCGGCGATGGTGAAGGGGACATCGAGCATGCGGGCCAGGGTGCGGGCCAGCAGGGTCTTGCCCGATCCGGTGGAGCCCAGCAGCAACACATTGCTTTTTTCGATCTCCACGCCCGCAAAGGCATCGTCCTCCTTGGCACCCGAAGATTGGCGGATGCGTTTGTAATGGTTGTGGACGGCGACGGAGAGCGTTTTCTTAGCGAGTTGCTGCCCGATCACGTGCTGGTCGAGGAAAGCGTGGATTTCCGAAGGCTTTGGAACCTTGATCGAAGCGGGTCGGCGGCG
Source organism: Chthoniobacter flavus (assembly GCA_020718605.1). GTDB lineage: Bacteria > Verrucomicrobiota > Verrucomicrobiia > Chthoniobacterales > CAKUMP01 > DYRR01. Next base: position 3,459 of record DYRR01000142.1, on the reverse strand, counting down.
GGTATCCTCCTGCAACTCCTTGTCCAGAATGCCTTTGCAGACATGGATGCAACTGTCGCAGATGTACACTCCCGGGCCGGCGATGAGTTTGCGCACCTCCGAATGGCTCTTGCCACAGAAGGAACACATGGTGAGATTGGAGGCTCTGGCCATATCGGAAACGGATTTTGAAAAGTGGGCCGGGTTACTCCTTGGGCGCCGTGATCTCGGGGGTTTTGAGTTCTTTGCGTGAGGACACCACATGATCCACAAGCCCGTATTCTTTGGCTTCCCCGGCCGTCATGTAGTAGTCGCGGTCGGAATCGTGGCCCACCTGCTCGATGGATTTGCCGGTGTGTTCGGCTAGAATGCGGATGAGGCGTTTTTTGAGCTTGAACATGAACTCCACCTGGCGTTCGACATCGCTGGCCTGGCCCTGGGCACCGCCCGAGACCTGATGGATCATGATGTCGGAGTTGGGAAGCGCGTAGCGTTTTCCATGGGTGCCCGCCGCGAGCAGCACCGCCCCCATGCTCGCCGCCATCCCGAGGCAATAGGTCGTCACGTCGCAGGTGAGAAACTGCATGGTATCGTAGATCGCCAGCCCCGCCGTCACCGACCCGCCCGGGGAGTTGATGTAGATATGCACGTCCTTTTTCGCATCCTCCATCTGCAGGAACAGAAGCTGTGCAATCACAAGGTTGGCCACGTGATCGTCGATGGGTGTGCCGATAAAGACAATCCGGTCCTTGAGCAGCCGGGAATAAATATCGTAGCTGCGTTCGCCGCGTCCGGTCTGTTCGACCACCATCGGAATAAGCATGGATTCGGGTACCTGGCGCGCTGGAAACATGGAATGTGTCATGGATGTAAAATTGCGGGGTGAAAAGTCAGGCACCCTGCGGCGCCTCTGCCACGGGGGCGGACCCGGGCACGCTACCACCGGAAGCGAGAAAATCAAGCACCTTGGTCACAAGCATCTCCTCGTGGATGGATCCCAGAGAATCGTTTTTCTCCAGGCGCTCGCGCAGCTTGGCCGGAGTCATTTCAAACCGCCGGGCCAGGGACTGGATCCGCGCGTCCAACTCGGCCTTGGATACCGTGAGGCCCTCCTTTTCCGCGATCCGCACCAGCAGGAAGGTCGATTTCACCCGCGTCTTCGCACCGGAAAGCGCCCCCTGCACGATCTCCTCCTTCTGTTCACCCATCTGGGCGGCGGGAATGCCGCGTATCTCGTTTTCACGCATGATGTCGGCCAGAATACGGCGGGTCTCCTGATGCACCATCACGTCGGGCACATCGAATTCTGTCATCCTGAGAAGCTCCTCCACAATGGCGTTGCGGCGACGCTGCTCTTCCTGGCGGGTCTTGTCGGAGGCAAGCTGCGTGCGGATCATCGCCGTCAGTTTGGCAAGATCGCTGCCCGGGAGCACTTTGCCCGCAAATTCGTCATTCACCTCGGGCAGGATGCGTTCCTTGATGCCCTTGAGCGTCACTGTGAAATGAAGGGTTTTGTCGCGCAACACCTCGATGGGAAAATCGCCGGGCAGCGTGAGATCGAACTCTTTGACATCGCCCACCGATACGCCCGCCAAATTCGGGCAGAACCCCGGCAAAAAGGAGTCGTCCCCCATCAGGAGCCAGAAATCCTCCCGCTTGGACAGCATGTCCCCACCCCGTTCCACGACGGAGGAGACCGGCTGGCCATCTATGGTTCCGGTGTAGTCGATCACGGCAAAATCACTCATCGCGAGAGGCCGCAGCGGAGCCACATCGTTGAAGGACGCCTGCTGATCCCGGAGGTTGTCGATCATCTCCGAGACTTCCTCCTCCGACACCACGGCTTCGACCGCAGGGATCTGAATGGAGCGGTAATCGGGCAGCTCGAACTCGGGCTGAAGAAAAACCTTGGCCGTGAACCGCAGGATCTGGTCCACACCCACCTCGATGTCGGTGATGTCGGCCAGCGAGAGCACCTTGAGCCCGTTCTCTTTGACCGCCTCGCGGTAGCCTTCGGAAACCAGGGCACGGTTCACCTCCTCCTCAATCTCGGTTTTGAATCGTTTGGCCACCATCGCGGCAGGGGCCTTGCCGGGACGAAATCCGGGCAGACGCGCCTGCTTTGAAAAATCCCCGGTGACACGCACCCGCTCGGCGGAGAGGCGTTCGGCGGGGATTTCCACTTTGATGAGGGCGGAACAGTTGGGCTGGAGTTCGAGTTCTGATTTCATGGTAGGGCTGGAATAATGGCTTTCGGGAAAAGCGTTCACCAATAACGGAAAATCCACAGGGAGCAACCTTTTCCCGAAAAAAGGGCGCATTGTCGGGCCTGTCGCGGAGATCGGCGGAACTCCGCCGGAGATTATCCGCTGGCCACGCCCAACGTCATCCGGTAGAGAATCGCGCGAATTCACGCGCCAACGGCCCCGGCGCACCGTTCATTCCGCCCCATTCCAAAAATCCATCCAACCGCCATGCCCTCACACGCTGCACAACCCGCCCCATCCCTCAACTGGGGCAAACTCCTCCGCACGATGCAGGAAGTGCGGGACAGCGCGTTTATGGAAGAAATGATGGGACGCCGCAAAGCCAGCGGCAGCGCGAGTCCCATGGGCCGCACCGACGCCGCCCTGCTTTACGCGCTCACCCGCTGGGGACGCCCCGGGGTTGCCGTGGAAACCGGCGGATTTCTGGGCATGGCCTCCTCGTTCATCCTGAAAGCCATCCACGATGAAGCGGTGAAAGATGCGGTGCTTTGGAGCATCGAATCCATGGAGGGCATCGAGCAGGGATGCCTGATCCCCCGGGAAATCAAGGGCCCTTTTCGTCCGCTTCACGGCAAGGTCGAGGATTTCATGAAACGCGGACTGCCGGACATGATCGATCTCTTCCTGCATGACAGTTCGCACCGCTACAAACACATGCTGCGTGAGTTTGACTTTTTCTTCCGCCGCCTGCGTCCGGGCGGGCTTCTCATTTCACACGATGTGAACATGAACGCCGCCTTTACGGACTTCGTGACCAAGACGTACCGTCACGACAAGATCGGCCAGACCGATCCGGCCCGCACCACCCACGCCGTGTGGGGCCGCCTCGGTAATCTCGGGTTTGTGGTGAAATCCTGAGAGCCGTTGGCGACAGCGTCCCGGGAAGGGTCATTCGGCCAGGGTGCAGGCTTCCATCTCGCCAATGGAAAAGTCCACATGGCGGACCCGCAACCGGATGGCGGAGTGATGCCCAAACCCTTCCGGAGCGTCGATGAATTCAAGAATACCCCGAAAGATCGGCCCGGAAACCAGCGTGACCTCGACCCTGCGTCCGATGGGTTATCTGGATCTTCTTGTGGATCTTTTGATAGCACTCGGCACCGCCTGCGCTCTGCTCGGGATCCGCGAACCCCGCCACTCAAACTGGACGAGCGTCGCTGAGGTTCTCTCGTTCCACAGAGCCGAAGGCAAGAAGTCCGGGAACACCCGGTAG
>DYRR01000264.1 GCA_020718605.1 Chthoniobacter flavus | reverse complement strand
GGCAGCCCCGCAGGGTGAGCAAAGCGAAGCAACGGGCTGCATCCAAAAGTCGCCTGATCTGAGATGCCATTCGGGTCAGATGGTTCAGAACTCGGCCGGAGGGAGCGCGGCGAGGGCCTCTGCCGCGGCTTCCCATGCGGCGGTGGAGCCGACATGGACCCGTTTGATCACTCAATCCCCCAGAAGCCGGGTTCCTCGCTCGAATCGGGGATGTCCTCGTCTTTGGTGGGGCCGGACAATCCGAACCCGGGTTCCACACAGCCACCATTGCGAAAATCGCCGGCAGAGACATCCCCGACGATGCTTTTTCCGTTAAGCAAAAAGGTGTCCCACGCTGCGTGTTTGTTCACCTCCACGAGGAATTCCCGGACGCCCCCCGCATCTTCGGCGTAGTGACCGGGGAATCCAGTCGTGTCGCCTCGGCTGCGGTGGAAATGCTCATCGCACACAATGGGTGCCTGAAAAATGGGTGAAACCCGAATGGTCGCCGCTTCTCCCGGTCCGAGGAATTGCTCGTAGCGCAAATGCATTGCTTTGCAATACTGGAAATATGATCCATAAAAGCAAGGATGATTGTGCGCCGTCTATTGCCTGTTCTTCGGGAGCGTTTGCGGGAGCGACCCGCCGTTGCCCTGCTCGGTCCAAGGCAGGTGGGTAAAACCACCCTCGCCTTGGCAGAAAAATCCAAGTCCCTTTACTTGGATTTGGAGTCCGAAGCCGATCTCGCGAAACTCGCGGACCCCGAGATCTATCTCACCCGGCACGAAGACAAACTCGTGATTCTCGATGAGATCCAGCGCAAGCCGGACCTGTTCAAAATCCTTCGCGGGCGGATCGACCAGATGAAAAGGAAGGGGCTACCGGGGCGATACCTCCTTTTGGGTTCGGCGTCTTTGGATTTGCTGCACCAGTCCAGCGAATCGCTGGCCGGGCGCATCAGCTTTCTGGAGCTTGGGCCTCTGGGTGTGAGCGAGGTCATGGCCGACGATGCGGACATGGTGTGGCTGCGCGGAGGATTTCCGGACAGTTTTTTGGCGCGCAATGATGCCGCCAGCATGAGGTGGCGGCGCGATTTCATCCGCACCTATCTGGAGCGCGACATCCCCCAACTCGGGCCGCGTATTCCCGCCGAAACTTTGCGGCGTTTCTGGACGATGCTGGCCCACCGGCACGGCGGGCTTCACAATGCGGCCACGATCGCCCAGTCCCTTGGGGTCAACGGGAAAACCGTGGCGGCGTATCTGGATCTCTTTGTCGATCTCCTCCT
>DYRR01000263.1 GCA_020718605.1 Chthoniobacter flavus | reverse complement strand
TCAGCAAAGGACTAATATGCTCCTACTATTTGTCCGAATTGTTTACACCGTTGAAACAACAGTTTTAGACTTCCCCCACTTGTGCCGTGCGCAAACCCGCTCATGCTTTGGAACATTTCATGCCAATCTCAGCATCCAGCCCATCCTCGATTCCAAATCCCGCTCCCTCAAATCCCAACTTGTCCCCGGAAGCCCGCGGCTTGCGTTCCCGGCTTCATGCGTTGCGAGGCCGGAAAACTCTGCTGGCCCAGCACGATTACATCACAAGCGGCACGCGGTATTTTGATGAAGTCGCCACCATTGCCGGACAGTCTTCCGCGATTTTTGGCAGCGACCTGGGCTTTGTTTACAACGGATCAAAACCCGAGGCCATCGGGCATTGCGGTCCGGCCAACCTCACCGAGCCCGGTCATGGAATTCACTGGCAATACGCTCCGGAGCGGATTTTCGCCCCGGAAACACTTCCTGAGTTTCGGGAGATAGACCTGCACCAACTCCGCATGGATTTGGTCGAGCGTTGCATCCGCCTTCACCGGGCGGGCACGATCATCACACTCATGTGGCACTGCCCGGCTCCCGGTTGCGGCGATTCCGCCGGGGACGACGATCTCTGGCATGGCGGCAAGTTCCCGGAGGAAAAGTGGCGCGAGGCGCTGATGCCCGGGACGGCCCTCCATGAGCAATGGACCTCGCAGGTTGACCGGATCACACCCTATTTGGGCCACCTGGCCGAAGCCGGTGTCCCTGTACTCTGGCGACCGTATCATGAGATGAATGGCGGCTGGTTCTGGTGGGGACCCCGGTGCGCTCCGGGCTTTGAATTCGCCAAGCTATGGCGGAATCTGCACAAGCGCCTCACCCGCCACCATGGACTGAACAACCTGCTCTGGGTCTGGAATGCCAACGCGCCCCGCGACACCCCGGGCGACGAAGCCGGGGCCTACGCGGACTACTATCCGGGCGGCGATGTCGTTGATGTTCTCGCGACCGATATTTATCACAACGACTACCGCGACGCCCACATTACCGGTCTTCTCGAAATCGCGGAGGGCCGACTCATCGCACTCGGCGAAGTCGGACACCTTCCCTCTTTGGATTATCTCAACACGCACCGCGACATCTCCTGGGTCATGCCATGGGGAGGTCTGCTCTTCCGCTTCAACACGGCGGAAGTCATCCGGGAATTCGCCCCCCTCACGGCCGCCACCGATTGACAGGAATTCCAACGGTGTAAACAATTGCTTGATTTTACATTGCGTAGGCGGCTCTG
>DYRR01000141.1 GCA_020718605.1 Chthoniobacter flavus | reverse complement strand
AAACGGGAATTCGATCGCTGGAGTGGATACCCCTCTTCAAGTGAAAGGGACAAATCTTAAGCGAGAACGGGCAGACCGTGTTCGAATATAAGAAATCGCAAACATCCGGCCCCTCAAGCTTTAAGGTGATGCAGAGTGCCAATCTCGTTGAGTGGACGGAATTCGTCCCGCAACCCGGCACCTTCACCACGGAAGAATCCGGGTATCCTTTGATGCAGAGCGATCTCATCAGAATCACCCTGCCCAATGTGAACCGCACTTTCCTGCGTCTGGAAGTCGCGGAGTGAGACGCTTTGCTTGCACGGATGCCCCCATCCATCGGGCGGGATGCCCAACGTTCCTTTGGTTTGCACCATTGAGAGAGGTGTCCCCAAACTCCCGCTTGTGTCCGGGGATGTTCTCGGGCACTTTAGTCGGCCATGAAACGTTCCGGATGTTTTGCCCTGGTGATCGGTCTGCTGCTTTGCGCCAGTCTGGTGCTCAATCTCGTTCTGTTTTTTGTTGCGGTCGGCAAGATGAAGGCTCCTGCGGGCATGGGCATGGCAAAGGTCCGCCACACCCGGGTGCCGCTGCAGGAAACCACGCTGCTCGACGCCGAGGATTCCAAAAACAAAATCGCGCTTGTGAATCTCAACGGCGTGATCACCTCCGGAGACAAAGGATCGTTCAGTGATTCCATGGTGGAGGATGTGAAATTGCTGCTCAACCACGCGATCGAGGACGCCCGGGTGAAAGCCATCATTGTGAACATCGACTCGCCCGGAGGCGAGGTCACGGCGTCCGATGTGCTTTACAAGGCCATCTCGGATGCGCGGGCCAAAAAGCCCGTGGTGATTTACATGGGATCCATGGCGACCTCCGGCGGTTATTACGCCGCCTGCGGAGGAAATTATCTGATGGCTTCCGAAACCTCCATCACCGGCAGCATCGGGGTGATCATTCAGACCTTCAATTATCGCGAACTTCTGGGGAAGGTCGGCCTCGATGCCATGGTGTTCAAGAGCGGCAAGTTCAAGGACATCCTGAGCGGCAGCCGTGAGATGACCGAGGAGGAGCGCGCCTACATCCAGAGTCTTGTCATGCAGACCTACGGACGCTTTGTCGGGATCGTGGCGAAGGAGCGCAAACTGGACGAGGCCAAATTGCGCGAGGGAATGGCCGACGGAAGAATCCTTTCGGGCACCGATGCCAAGGAGGCGGGCTTGATCGACGGGCTCGGCTATATTGAAGATGCCTACGAGAGGGCCCGTTCGCTTGCCGGTGATCCCGGAGCCGCGGTGATCAAATACGAAGTGCCCTTCAGTTTTTCCAATTTGTTCGGGTTCGCGGGCGAGGCGAAGGGGCGTGGGCGTGAAGTAAAATTGAGTCTTCTTCCCGAGACATGGACCGCGCTGGAGCAGGGGCGCATGTATCTGTTGCCCGCCCATTTTGCCCGATGAGTCTTTTTCTCTTCGCGAATACAGTCCGCACCTCCCACACGATTGCCGCATTTGAATCGGTGATGCTCATTGCCGCTGCCCTGATCCTGCTGGCACTCGGGCTGAGGTTTTACTCAAGGATCGCGATGCGCATCACGGCGGGGTCCGGGCTCGTGGAGACGGCTTTGTTTGAACGGGGTGATTTGATTCTGACGCTCATGCTCGGTTCGTGGTTCGCCACCAACGCGGTGGCCGGATTTTTTCAGGGCAGCAGGGAGATCAATGGCAAACTGCTCATCACCGGGGCGTTGATGTTTCTGATGCTTGCCGGATTGATCGGCGGATTTCTGGCGGTCCGTGGCAAACTGGGGGTGATGGGACTGGATCGGATGCGTTTTCGCGGGGCACTTTGGAAGGCTTTCGGCGCCCTTGCCTGTGCCTATCCTCTCGTGGGGCTTGCCGCGTTGGCCACACAGTCTCTGCTTGGTGCCGAGGTGGAGGGTCAGGAAATCGTGAAGTTTTTTCTGCAAAACGACAGCGAGACGGGCCGGCTTGGCGTGATCCTGATGGCGGTCGCCGCCGCGCCCCTTTGCGAGGAGCTTATCTTTCGCGGATACTTTTATCCCACACTGAAAAAATTCATCGGTCTGTGGCCCTCCCTGCTGGTCACCTCCGCTCTCTTTGCGGTGATCCATGTGCATCTGCCGAGCACGGGGCCGTTGTTCCTGCTGGCGGTGTGTCTGTGTCTGGCCTACGAGGCCACCGGCTCGCTGCTGGTGCCCATGATCATGCACGCCACGTTCAACGCCGTTTCCCTTGCCTTTCTGCTGTGCTATCCCGGAGCCAACCCATGATCAAGCCATCCGCCGCCGGGCCGCGTTCGGAGGATGCGCTGGTGCGGTCGCTGCTCCGCCTTGTGCCGCCGGCACAGGCTGCGGTGCTTGGACCGGGGGACGACTGTGCCGCTCTGCTGCCCGCCCGCCGGGGCTGGCTGGAGGTGTTCAAGACCGATGCCGTGATCGAAGGCGTCCACTTTTTTCCAGACACCCCGCCCGCGCTGGTCGGGCGCAAGGCGCTCGGACGCGTTCTGAGCGATGTCGCGGCGATGGGAGGCATTCCGGGCGAGGCACTGGTCACCATTGCCCTGCCCGGTGAAAAAACCGGACGTTATGCGCATCAACTCTACCGCGGCCTGGGCGGGATTGCGCGGCAGTTCGGCGTGGGTGTCGCCGGGGGCGAGACCCTGCGTTCTCCGGGACCGGTGTTTCTTTCGGTCGCACTCACCGGTCTGGTCGAATCGCGTCTCATGCGCACCCGCGCGGGAGCCCGTCCCGGCGACGGCATCTTTGTGACCGGCGTGCTGGGCGGCTCGCTGTCCGGACATCATCTACGCTTCGTTCCCAGGGTGCGTGAAGGACGCTGGCTTGCCACAGAACGCTTCGCGTCGGCAATGATGGATCTCAGCGACGGTCTCTCCGCCGATCTGCCGCGTCTGGCGGATGCCTCGAGCGTCGGGTTCCGGATTTCGCCGGCCGATATTCCGTGCCGGCGGGGTGTCTCGGTCGCGCGGGCGATGCGGGACGGGGAGGATTACGAGTTGCTCTTCACCTGTCCCTCCTCTCGTGTCGCGCGTCTCAATACCGCTTGGGCCGAGGCTTTTCCCGCAGTCCGGCTCACCCGCATCGGGGAAATCACCCCGCAAGGCCGAACCAGCCTCGGCAGGGGGTTCGATCATTTCACACCATGAACCGCTTCGCGTCCCCGGAGGAACTTCAGGCTTTTGCCGCCGGGTTTGGCCGTGATCTTGCGGCGGGCGCAGTTTTGGCACTCACGGGGGATCTGGGTGCGGGAAAGACGCATTTTGTGAAAGGGCTGGCCGAGGGGCTCGGATTTGCGGGCACCGTCACCAGTCCGACCTTTACCCTGCTCCACGAATACCGGGGCGGGCGGCTTGCGGTTTTTCACGCCGATCTTTATCGTCTCAAAAATATCGGGGAAGCGACCGACGCCGGGATCGAAGAGGCACTCTATGCCGGGGGCATAGCCGCCGTGGAATGGGCCGACAAGTTCCCGGAGCTATTCCCGCCGGGCACCCATTGGATCACCCTGGGCATCGATGAATCCGGAGCGCGGAGCGTGGAGATCCGGAAGGAGATGGCAACTCCATGAATATTCTTGCGCTGGATTGCTCGGGTGCGGCGGGTTGTGTCGCGGTGGTTTGCGGACAGGATGGGGGTGCCTCCCGGGAATGGGTGTTCCAGGTCGGACGCGATCATGACGGTGCTTTGTATGAAAGTCTGGAGCAGGCACTCCGGGAATGTCCGCGTCCCGATCGGATTGTGGTCGGCACCGGTCCCGGATCTTACACCGGTCTTCGTGTGGCCGCCGCGTTGGCCATGGGCCTGAGGGCAAGCCTCGGGGTGCGCATCGTCGCGCCGCCGTCGGTGTGTGCCTTGGATGTTGCGGATCGGGAGTATCAGGTGATCGGAGATGCCCGTCGGGGCGCTTGGTATCACGCGGTAATCCGCGATCGGCGGCTCATGGACGAGATTGTGCTCGTGCCGGAATCCGGGATCACGGCCCGGGTAGCTTCCAACGGATTTCCCTGTTTCACCAACGGTCCCTCATCCATGCCGCATTTGGCGGCAGAAACCCGCGTCTCGGCCTTGCGTCTTGCCCGGATGGCCGCAGAGACGTCCGTGGAGGAACTTTTGCCCGACAGTGTTCCCGTGGCCCCGCTCTATCTGAAACCCGCCCACATCACCCTGCCAAACCCTGTTTGACGCCCGTGGTCTTTGTTGGAACACTTGCCGTTTATGAGCACCCCGCTTTCTCCCCCCTCCTATTCCGGCATCGCCCGGATGATCGATCATGCCCTGCTGCAGCCATTCATGACGGATGAGGAGGTCCGCGCCGGGTGCGGCCTGGCGCGACATTATGGAGTGGCGGCGGCCTGCGTGAAACCCCGGTCCACGGCTTTTGTGCGCGATCTGCTGGCGGGGTCGGGCACGGCGGTGTGTGCGGTGATCGGTTTCCCCCATGGGAACAGCACCACCCCGATCAAAGTTGCCGAAGCGCGGCAGGTCACCTCCGACGGGGCGACGGAGGTGGATATGGTGATCCACGCGGGCAGCGTGCTCGGCGGTGCCTGGGAGGAGGTCGCCGAAGATATTTCTGCTGTGAACGCGGTCTGCACCGATGCGGGCGCCATTCTCAAGGTGATTTTTGAGACCGATTATTTGCAGGACGATCCTATCGTGCGTCTTTGTGGCATCTGCTCGGAGATCGGCGTGGCTTTTGTGAAAACCTCGACAGGTTACGGCTTCGTAAAGCGTGCGGGGGGAGGGTTCGACTACGAAGGAGCCACGGTGGCCCGGGTCCGGCTCATGCGCGGGCATTGCGCACCCTCGGTGGAAATCAAGGCGGCGGGCGGCATCCGGACATTGGATGATGTGCTGGCGATGCGCGGGGCGGGCGCGACCCGCATCGGGGCGAGTGCCACGGCGGCGATTCTCGACGAGACGATGGCCCGGTTCGGAGGCGGCCCCGGCCCAATCGCCGGGGTAAAAGCACAGGCGGGCTACTGAACATATATTGGCCAGACCCTGGGACAGGCCGCACCGCGATGTGTCGCCTATCCCAGAGTCTGGTCAGTAGGAGGGAAGAACCGGAAAACTCCACATGTCTTTCAGATCCGCTCCCCGCCGAGGCGGGTGCCGCGCGAAATGCCTTTCCAAATCCCGCTGGAAAGTCTTTCTTCTACGGCTCTATGGAATTACTCAAGCAACTGATCGATTTTATTCTGCACGCCGAGAATCATCTTGTCTGGTTCATCCAGAATTATGGCGTGTGGATTTACGCACTGCTTTTTCTCATCATTTTCTGCGAAACCGGGTTTGTGGTGACACCCTTTCTCCCCGGTGACTCGCTGCTTTTTGCCGTCGGCGCTCTGGCCGCGCGTCCGGACATGGGGTTGCGCGTGCAAATCGTCCTCCCTCTGCTTCTCGCGGCGAGTATTCTGGGCGACACCGTCAACTATGCCACCGGGAATTGGATCGGCCCCCGCGTCTTTCATTTTGAATCCAACCGCTTTTTCAATCGCAAACACCTGATCAAGGCGCATTCGTTTTATGAAAAGTACGGCGGGCGCGCCATTATCCTTGCAAAATTCATTCCCATTGTGCGCACCTTCGCTCCATTCGTGGCTGGAGTGGGCACGATGAAGTACACCAAATTCATTGCCTTTAATGTGACAGCAGCCGTGCTTTGGGTGGGTCTCTTTTTGGGAGCGGGGTATCTCTTTGGAAATATTCCCGTGGTTCAGCAGAATATGAAAATTGTGATTCTCGGAATCATCATCGTCTCGATTCTGCCCATCGCCTTGGAATTCTGGAAAGCGCGCCGGAAAGCCAGGGCGAAGGTTTCTTGAACCACGAATTTCACGAATGGACACGAATAAATCAGGACAGAAATGCCAGTCCTGTTCTGCTGTGCCTGTTGGCCTACTACGTGGAATGGCACATGCGCTCGGTTCTC
>DYRR01000140.1 GCA_020718605.1 Chthoniobacter flavus | reverse complement strand
CATCGCGCACTGGTGCGACCGGCATCGGGGCATCGGGGCGGATGGCGTCCTGCTCCTGGAGCCCGCCGCCACAGCGGGCGCCGATTTCCGCATGCGGTATTTCAACAGCGACGGCGGGGAGGCCGAAATGTGCGGCAACGGGGCGCGTTGTTTTGCGCGGTTCGCCCGCCATGCCTCGGGTTGCGGGGACGCCCTTTGCTTTGAGACGCAGGCCGGAATCATCCGGGCGCAGATCGAGGGTGAGGCGGTGTCGCTCATCATGAGCGAGCCGAAGGATATGAGCGAGCCGGTCGATTTGGATATTGGCGGCGTGAATTTCACCATTCACGCGGTCAACACCGGAGTGCCTCATGCCGTGATTTTTACCGACAACCTGGAGCGGGCCGATGTCGCGGGACTCGGGTCGGCGATCCGCCACCATCTGCACTTCGCCCCCAAGGGTGCCAACGTGAACTTTGTCCAGGTGCTCGCTCCCGGGCATATTGCAATCCGCACTTTTGAGCGTGGCGTGGAGGCCGAGACATTGGCCTGTGGAACCGGCGTGGTCGCCTCCGCCCTGGTGGCCCACAGAACGGTGGGCTCCTCTCCGCCGGTGCTGGTCAACGTGCGGGGCGGAGACACCCTGCGGGTAAATTTTCATTTGTCCGGAACGGTGTATCAGAATGTCACCCTCACCGGTCCCGCGGATTTTGTTTTCGAGGGCGGGATCGACGGCTGATTGGGAGCATCCGGATGGCATCGGGCGGCGAGGGTTGAGCGCTTTTCCCAAAGCTTCCAGCCTAGCCAGGGTGTGGACACGCACCACACCGCGAGCCAGAAGCAAAAGGAGCGGGGGACCGCCCGGGCAAGGGTGGCGGGCAATTCCGAGATGGAAAGAATCGTGGCCGCCGCGAAAAATGGCATACTCAGCGGAGACATGCCGACCAGCCAGGCACCGATCGGGTACAACCGTTCGCTGATCATTCCCAGAACGGCGCCCGCCATGAGAGGAAACACTCCCACCAGAATGACCGCCAGTCCCGTGGCCCGTCCGCCTTTGCGCTCCAGCAGTGCCTGAAATCCGAGTCCGGCGGCGAGGAGGACCGCCAAAAAAACGCCCAGAATATGCCAGGGTGCCCGGTGTCCGGGAAACCAGCTCGACTCGACCAGGGCGCGTGTGAACCAATACCAGCCCAGGGCGCCCGCAACCGCCATCGTGGCGGTGAAGAAAAAGCCCGTGGCGGCGTCCGCCAGCGTCGGCATGGCGGAGAGACCCTGCTTGCGCACCCTGCGCCATCCCTTGAGTTGATGGTCGCCGGACGCGGTGATGATTCCCGAGAGCACCCAAAGCAGGCCGAGGGTGACCAGTCCATAAATGCCCGACATGAGCACCGCCTCGCTTTTTGCCGGAGCCCAGTCCGGAACGATCCGGCTCATCCAGGCAAATCCCTGCGATGGAAAGAGAGAGCCGGGTTCGATGAGCGGAATGGCGTTTCCGAGCAGCAGGATTTGGATCCAGAGGAAAAATCCGGTGGCCCAGAGTTTTCCCAGCAGATGGGATTCCTGCCGTCTCCACTTGCGGCAAAGCATCACGACAAAGGTGAGCGCAAGGCCGCTCTGCGAGAACAGGGTGAACACGGCTTCCGAGAAATCGAGATTGAAAAACTTGACCGTGGGCAGCAGATGCTGCGCCGCCTTCAGCGCGCTTCCCGCCGTTTTCGGAAGAATACCCGGCAGACACTCGGTAAAGACCGGCGTGATGGTGAGGTATTTGAAGAACACCAGGCCGAAATTTGCCATCTGCGGAATCACTGTGTAGAGGCTGAACACCAATGCGATGGAGGTAAGAAAAGCCCAGCGCCGATTGCGCACCACCGTGCCCGTGATGAGCCCCGTGAGGTGATAGAGCAGCGTGGAGCTGAACAGCACGCCGTAAATCGGCAGCCAGATATTCCATGTCACCCGTCCCTGCCACAGACACCAGATGGAGAGCGGCATGGTGGCGAGAAACAACACGTACTCCCGCACTGGCAGCCCAAAGAGATAGCCCATCACTTTCGCGAGCGGCGACATGGGGATGAGGCGCTGATAATCGATCACGCCCTCGTCGCGTTCGGCCGTCATGCCGCCCGCCACCTGCGCCGTGCCAAGCACGAACAGGATCAGCGCCTGCAGAACCAACAGTGGAATGATGCCGTTGCGGGCGGCATCCACCGCGTCCATGGAGCGTCTGGCACCGAAGGAGGTGGCCATTGCGAAAAGAAATCCGGCCACCAGGATCGTGAGCAGGAGAGTGATCCCGAGGTCGCGGATCCGCAGGCGGGATTGGCAGTAGCGGCGGAAGATCGGGTTGAGCCAGATGTTCCAGGCCGAATGCCGGATGGCGGGAGGCGTCGGGGCGTTCATGTTTGGCGGTTGGTCTCGGCGACTTCGACCAGAATCTCCTCGAAGGAGGAACGCTTCTCCTCGAACGCGCGCAATCGGAATCCATTGCCGATGAGGCTTTCCATCAGGTTGGCCTGGGCATCGTCCCCGCCGTCGAAGCCGAACAGCACATGCCCGCCGTTCATTCTGGGATCGTGAACCCACGACTGTCCGGTCAGCCACGCGACCGCCTCTTCGTGCCGCCCCAGCAGGCTGGCGACAATCGTTCGTCCGGTGTTGCCGAGTTGGTGGCGCACCTGATCTGCGGTGCCCGAGGCGAGCAGTTGTCCGCAGTTCATCACGCAGAGGGAGGAGCACATTTCGGCGAGTTCGCCGAGGATGTGGGAACTCACAAACACCGTGGCTCCGGCTCTGGTGAGCGCGCGCAGCGCGTTGCGCAGATCGCGCCGGGCCAGCGGATCCAGACCGCTCGCCGGTTCGTCCAGAATCAGCACCCGCGGACGGTGCAGCATGGTCTTGGCCAGGACGGCGCGCTGGGTCTGGCCGCGAGAGAGCGCTTTGCACCAACTGTTGCGCTGGGGTGTGAGATCCACCTCCGCCAGGCATTCCTCCACGCGCGAACGGCGTTGGGCGCCTGAGCCCAACCCGTAGGCTGCCGCATGAAAATCCAGAAATTCCCAGACCCTCAAATCTGTCGGCACCGGGGCAAGATCGGGCATGTATCCGATGATCCGCCGCACGGATTCCGTGTCCTCGAACACATCCACACCGTCCAGAAGCACTTCGCCGTAGGTGGGTTCCATGAGTGAAGTGATCACTTTGAAAAGGCTGGTTTTTCCGGCGCCATTGGGTCCCACCAAGCCGAAGATTTCGCCCTGCGGAACCGACAGGGTGAAATCATCCACCGCCGTGAACTCGCCGTAGTCCACGCGCAGACAGCGAATGTCGATGGCACTCCGGGTGTGGCCGGAGAGGGGATCAGAAGTTGTCATTGAAGGCATCGAAGTCGGGTGGTGCGGTGAGACCGATGGCGCGGGCCTCCTGCTCCGCGCGGGACCGGCGGCGCTGCATTTCCTTGTCATAAGCGGCCCTCTGATCGGGACGCAGCACCGAAAGAACCGCCTGCTGTCTTGAGCCCGCCGGAGCCGCGGCGATCCCGCCTCCCGTCCCCTCCAGGCGCATGGCGGGATCGTAGTCGCGGGAATTCCGGGCCACGATTCCGAAGACCTGGTCCCGCTGCGTTTCATCGAGGGGAACAATGCCGTCCAGACGCTGGACATAGCCATCCGCCTCGGACTGCACGCGCTCCACTTTTTGCGCAAGGCGGTCGGATTTGAAAGCGGCCAGTTTTTCCCCGATTAGCACCGTGCCCATCACGGCATCCAATCCTTCGTCGGGACGGACGTCGCGAGAGGCCTGCATGATATCCTCCAGGCGCGTGCCGTCGCGGGAGATTAGATCGTTCCATTTCTGTGCCTCGGTGGCGGCTTTCTGCTCAAACCATTGCCTGAGGACCGTCTGCTGGGCGGCGTCCAATCCGTATTTGCGGACGATCTCGCCGGTTTGGCTGTCGATCATTTGCTGCTGTTGTTTGGTGCGCATCCGGTCGAACAAAGGCGCCAGATCGCGCAGCAACGGCTGTGTCACCCGGAAAATGTCCTCCGGGCTCACGGGACGCCCCGCGCGGATGTCGTCGGCGATTTTCCTGAGTTCATTCTGCAGGGTTTTCTCATGCCGGACAGGCTTGGGCGGGCCGGAGGATTCGAGCGCGAGAATCTGGTTTTGTGCTTTTTTCAGATCCACCTCCAGTTTGCTGGTGCGCGCCTCGGGGGAACCTTCGGCACCCGGCAGACTGTCTTTGAGAAGCGTCGCTCCCAGTGCCCCAAGACCCAGGCCAAGGATCAGAGGCAGAAGCGTGCGGAGATGTTGGATAAAAGACATGGCGCGCACCGTAAATTCACCGTGCCGCCCGCGCCAGCTTTATTGGAGGGTCAGCCTCCGGCCTGACCGGTGAAAGTGCCGGGAGCCTAATTCACCCAAGGCACGGATGCCATAGAGCGGACGAGGGAGAGCCGACACCCAGCGCGGCCAAAAACGGCGACAAGTCTCCGCACTCCAAAGCGCTTCGCGCGAAAAGTTTGCTGGCACCGTGGCATTTCGCGGGCGCAGCCCGCTTTGGACTGCGCGGACTCGTCCGCGCTTTTGGAGGAAGTTGGTTGACGTACCGCTCCGCCAGGAGGGGGCTACAAGGCATGGTCAAAGCAGGAGCCTGACCAGCGGGAAGATGTGTGCTCATGGGAGGGGTTCCTCCGGTTCTTCTGCGACGCGATCCGCCCGGACTTCGTCACCGTCCCAGTTCCCAAGAGCTTCGCGCAGCGTGGCGTCCGCCGCTTCCCGGCTGAAATACCGCGCCGATTCCTCGCTGCCGATCGGTCCTGCTTCACTCGCAACCCGTTCCTTCCATTTCCGCGATTCCACGACGGCGTCGAAAGGCAATTGCGGATCGGAGCCGCATGTTCCGGGGGAATGCGTTGATCCTTCTTTCTCGTGTGGATCATTCTTCATACACCACCTCCGGCGGACTCACGATTCGCACAGGCGGGTATCCTGACAATGAATTCACGCGGTTGAAGTCGGCTTCGCGCCGCACATTGGCAAGGTGGCGGAAGTTCCAGCTTACGATCACGCCCAACCCATGCGTTGTGGCGGCCATTTTCTTACAGCCAATTGACAACGCGAAGTCCAGGGACGCGCTGGAACTCGCGCTCGTTGTTGGTGACCATCGTGGTTTTCAAATGAAGACAGTGCGCCGCAATCAAGAGGTCGTTCGGTCCGATGATTGTTCCCTGCTTTTCCAGGCGTGCCCTGAGCCGGGCGTAGTCCTCTCCGGCGGCGGCGGGAAAATCCGCCACCTGAAGCGGGCTCAGGAACTTCTCCAGAGCACGCCGGTTCTTTGCGGGGTTTGAAGATTTCTCGCATCCGAATGCCAGTTCCGCATAGGTGATCGCCGAAATCCCGATGCCTTCCTCCTCATGCGCCTCACAGCGCTCAATCGCGCCGACCGACCGCCGCCGGATGATCTCGATGCAGATGTTGGTATCGAGCAGGTATTTCATTCCAACCCCGCCCGGTTTTCCAAGGCTCCTTGTTTCCTCTCTGTCAGGAAATCCCCGGTGAATTCGGACAGGGAATTCCGCATCGCTTCAAATCGTTGCTCCTTGGCAATCATCAGGATGCCGCCGGGCACCTTCTTCAGATAAACGGTGTCGGACTGAAAACGAAACCCCTTGGGAATCCGCACCGCCTGGCTCGATCCGTTCATGAACACCCTGGTTTCTTTCATTGTTTCCATGTTCAAGTTATACATACGTCGTGTGTGTATGTCAAGCGGGATTCTGGAACGCCTGTGTCACACTTTCGGATGTCGTGAATCGCAATGAATCTGATGCGCCGGAAAAGCGCTACCAAAAGCGCAGACAAGTCTCCGCACTCCAAAGCGCTTCGCGCGAAAAGTTTGCGGCCACCGTGCCTTTTCGCGGGCGCAGCCCGCTTTGGACTGCGCGGACTCGTCCGCGCTTTTGTGCCGGTGCAAGCAACACGGCCCGT